>CAKTAT010000053.1:0-14856 GCA_934532365.1 uncultured Faecalibacterium sp. | reverse complement strand
CCCTCCTGCTCGTTGATCCAGTCTGCCATCTGGGGGAAGTTGCCGATGGGCTGCACCAGCTTGACCTTGCCGTTGTAGCCGGCCTTTTCGTTTGCAACATCATAGAAATAGTCCACGAAAGCACGCAGGAAGTTGCCCTCGCCGAACTGCATCACCTTAACGGGAGCATCCTTCAGGATGTAGCCGTTGTAGCCAGTGCCTTCCAGAACCTTGTAGTTCAAAGTTTCCATCTTATTGATCTCCTTTATAAACTTGCTTTGCATGGCAGGCTCTCGTTTTCCCTGCCATCTTCTGCTCCTATTTTATGCTGTTGTATACAAAGAAGTCAAGTGTTTTGTGCAATGTTTTTAGTCCAAAAATGGCTATTTAGCGCATTTCCAGCGGTTTGTACAATTCCAAGGGTGAAATTTTGGCAGTTTTTCAGTTGTATACATCGGCATTTTCCGGTATACTAAGGATAAGGCAGCCTGCCCGTTTAAAGCAGGTGCAATTTCATGCCCGTTTTTGTCTAAATTTTAACAAATTCATCAGAGAAAAGGAGTTAAAATCCCATGAAAGCATTTATGGATAAGGACTTCATGCTCCAGTCTGCTACCGCACAGCATCTGTATCACGACTATGCAGCTGCTATGCCCATCTGCGACTATCACTGCCACATCCCTCCCCGCGAGATCTACGAGAACCGCCGCTTTGAGAACATCACTCAGGTGTGGCTGGGCGGCCGCAACCCGGACGGCAGCTACTTCGGCGATCACTATAAGTGGCGCGTGATGCGTTCCAACGGCGTGCCCGAGGAGTACATCACCGGTGATAAGCCCGACCGCGAGCGCTTCCAGAAGTTTGCCGAGGCACTGCCCATGGCCATCGGCAACCCCATGTACCACTGGACCAACCTGGAGCTGCACGTTTTCTTCGGCTACGACGGCGTGCTGAACGGCGACACCGCTGAGGAAGTGTGGAACCTGTGCAACGACAAGCTGCAGCACGATCCCAAGCTGACCGTCCGCGGCCTGATCGAGCAGAGCAACGTGGCCTTTATCGGCACCACCGATGACCCCATCGATGACCTGTACTGGCACAAGAAGATCAAGGAAGATCCCACCATCAAGTTCACCGTGGCTCCCTCCTTCCGTCCTGATAAGGCCGTCAACATCAGCAAGCCCGGCTTTGCTGAGTACATGGGCAAGCTGGCTGCCGTTGTGGGCAAGGAAAAGCTGGCCTGCATCGACTGCGTGACCGATGCCCTGACCAAGCGCATCGAGTTCTTTGCCGAGATGGGCTGCCGCGCTTCTGACCACGGTCTGGACTACGTGCCCTACCGTGAGGCCACCAAGGACGAGGTGAACGCCATCTACCAGAAGGTGATGAAGGGCGAGAGCTGCACCGTGGAAGAGGCTGAGAAGTACCAGACCTACATCCTGATCCATCTGGGCAAGCAGTACCATCGTCTGGGCATTGCCATGCAGATCCACTACAACTGCCTGCGCGGCGTGAACCGCAAGATGAACAGCCTGCTGGGCCCCGACACCGGCTTTGACATGATCAACACTGCCACCTGCGGCGGCGAGATCGCACAGCTGCTCAGCGCCCTGAACGACACCGATGAGTGCCCCAAGACCATCATTTACAGCCTGAACCCCGCCGACGACGCACAGATCGGCACCATTCTGGGCTGCTTCCAGAACAGCGAGGTGCCGGGCAAGATCCAGCACGGCTCCGCCTGGTGGTTCAACGACCACAAGATCGGCATGGAGGATCAGATGATCCGTCTGGCAAGCCTTGGCCTGCTGGGCAACTTTGTGGGTATGCTGACCGACAGCCGCAGCTTCCTGAGCTACACCCGTCACGAATACTTCCGCCGCATCCTGTGCAACATCATCGGCCAGTGGGTCGAGGATGGCGAGTATCCCAACGACGAGAAGGCTCTGGAGAAGATCGTCAAGGGCATCTGCTTCGACAACGCAAAGCGTTACTTCAACCTGTAAGCACTTTTCCCTTTTGCTGAACTGAATCTCCGCGCCGCCCGCAGACAGCTTTGTCTGCGGGCGGCGCTTTGTTTTGCCCTTTTTGCGCCCAAAATGGACCGAAGGTGTCGGTTTTTCCACCTTTTATCGGCTGTTTTCCGTCTTTTTCTACAACTTCCGCTTTATCCCTTGACTTCCTTGTACAAGGAGAGTATATTTTTGCATGTCATTCGGGCTAAATCACTGTATTTTTTGTTGGAGGAACCCCATGAACGGTTTAAAAGAAGCCTTCAGCCGCGAAAATCTGCTGAAGAATCTAAATTTCTTTGCCCTGCTGAACCTCGGCCTTGTGCTTACGGCAGTGGGCATCGTATATTTTAAAAATCCCAACCACTTCGCCTTCGGCGGCACCTCCGGCCTGTCCATCCTGCTGGCAGACCTGTTCCCCCGGATTAACGTGGGCGGCTTTATGTGGATCATCAACCTTGTGCTGGTGGTACTGGGCTTTATCTTTTTGGGCATCAGGTGCATGGGCTGGACGATCTACTCCTCCTTTGCGCTCTCCTTTTTCGTGTCCGGCTGCGAGTGGCTGTACCCCTCCGGCGTGTCCCTGAGCGGCGATGCCATGCTGGATCTGGTGTTCGCGGTGTTCCTGCCCGCACTGGGCGCTGCCATCGTGTTTGATATCGGCGCTTCCACCGGCGGCACCGACATCGTGGCGCTGATCCTTGCCAAGTACACCTCCATGGAGATCGGCAAAGCGCTGATGGTCAGCGATATCCTCATCGTGCTGGCCGCCGCCGTGCGGTTCGGCATGGGCACCGGCCTGTACTGTATCCTTGGCCTCATCGGCAAGTCCTTTGTGGTGGACGGTGCCATTGAAAACATCCGCCTGCGCAAGGTGTGCACCATTATGACCGCGAACCCGCAGCCCATTCTGGACTTTATCATCCACAACATGAACCGCTCCGCCACGGTGGAAAAGGCCTACGGTGCCTACACCCACCATGAGCTCAGCGTGCTGGTGACCGTGCTCACCCGCCGTCAGGCCCTGCAGCTGCGCAACTTCCTGCGGGAGAACGACCCCCACAGCTTTATCACCATCGTCAACTCCAGCGAGATCATCGGCAAGGGCTTCCGCTCCTTTAACTAAGACGGCTTCGCATCCTTTTTGATCAATTTTCCGCTAAAGGCTTCCCCCGGCCGGGGGAAGCCTTTATTCCGAGGATCATCCCCCCCATCTGCCGCGCAAGTCCGTACTTGAAGAAAAACGCAAAATAGTGTATTATATAGTATTATGAGTATAAGAGGGCACGCTGTGCCCTGACAGGGGGAACCTATATGGCTGATAAAAACTTTCTGACGGATATCATCGATGCCGACCTTGCCGAGGGCAAGGTGCAGCAGATCCACACCCGTTTCCCGCCGGAGCCCAACGGCTATCTGCACATCGGCAGCGCCAAGGCCATTTATATCAACTGGTCCATTGCCAACCAGTACGGCGGCAAATTCAACCTGCGTCTGGACGACACCAACCCCGCCCGCGAAGGCGAGGAGTATGTCAACAGCATCATCGAGGACCTGCACTGGCTGGGTGCCGACCCCAATGGCGGCATCTTCTACGGCAGCGATTACTTTGATAAGTGCTACGAGTACGCCGAGAAGCTGATCACCGAGGGCAAGGCCTATGTGGACGACCTGACCCGCGAGGAGATGCGCGAGTACCGCGGCTCCGATGCCGGCAAGCCCTCCCGCCCTTCTCCGTGGCGCGACCGCAGCCCGGAAGAGAACCTCGACCTGTTCCGCCGGATGCGTGCCGGTGAGTTCAAGGAGGGCGAAAAGACCCTGCGTGCCAAGATCGATCTGGCAAGCCCCAACATGAATATGCGTGACCCGGCTATCTACCGCATCAAGTACGCCGAGCATCACCGTCAGGGCAACAAGTGGTGCATCTACCCCATGTACGACTTCGCCCACCCCATTCAGGACGCCATCGAGGGCATCACCCACAGTATGTGCAGTCTGGAGTTCGAGAACCACCGCCCGCTGTACAACTGGGTCATCGAGAACATTTTTGGCGCCGAGTTCCCCAAGCAGCGCGAGTTTGCCCGCCTGAACATGACCAACACGGTCATGAGCAAGCGCTACCTGCGCGAACTGGTGGAGATGGGCATCGTGGACGGCTGGGACGATCCCCGTATGCCCACCCTGTGCGGTCTGCGCCGCCGCGGCTACACCCCCACCTCCATCTTCACCTTTGTGCGGGAGGCCGGTATCTCCAAGTCTGACAACCTGATCGATATGCGTCAGCTGGAAGCCTGCATCCGCAGCGAGCTGGACCTGACCGCACAGCGCCGCATTGCCGTGCTGGAGCCGGTCAAGCTGGTGGTGGACAACTACCCCGCCGACAAGACCGAGTACTTTGACGTAGCCAACAACCCCAACCGCGAGGCCAACGATACCACCACCCGCAAGGTGGCCTTTACCCGCGAGCTGTGGATCGACGCTGAGGACTTTGCCGAGGTGCCGCCTCCCAAGTTCAAGCGCCTGACCGTGGACGGCGAGGTGCGTCTGATGGGTGCCTATATCGTCAAGTGCACCGGCGTGGACAAGAACGCCGATGGCAGCATTGCCGCCATCCACTGCACTGCTGACCTCGAGACCGGCAACGGCAATCCCGCCGATGGCCGCAAGGTCAAGGGCACCATCCACTGGGTAAGCGCCGCACACTGCGTGGACGCTGAGGTGCGTCTGTACGACAAGCTGTTCACCGAAGCCAACATGAACGGCATCCCCGAGGGCAGCGACTACAAGGACTACCTGAACCCGGAAAGCGTCACCGTGCGCACCGGCTGCAAGCTGGAGGAGAGCCTGAAGGACGCAAAGCCCGGCGAGAAGTTCCAGTTCGTGCGCACCGGCTTCTTTACCCCGGACAGCAAGAACCCCGGCGTGTACAACCGGGTAGTCACCCTGCGCGACAGCTTCAAGCCCGCAAAATAATCACCCCCCAAGGAGAAGATACCATACCATGACCGCAAAAATGACCCGTAATATCCTGCTCATGCTGGTGGCCACCGTACTGATGGGCATTGTGCTGAACCTGTATATCCACAACACCGGCACCGTACCCGCCGCCGACAACGCCGCTCCCCTGACCGATGGCAGCTACACCTCCTCTGCGCAGGGCTGCGTGGGCGAGGTGAGCGTTACCGTCACCGTGACCGGCGGCAAGGTAACTGCCGTGCAGGTGGACGCCTCTGCCGAGACCCCGGACTTAGGCGGCAAAGCCGCCGAGACGCTGGCAGCCCAGCTGACACAGACCGGCTCCACCGCCGGTGTGGACGCCATCACCGGCGCCACCCTGACCAGCGAGGCCATCTTTACCGCCATGGACGCCTGCCTTGCACAGGCGCAGTGATGCTGTAAAACACAGAAACAAAAACTGCCGCACACCTGTGCGGCAGTTTTTGCGTTTTATAGTGTGCTTTGCAGCCGTGCGCCGCTGGCGTACTGGGTGCGGCGGTCCATCTGGTTATCCAGCGGCTGACCGGCGGCATAGCGCTTGAGGTTGTGCGCAAAGATATCCACGATATTGTCCAGCGTCTTGGGCAGGCTGAAGCCGCCGGTGACATGGGGCGTGATGATCACGTTGGGCTCCGCCCACAGGGGATGCTCCGGCGGCAGCGGCTCGGGGTCGGTCACGTCCAGCCCTGCGCCGGAAAGCTGCCCGCTGTGCACGGCGGCTGCCAGCGCCTCACCGTCCACGGTGGTGCCGCGCCCCACGTTGAGCAGGATAGCACCGGGCTTGCAAAGCGCCAGCCGCTCTGCGCCGAACAGATGCAGTGTCTCCGGCGTGCCGGGCAGGCTCAACGCCACAAGGTCGGCCTGCGGCAGCTCTGCGTCCAATGCACTCTGCGCCACCACCCGGGTGCAGTAGTCCGGGCAGGGAGTGTCCGGATGCACGGTGCGGCGCACGCCTACCACCTCGGCACCCAGTGCATAGGCCCGCCGGGCAAAGTTAGAACCGATATCGCCCATGCCCACGCACAGTACCCGGCTGCCCGCGATGCTGCCCACAGAGTGGCCGGTGGGTGCCCAGCGGTGCTCCCGCTGGTTGTCCCGGTAGGTAGGCAGTTCCTTGAGCAGGCTGAGCCACATTGCCAGCATACACTCGCTGATGGCCAGACCGTAAGCACCGGTGGCGTTGGTCACGATGCAGCCCTCTGGCAGCACACCCGGCTCCAGATAGTTATTGGGGCCTGCTGCGTTGGACTGGAACCATTCCAGATGGCCGTTCTGCCGGATCAGCGGCACCGGCAGATTGCCCAGCACGGCATCGGCCCACAGGGCATCCTCCGCCGTGGCGGTGTCCGGGGTGGTAAAGCGATATGCAAAGCCCTGCACCGCCTCGATGCGAGCCCTCTGCTCTGCGCTGATGGGCAGGCAGACAAGGATATGTTTGGACATAATGGGATCTCCTTCCCTTTTTTGTCTATCATACCGCAAACTGCGCGGCGGCACAAGGGGCGGTTGACGCGCTTTTCAGGCATATCCTGTAAAAGAACAATGCCGGGCAGCCCGAAAGCCGCCCGGCACCGCATTAATTTTTAGTCCAGTGCACGGATAGCGTCCATCGTGCATTGATACTGCTCTTCCACCCTTGCAAACTGCTCCTGTGTGCCCTCCAGCTGCCCGGCGCGCAGGGTCTCGGTCAGGGCATAGGCAGGCGCATACAGATTGGAAAAGCCCAGATTCTGGCAGACGCCCTTGAGGGTATGCGCGCCGCGGAACGCTTCCTTCACGTCTCCCCTGCGCAGCGCTTCCTCCAAGATCTGAAAGCTGTCGTCCTGCAAAAACATCCGCACGAATTTGCCGATCATGGCTTCGTTGTGCAGCCGCCCCAGCACCTCCTGATAGTCTGCGCCCATCTTTTTATAGCATTCCTGTATCGTCATCGCTTACGCCGTGCCTTTCTTTTCAGCTGCCGCCTAATTACCCACCGCCGCACTTCCCGGCGATATAATGTTATGATAGCACCTTTCCGGTTCGCTTGCAACTATAGTGCAACAAGTTTTGCACTCTGCCTAGTTTTTGCATCCGCTTTTCGGCAGTTGCACCAAAACCTTCCCTTTTTGCAAAAGATGCCCGTCATCGTCCTCTTCCTCACTGCTGCTTTTATTGGCTGAAAAAGTCGAAAAGCACCGGTGCCCTTAACTGCGGATTCCGTATTGACGAACCGCGCAAAAAACGATATACTATACTCTGGCGGTACAGCTGTGCCGCCGGATGCCGGGGTGTTGCGCAGTTGGTAGCGCGCCTGCTTTGGGAGCAGGAGGCCGCGAGTTCGAGTCTCGCCACTCCGACCACGAGAAAAGCCACGATATAATGCTAGAAGTAGCGTTTATATCGTGGCTTTATTTGTTATATAAGTACCCAGAGTGGGCTGGAAGGTGCTGCAAAAATGCAACAAATTCAGGCTCTGTCTTACAGCAGTCTGCTTATTTCTTTACGCAGAAGCTTTCAAACATCGTTCCTCTTTGGCGTTCGTATGCCCCGCGGTAGTCGAAATCCGGCGGTGTCGGTTTAAAAGCTTTATCTTCTTTTTGCCCGCTGTATGCCTTCATCTGAAATTTCCGAAGCTGTTCCAGATCGATGACGCCAATATGCGCTGTTGCATTGCTTCCCCCTTTCAGCCTCAGAATGTCCTTGTTTTCGGTTTTGGAAGGCTTTGTGATGCGGCTGTCCCCATACTCAGAGGTGTTCGTCTGGATGCAATAGCAGTGAATGTCTCTGCTTAGTGATTCAATGATATTGCTATAATAGTTTACATCGTGATTCCATTCGACCGCGACCAAGGCATCGATATAGGACTGAAAGATCGAACGGTCCCGAATAGAGGTAAGCTCAAAGCAGCAGTACACGGAAAACCAGAATCCGTTCCAGCCGTACAGTTCATACTTTGCATCTTCGTTTGCTTCAGCATCTCCGGTTCCTTCCATGGCTCTCAGGTGCAAGCCTTCGATCATCCGCTTTTCTTCGGGTGCAAAATGGTTTTTCGAATGATACAGGATCACCGAGTGCCACTGCCCTGTCCATTTTTCCTCATACGGAAGGATCACTGCTGTCAGGTTATAAACACAGTTATCCGCAATAATATGCTCTACTCCCGTCACAACCGCCAGATGATTTTTCTCGCAGGTTCTGGCCAGTGTTGGCAGCCATTCCTTCGGCGTGCACGCTTCCGGCATTACCAGCATATCAGCTTTTTCGCGGACAGCCGTATTCACCAATTCCGCTATCTGCTGATACCTCCGGTAGCTTCTGTCCGGCTTATGCATAACCGCCTGCTCGAAGCTTGAAATGTCCATCCTGATATTGGCAACCGCTACCCGGAGCTTTGAAAGGCTCGGCTTTCCGATTTGAAAAACGGGCTGTTTATGAAGCTCACCGATCTTGATGTTTTCTTCCGTATAGCCATTGTCTGCCCCGCCTTCCGTTGAAAACGGACTATAATTCAGCTGCCAGCATTGTTTAAAGATCTCTCCGACCTCATTCAGATCCTTCAGATTTTTTGTGCAGACAAGATCAACCATCAATTTTGCGATCAGCAGCTCTGCCGGCTTGATAAGGTACGGATAATAGATATAGCTCTGCTTTATGATCCGCTCCATTTCTTTCTGAAAGGATTCTCCGTGGTTTCCTTTTTTCAGCAGCTCCGCCACATCCTCTTCGTTGGTCAGATCATTTTTCTGCAGCCCCTCCTCGCTATGCTCCACCAGCTCCGGCCAGATAACACACAGATTTTTATCCAGCATTCTGGCTTTAAAGTAGCCCCTTGCGCGGTTCTGCGCTTTCATCAAAAGCGTCTCTGTCCGCTCGTCAAGCGGGGTCTGCGTAGTTTTTTCCAGCTTCCAATCCTTGAAGCTTTCCCCTACACGAAGTGCCATCGGGCGAGCCATGCTGGAAACAAGATGTTCCTTCATCGCTTCCCGCAGCGCATTTGTCACCTGCTTTGCACGATCGTTTTCTTCCTCCGGAGCGTAACTCGTTTCATCGATTGTATCCATAACAAGGCCAAGAAATCTGAGCAGTGCCTTATAGGATCTTTTCACAAATAGGATCGTGATCACGCGCTCCCAGAGCGTATAATTTTCGATCACCGTTTCCGGCGTAAATATTTTATGGAGATCGCGGACAAAATTATATTCCTCGCCCTTCGTTTTCTCTGTGATCAGCCCATTGACCCTTTGCAGCTTTCCAAGATATTTTGAAAGTGCGTATTTGTCGACCGCGATCTCCTCCACCTCACGCAGCTTATTCACGCCACGATGCCTTAGCTCAAAAACCTCCGAATAATCATCCTCCTGAAATACCGCGTCGTCCTCCGGCATCCAGCGAAATTCCGACTTATTCTTTTCAATGCTGTTCTTAAAGCAGGTGATCAATGCATCCGATTGTCTCCGCTGAAAGTAGAACAGCTTTATTTTGCCTGCCTGCAGCCGGATCTTTGTTGCTCTCCCCAATGGCTTTGTAAACTCCGGCAGAACGCTGTAGGTCCCGCAGTCACCTTCTTCTTTTTTAAAAACAGCCCTTGCGTTTCGCTTCGCTTCGCCGGTCCACCGCGCGTTATTCACCGTATAATATTCAAACGCTTCCCGGAATCCCAGTTCGCCGTTCTGCGCTTTTTGCGCGATCCGACTTCCCTTTTCCACCTTTTCTACGATCAGTATATCATCTACATATCGTCCATAGTATAGCGGATTCCAGCCATCCAGAATTGCCGTGTCGAATTTTTTCAGACACTCATTCGCTAAAACTCCCGACGGCAGAAAACCGATCGGTAAGATATTGCGTATCTCTTTTTCTCCACTATGCTCCCTGTAAATTTCCGAATAGCATTTGATCACGCAGTAGACAAAATCGTTTATCCTGCTCAGATATTTTTCGCTGTAGTCAGAGCTTCCTTTTACTCCGGCAAGCACCTCCTTCATGAATTTCTCTGATACATCCACGGAGTAGTAGTATCGCTTAAAGTCCAGCGTAAGGATCAAAACATCATCCTGCTGCATACACTTTTGCGCCAAGGTCAGTGCTTGATCCCGCCAGCTCTCATAATTCTGAAAATACGGCTCAAACAGTGCCGGTGAAAAGGTAGGCTCCTTGGAAAATTCATTATATAACGTCTTTCGGATACGATTTCCGTAGCAATTGGTATAGGCTTTGTCCAGCTGCCATCCGATCATCATGATCCATAAAACGCCAAGGATCATCCCCTCAAGATCCATGTCGATGAAGTATTGTGCTTCGCCGAGCCTGATCTGCTTTGCAGGCACCCCGCTGATCAGAATGCCATCTGTTTCAGCCTGCCGTTCCTTTTTTGTATTCCTGATTTTTTTCGGAAGTATGCGGCAGGAAATGCTTTTCAGGATATTATCTTTTTCCTGCTCCCACTTCATACGGCTCGGCTCAGTAAACGCCTGATACAAACGTTCCAGACGTTCCTCTATCGTTAAACCGGGCGTATTTTCCGCTTCCGCGATCCGATCCCTCAGGTGCAGATTTGTCTTGTCATAGTAGGCATTTGATTTCAATTTTTTATATGCTTTTTGAAACAGATCATACTTTAAAACATCTTCTGGCATTTTCGCAACCCTTATTTTTCATAGTAAAAACGTATTTTCTTTCTTCCTTGCGTGCAAGGCAGTAAATCCGTACCGCATCAAAGCGGCTATTCCCTCACCAAATACAACGCTCGTCCTTCTGCTCCCGAAGGAGCTGCTCGAAAGGCATCAAAACGCCGTGGCTTTATATAATATTACCTTCTTTTTGAACGGAGTACAAGCGTTTTTATAGCGGCAACCGCGTTCTGTCCCTCAGCCATTGCCTGAGCCGTTTTCACCTTTGATGTGAGCCGGATGAAAAAACAGACGGGTCACGTCCCTTGACTTCAGCCCCCGAGGGGAGTATACTCCGTGGCAGTGAAATATTCGGCTATGACGAGAAAGAGTACCCGGAAAGAATGCTGCAGAGAGCTGCCGGCTGGTGCAAGGCAGTGCAGGGCGTCCGCGGGAAGATCCTCTCCGAGCTTTCCGGCTGAATGGGCAGTGTATGTGCCCCAGTAAGCGGGAACGGCAGGCCCCCGTTATCACGGGCCGCGCATTGTTGGATGCGCACTGAGGGGCCGGGCTTTGCACCGGCAATAAGAGTGGTACCGCAGAGGAGTTTATACGCCTTTGTCTCTTACGAACCGTAAGGGACAAAGGCGTTTTTTGTTTGCGGGAAAGCCATTTTCCGGATGTTTCATTGCCTTTGCATCCGCAAAAATAAGTGTTTAAGGTGTATCTGAAAACAAAGAAAATGACGAATATTTCGCAAGCACAAGCGGAATTTAAGGCAAAGAGCTGCAGGAATCCTTTGTGGATTTCAAGGCTGATTCACGCAAAATCCAGCTGTGCTTGTAGAAATAGACTAAATTTTCGACTTTTCAGATACACCCAAGGAAAAAGGAGTATTATCATGAAAACATTAGAAAAAGTAAGCGACTTTGTGGGCAAGTACATGGCCGCCATCGTCATTGTGGTAGCGGCGCTGGCGCTGCTGTTCCCCGGCACCTTCAGCGTGGTAAAGACCGCGTGGGTCAACACCCTGCTGGGCATCGTTATGTTCGGCATGGGTCTTACCCTGAAGCCGGAGGACTTCAAGGTGGTGTTCAGCCGCCCAAAGGACGTGATCATCGGCTGCATTGCACAGTTCACCCTGATGCCCTTCCTTGCATGGGCACTGACGCAGCTGTTCCACCTGCCCACCGAGCTGGCTATCGGTGTCATCCTTGTGGGTACCTGCCCCGGCGGCACCTCCTCTAACGTGATGACCTATCTGTCCAAGGGCGACGTTGCACTGTCCGTCGGCATGACCGCAGTTTCCACCGTGCTGGCACCCTTCCTCACCCCGCTGCTCACCCTGCTGTATGCCGGTCAGCGCGTGGATGTGAACCCTGTAAATATGTTCCTGTCCATCGTCAAGGTGGTGCTGGTGCCCATCGCACTGGGCTTTGTGGTCAACCACTTCTTCCATGCCTTCACCCAGAACGCCGTCCGCGTGCTGCCGCTGGTCTCCACCACTGCCATTGTGCTCATCATCTGCGCTGTTGTGTCCGCAAACTCCGCTAAGATCATGACCAGCGGCCTGCTGATCCTTGCCGTGGTCATCCTGCACAACCTGCTGGGCTACCTCACCGGCTTCGGCGTGGGCAAGCTGCTGAAGCTGGATTCCACCAAGTGCCGTGCAATCTCCATTGAGGTCGGTATGCAGAACTCCGGTCTGGCCACCTCTCTGGCCGCTGCCCACTTTGCACAGTATCCGCTGGCAACCATCCCTGGTGCTGTGTTCTCGGTGTGGCATAACATTTCCGGCGCCGTCCTCGCCAACTTCTTTGCCCGCACCGCCGAGAAGAAGGACTGATCTTATACAACAATAAAAATGGCTGCTGCACAGGTTTTCTTCCCTGTGCAGCAGCCATTTCTTTGTTTATAGAATGTGATATGCGCGTTTCCTCGCCTTTGCCTGTTTACCGCACTGTTGCGTAAATGCAAGCATCCCGGGAACAAAAAAGTACCCAAACCTCAGTCCCCTGCGTGTGATGCATGATGGCTTTTCGGTTTTTATAACGTTGGTTCGTTAAATCAAAGCGATTTGCTACAGATCTGCTACAAACGGCAGTTTTTCGACTTGCATCAGTAACCTGTTTTTTATATTCTCACTGGCCAAACTTTCAACTCCTATACTCTCCCCTCGCCAAAAAAGTCTCAAATGTTTTGTGTGGTTTGATGATAGTATTTTCAGTTGACGTATGATACACTGAATTTTAAGGAGTTATTCAGTTGTACTGTGACTACTTATCTAAGCATTTTTACAGACACCAAATCTTGCATACAAAAATGCGAAATCTGCTTTGAATGGGGTATTTGCTTATGTTTAAAATCAACAATCTGGCAAATCAGACAAGTCACATCGTCACCGAACAGAAGGGTATCTTTTCCATTGTTGAGCACAATGTCGATTTCTCCGTAGCGCCTTGCAATGCAATGGAAGAATACTATATGAGCCAGATGAATGTCAAACGGAAACAGGCCATTGCCAGTCTCAACGGAAAAGTTGGGCTTGTTCTCCAAGCGGGCGCAATGCAGTACATTGTTGGCAATGTGCAAGCAACCACCGGATTGAAGGGTGTTGGCGACTTCTTAGGCAAAATGGTAAAAAGTTCCGTCACAAAAGAAAGCGCAATCAAGCCGGAGTACGTCGGAACGGGTGTGCTCGTGACCGAACCCACCTATAAATATCTTCTGACCGAAAATGTCGGTGACTGGACAGGCGGTCTTGTAATGGAAGACGGCATGTTCCTGGCCTGTGAATCCACTGTCAAGCACGAGATTCAGGCACGCTCCTCGCTTTCTTCTGCAGCACTCGGAAATGAAGGACTCTTCAATCTACGGCTTGCTGGCAATGGTGTATGTGTACTGGAAAGCAATGTTCCCCGTTCGGAAATCGTAGAAATCGACCTTCAAGACGACGTTTTAAAAATTGATGGCAGCTTTGCGATTTGCTGGTCCGGCAGTCTCAGCTTTACGGTTGAACGTTCCGGAAAAACCTTGCTTGGTTCTGCCGCATCCGGTGAGGGTCTGGTAAATGTTTATAAGGGAACTGGCAAAGTATGGCTTGCTCCATTAACGCCTTCTCAATCACTGGTTAGTGCAACGCATGCAAAAAGTGCAAAGTAATTGACCCCCTGTTCTTATTGCTTTCACTGTTTTACTTCTTTACAGCATCATCTTTGCAAAAAAGCTCTTGGCCTTTAATATAGAGGTCAAGAGCTTTTTGCTTGCCTCTAAACTTCAGCTTTAATGATCGTTTTCAATCATCTACGCTCTTCGTTTCAGACAGTTCTTCCCAGTCTTCCGGGTTTCCGCATCTACGGAGATACTCATATCCCCCATCGACTGCACACGATCCGCAAGAACAAAATTTGAAATCATGCACAGAGTAGCTTTCTATAACGTCCCTGCACTTTTTGCACCTGATCATATTTCTCACTATTTTCATCATGCACGTCACCCGTAGTCAATTATCGGAGTTCACATCATTTTTTGAGCCGCAAATAGTATTTTTCAAGGCTCTTATCGCAGACATCCACAATATGCAGCCAATCTTCCCGTGTCAACTTTCGGAAGATGATTGGATTCACATCAATGATTTCTTCTTGGTATAATTACCCGCCCGGTAGATATTCCTATTAAGCTTTTCAGCAATCGTACCACAAGCTTTTCTTTCTCGGAATCTTTAATCTCATATCTCAATTTTAGGTTAGAGAAATCGAAATCTCACCACCAAATGTACTGATTGAAAATCTGCCATCCGAAGCAATAGCTTCCTTTTCAACATGATATTCAAATGGAAACAGGTATACTGAATCATTCAATTCTTGAAAAGAGTAGTATCCACTGTCATCAATATTCATCACTGCATATGCCATAAATGCACTGATTTGTTCATTATTTACTACCATCCTGTTAATGTGATACTTTCCCGGCTTTTCGCAGCGCAACACATCGAATTCCTTCAGTGTTGCAATCAATTTATCAATTGAATGATATAAGGTTGTTCTTTCTCCCCACTCATCAAATAACTTTTGCTTCAACTGGGCAAGCGTAATTTCATCTTGAAATTCCGACATTTTACCAATCAATTTGCACATATCAAGAAACACCGGATATGCTGCCAACATCATGCACCAGTTGATATTCACCGCATATTCCGGGTACTTTTCTATCAGCTGTACTGCCTCGCTCTTTAAGCAGGAACTGTATGGATTATCATAAACCCAGATGTTCATCAA
>CAKTAT010000052.1:0-15357 GCA_934532365.1 uncultured Faecalibacterium sp. | reverse complement strand
AACGAGCTGTGCAAGCTGCTGAGCTACAAGGGCAAGGTGTTCAGCGTCGAGATCCCCAACTTCATCGAGCTGGAAGTCACCCAGACCGAGCCGGGTGTCAAGGGCAACACTGCTACCAACACCCTGAAGCCCGCTACCGTTGAGACCGGCGCCGAGATCCGCGTGCCTCTGTTCATCAACGAGGGCGATCACATCCGCATCGATACCCGCACCGGCGAGTATATGGAGCGCGTCTGATCATTTGTCGCATACCGGGCAGCGGGCAACCGTTTGCCCGGTTTTTGTATGATAAGTTAGGAGGGCATTTCAGATGGAACTGAACAAGAAAGCAGCCTACCTGCAGGGCCTGGTGGACGGTCTGGGCGTGGATGAGAGCACCAAAGAGGGCAAGATCATCAAGGCCATGGCCGCACTGCTGGGCGAGATGGCCGATGCCATTGCCGCCATGGACGAGGATCTGACCCAAGCCTATGACCAGATCAACGATCTGAGCGAGGAACTGGAGGATCTGGAGGCCGACCTGTACGAGGACGAGGATGCCGAGGACGAGGACGACGACGCAGCCGACGAGGATGAGGATGCGGGAGATGACGACATCGCCAGCGAGCCCTTCTACGAGGTAGCCTGCCCCGCCTGCGGCGAGACTGTCTACGTCAGCGAGGATGATCTGGATGCAGGCGAAGCCAACTGCGCCCACTGTGGTGTGACCTTTGAGGTCGCACTGGAAGGCGACGAGGACGAAGCCAAGGACGCCCCTGTGCAGTACGAGGTGACCTGCCCCGCCTGCGGCAGCACCGCTGTATTTGAAGAGGACGAACTGCTGGACGGCGCACCCAAGTGCCCCAACTGCGGCGAGCCGCTGGACTTTGAGGTGACCGAGGAGTAAACACTTCTCTTATTCTCTTGTGAAAATGGGATGCAGAAACGCCCGCAGGCGTTTCTGTATCCCGAATCTTCAATAAAATTCCTATGAATATGGCCAAAGCGCACACGGAGGCCATTCCAAATCGTCCCTGTAAAAACGCAATGCCGGGCAGTCCGCAGACTGTCCGGCATTGTTCATTTTAAATTGATTCAGCGGTTCTCGTTGGCCTTCTGCAGCCAGATACCGCCGATGTCCAGCGCGTTGTACAGGCCGTGTTTGGTGGTCTGACGCGCTACGCGCTCCTGCGGTGCCTTGGTGGTATCCGTAGAAAGCAGCATCAGGTGTACCTTGTCGGCTACCTGCTGCTCGCCCACCGGGGTGGTGGTCAAAATCTGCAGATACAGCACATAGGGATCGGTCATGCTGCCGTAATACAGCTCGTTGTCCTTGCGGACGAGGGGCTTGCCTTTATAAGTCAGTTTCGGTGTATATGCCATCGTGAAAGCCTCCCTGTCGTTTGATTCATCTTAGTATAACACATTCTGCCTATAGGATGCAAGCGTTTGCGGCAGGGCTCTGTCTGTTTTGCACCAAAACTGCCCCGCTCCGTGCAAAACCGGCGGCGCATTTTTTGGCAAATGGGGTTTGCTGTTGGGTGCAGTTATGCTATACTATAAATAGAACAGCCCGTGCTCCGGGCCGGAAGCGAGGGAACGACAATGGCAGATTATCAGGAATACCGGCGGCGCATCCTGCACCGGCGCTGGCGCAGGGTGTTTATCATCGTTGCCCTGCTGGCGCTTCTGGCTCTGCTGGGCGCCATCGGCATCCTGTGGAAGGTGCTGCACCGGGAGCGCGTGGATACCGCCCTGAGCCAGAACACCATTCTGCGGCAGGTGACCACGGACAACACATGGAATACGGTCAGCTACCCGCTGGCGCGGCAGCTGCGGGTGCAGACGCTGGAGGACAGCACCGAGACCGCGTTGGACTTCCGCATGGCGGCGCTGCCGGCCAGTGCCCCGGTGGAAAAAAGCTGGTTTGCGCAGGCCAGCTTTGTGGGCGACAGCCTGACGCAGGGCTTGCAGATCTACGATACCGGCCTGCCCGGGGCGCAGTTCTGTGCCTATAAGGGGGTAGGCCCCAACGCCTTTGTCAACGGCACCAGCTGTAAGCGGGTGGACGGCGTGACAGAGATCCCGCTGGACGCCTTGACCGCCCAGCAGCCCAAGGCCGTCTATGTGCTGCTGGGCAGCAATGTGCTGGGACGGGACACCGACTATACCAGCTTTCTGACCTACTACCGTTTGATGCTGGATATGATCAGTCAGGCGCTGCCGGATACAAAGATCTATGTGCAGTCCATCACGCCGGTGCGTCCGGAGGTGAGCGCGCAGGCAAACCACGCAGGGCTGAACCGCGACCGCCTGTGCCACATCAACAACGAGCTGGCCGCCATTGCACTGGAAAAGAACTGCTATTTCCTCAACCTTTGGGAGGCACTGGCAGACGAAAACGGCGACCTGATCGAAAGCTATGCCCAGCCGGACGGCTACCACATTAAGCCGGAGGGCTACGCCGCATGGGTGGACTACCTTTGCAGCCACACCATGGAGTAAAAAAGAACATATAAAAGGCGCTGTCCTAGCGGACAGCGCCTTTTATGCGTATCAGTTTTTTATCAGAACAGGCCGGTGATCTTGCCGTCGGCATCCACATCAATGTTCACGGCGGCGGGCTTTTTGGGCAGGCCGGGCATGGTCATGATGCTGCCGCAGATCACCACCACAAAGCCTGCACCGGCGGCCAGACGCACCTCGCGCACCTCCATGGTAAAGCCGGTGGGCGCACCGATCAGCTTGGCGTTGTCGCTGAAGCTGTACTGGGTCTTGGCAATGCAGACGGGCAGGTTGCCGTAGCCCATCTCGGTCAACTCGGCCAGTGTCTTGCTGGCGGCGGCGCTGAAGTTTACGCCGTCGGCGCGGTAGATCTTGGTGGCAATGGCGTTGATCTTGTCCTTCAGGGACATCTCAAGCGGGTAGGTGTACTGGATGGGACGATCCTCCAGAATCTCCAGCACCTTCTCAGCCAGTGCCTTGCCGCCCTCGCCGCCCTTGGCGAACACCTCGCTCAGCACGCAGGGCACGCCCTGCTCGGCGCAGACCTGCTCCACATAGGCCTGCTCCTCGGCGGTATCGGTGGGGAAGGCGTTGATGGCAACCACCACCGGCAGACCGAAGCCGTTCTTCAGGTTGTCGATGTGGCGGATCAGGTTGGAAGCACCGGCCTTGACGGCCTCGAGATTGGGCTGGTTCAGGTTGGCCTTGGCTACGCCGCCGTGGCTCTTGAGGGCACGCACGGTAGCCACCAGCACGCAGGCAGAGGGGGCAATACCGGCGTAGCGGCACTTGATATCCAAAAACTTCTCCGCGCCCAGATCGGCACCGAAGCCTGCCTCGGTAATGGTGTAGTCTGCCAGCGAGAGGCTGAGCTTGGTGGCCAGCACGCTGTTGCAGCCGTGGGCAATGTTGGCAAAGGGGCCGCCGTGGATGATGGCGGGGTTGTTCTCCAGCGTCTGCACAAGGTTCGGGTCCAGCGCGTCCTTCAGCAGGGCGGTCATGGCACCGGCTGCACCGATCTCACCGGCGGTCACCGGCTTGCCGTCGTAGGTGTAGGCGCACACGATGCGGGACAGCCGCTCCTTCAGGTCGGAGATGCTGGTGGCAAGGCAGAAGATGGCCATGACCTCGCTGGCTACAGTGATATCGAAGCCGTCCTCGCGGGGGGTGCCGTTCACCTTGCCGCCCAGACCGTCCACGATGAACCGCAGCTGCCGGTCGTTCATGTCCATGCAGCGCTTCCAGGTGATGCGGCGGGGGTCGATGTTCAGCGGGTTGCCCTGCTGGATGCTGTTGTCGATCATGGCAGCCAGCAGGTTGTTGGCGGTGCCAATGGCGTGCAGGTCGCCGGTAAAGTGCAGGTTGATGTCCTCCATGGGCACCACCTGTGCGTAGCCGCCGCCGGCAGCGCCGCCCTTTACGCCGAACACGGGGCCAAGGCTGGGCTCGCGCAGGCAGAGCATGGTCTTTTTGCCCAGTGCGTTCATGGCGTCGGCCAGACCTACGCTGGTGGTGGTCTTGCCCTCACCGGCAGGGGTGGGGCTGATGGCGGTGACAAGGACCAGCTTGCCCTGCTTTTTGGCGTTGTGGATCAGCCGGTGGTCGATCTTGGCCTTGTAGCGGCCATAGGGGATCACACTTTCCTCCTCCAGACCCAGCTGGGCTGCGATCTGGGTGATGGGCTTCATTTTGGCTTCCTGCGCGATCTCGATATCGGTCTTCATACAGACATCCTCCTTGATAGCAAAAAAGGACAGCTTTGCGCAGCAATTGCGCAAGGCTGCCCAGACGGTCGGCATTGACATCCCATGCACCCCTGCACTGTGGTGCTCCACAAGGTTCCGTCAGCAGGGATGCGGTCTATGCTGTAAAGATAGCACACCACCGGGGTGTTTGTCAAGGAGGTACAGTTACAAAAATCACCCATAAATGCATAAAATTTTTTGCGTTATCCAAGGGTTTGTGCTATACTTATTCTGGGTTATTATGAAAACAACGACAGAAAGCAGGAAATCCGTTTATGCTGCAAAACCCTCAGTTACATTATCTGGACAACGCGGCCACCACCATCGTAGCGCCCGAGGTGGCGGACGTCATCGACAAGGCCATGCGGGAGCACTGGGCAAACCCTTCCAGTCTGTATGGCCCGGGCGCGCGCAGTGAAGAAGCCCTGAACGCCGCCCGCGCCGCCGTGGCGCGCACGCTGGGCTGCAAAAGCCGGGAGCTGTATTTCACCTCCTGCGGCAGCGAGAGCAATAATCTGGCGCTGCTGGGTGCGGTGCAGACCCGCACCTTCGGCAAGGGCATCGTGGTGTCCGGCTTCGAACACCCCAGCGTGCAGCGGCCGCTGGAGCGGCTGGCAAAGCAGGGCTACGATGTTACCGTGGTAGCCCCCCGGGCAGACGGCACGCTGGATATTGCCGCCATGCTGGAGCGGGTGGACAAAAACACCATCCTTGTGGCCTGCATGATGGTGAACAACGAGATCGGCACCCGCAACGATGTGGAGCGCCTTGCCGCCGAGGTGAAGCGCCGCAACAGCCGCACCATCGTCCATGTGGACGCAGTGCAGGCGTGGATGCGTGTGCCCATCAAGCTGGACAACATCGATACGCTCTCGGTGAGCGGCCACAAGATCCATGCCCCCAAGGGCATTGGTGCGCTCTACCTTTCCGACCGGCTGGTGCAGGCCTTCCAGCCGCCCTATCTGGGCGGCGAGCAGGAGCGGCAGATGCGCCCCGGCACCGAAAACCTGCCCTACGCCATGGGTCTGGCCACAGCGGCCACCCGTCTGGCAAAGACCATGAAGAGCCGGGACACTGCCATGCGTGCGCTGAACAGGCAGCTGCGGGAGGGGCTGAAAGCCTTCCCGGAGGTGGTCGTCAACAGCCCGGAGAACGCCGTGCCCGAGGTGCTGAACTTCAGCGAGATGTGCATCAAGAGCGAGACCATGCTGGCCTTTCTGGCAGAAGAGCAGATCTACGTCTCCTCGGCCAGTGCCTGCGGCCGCGGCCAGCCCAGCCACACGCTGGCAGCCATGGGGCGTGACCCGCTTGCCATCGACACCGCCATCCGGGTGTCCTTCTGCGCCGACAACACCCCGGAGGATGTGGATGCTTTCCTCAACCGCTTCGAGGACGGCATGAAGCATTTGCAGAAGATCAGAAAATGAAAAAGCCTAAACCGGAAACCGCAGAACGGCTGATAGTTTCTCTGAGGACCGTCCGCTGGGGTGGGACCCTGTTGCCCGCAGGGCAATAGGGCGGGCGATGGAATGGCTTGCAACAGCAACGACCGCCGCCAGCGGCGGAAACAGAGAGTTGCCGTTGGGGCAGCGGCCAGCAAGACGCAAGTGCCGCCCAAGGCACGATGCGAATGCTGGGTGCCGCAACCCGAGTTTGTGTCCGAAGAGAAAGCTGTCAGCCGTTCTATGGGAAGCTGCAGTTTGCCTGCACGACCCCGATTTGTGAAAGAGTGAATGGAAAATGACCGCAGTCATTTTCCATTCACAGAGTAAAACAATTTTCCGCTGAATATGGCCAGAGCGAAAGCGGAGGCCATTATAAATCCTACATCAGGAGATGCAACATTTATGAAGGAAATTATTATGGGCTATCAGGGCGAGATGTCCCTGAAAGGTCTCAACCGCAACCAGTTCGAAGCAGCCATGATGAAGATCCTGCGCTACCGCCTTAAGACGGTGGGCAAGTTCAAGGTGTACTGCACCCAGTCCACCTTTTATATGGAGCCCGAGGAAGAGGACGTGGATATGGATCTGGCCTTTGAGCGGGTCAGCAAGGTGTTCGGCCTTGCCGCGCTCAGCCGCGCTGTGGTGTGTGAAAAGGATTTTGATACCATCTGCCAGACCGCCGAGGACTATCTGGGCAGCGAACTGCACGGCATCCGCACCTTCAAGGTGGAAGCCCGCCGCGCCGACAAGACCTACCCCATGACCAGCCCGGAGCTGATGCGGGAGCTGGGCGCTTACCTGCTGGGCAAGCACAACTACCTGAAGGTGGATGTGCATAACCCGCAGTTTAAGGTCATCGTGGAAATTCGTGATTACGGTGCGTATATTCACGGCCCGAAAATACCGGGTGAGGGCGGTCTGCCCGTGGGCACCAGTGGCCGTGCCCTGAATATGCTCTCCGGCGGCATCGACAGCCCGGTGGCAGCCTACCGTATGGCAAAGCGCGGTCTGGCCCTGGATCACATCCATTTTGCATCCCCTCCGTATACTTCCGAGCGCGCAAAACTAAAAGTAAAGGCTCTGGCGCAGCTCATCACCGTGTATACCGGCAGCGCCAACCTGTTCGTGGTGCCCTACACAAAACCCCAGGAATACATCCGGGATAACGCCCCGGATGTGCTGTTTACGGTGCTGATGCGCCGCAGCATGATGCGCATTGCAAACGTGATTGCCAAAAAGCAGGGCTGCGAAGCACTGGTCACCGGCGAAAGTCTGGCACAGGTGGCAAGCCAGACCGTCAAGGCTTTGCAGTGCACCGATGCCGCACAGGATCTGCCCATCCTGCGTCCGCTTATCGGTATGGACAAGACCGAGATCATCGAGACCTCCCGCCATATCAATACCTTTGAGACCAGCATCCTGCCCTACGAGGACTGCTGCACCATCTTCACCCCGCCGCACCCGAAGATCCGCCCTGAACTGGAGGAGATCCTTGCCGCCGAAGCCGCCATGCCCGGCCTTGCCGCGCTGGAGGCCGAGGCCGCAGAGCAGACCGAGCGCATCCGGGTGCGCATCACCGATCAGGTAGAATTCGAGGGTTGATTTGTCCATGACAGCAGAGATCATCAGTGTGGGTACCGAGCTGCTGCTCGGCAACATTCTTAACACCAATGCCCAGTACCTCAGCCGGGAACTGGCTGCGTTGGGCATCACCGTCCGGCGGCAGAGCACCATCGGCGATAACCATGGCCGTTTGGCGGATTTTGTCAACGAAGCAAAGCAGCGGTGCGACCTGCTGGTGTTCACCGGCGGGCTGGGCCCCACGGCGGACGACCTGACCAAGGAGACGGTGGCCGCCTGCTTTGGTGACACCCTTACCTTTGACCCGGAGGAGTGGCAGAAGATCGTAGACTTCTTTACCCGCACCGGGCGCGAGACCACCCCCAACAACCGCAAGCAGGCCATGGTGCCGGTGCATGGGCATAAGGTGGTCAACCATCACGGCACCGCGCCGGGCGCATGGTTCGAGCAGGACGGCCATTGTGCCGTGCTGATGCCCGGTGTTCCCCACGAGATGAAGGCCATGTGGGAGGAAAGCGTGCGCCCGCTGCTGCTGGCGCGGCAGAGCTGTGCTCTGCACAGCCTGACACTGCGGGTGCTGGGCGGCGAGAGCAATCTGGAATACCGGGTGCGTCCGCTGCTGGAAAACCCGAACCCCACCGCCGCCATCTACTGCAAGACCGGCGAGTGCGAGATCCGCATCACCGCCCGGGCGCAGAACGACGCCGAGGCGCAGACCATGTGCCGCGCCTACGCCAAAAAGTTCTATGATCTGCTGGGCGATGCGGTGTATGATGAGGATGTCGCCGGGTTGGAAGAAACGGTGGTGCATACGCTGCGGGCCAACGGCCTGACCATTGCCACCGCCGAAAGCTGCACCGGCGGCATGATCGCCCAGCGCCTGACCAGTGTGTCCGGCGCAAGCGAGGTGTTCGGCTACGGCTTTGTGACCTACTGGGAGCAGGCCAAGGCGAAGCTTGTCGGGGTAGACCCGGCGGTCATTGCGCAATATAATGTGGTGTCGGCTCCCGTGGCGGCGCAGATGGCGCTTGGCGCGGCAAAAGCCGCCGGTGCAGATATCGCGGTCAGCGTTACCGGTCTGGCAGGCCCCGGCGGCGGCGACGCCGTCCGGCCTGTGGGCACGGTGTATCTGGGCGCTGCCCGGGGAGACAAGGTGTATGTGAAAAAACTGTTCGTCTCCCGCCCGGACCGCGCGCTCATCCGCGCCCGCGCCGCACAGACTGCGCTGGAAATGGCGCTGCGACTGGCACAGGGCAAGACCCCTGCCGGTACGCAGGTGCTGGCCGAAAGCGCACAGCATGACCCCGCCGCTCTGACTGCCTTGGACGAGACCCTGCGGGCAGAGTAAGGGCGGCCCCTGCGGCCGCAGGGGGGATGCGTCATGACAAATAAGGAAGAGCGCCCGGCAGGCTGCGTTTTGCGGCTGTTCGGTGCACCGGAGCAGACCGTGCAAAAGGCTGTAGAGAACCTGCCGGACACTTGGCAGGGCACGGTGCACTGCCGCACCCGGGGCGCGGAAACGCTGGTGGCGCTGCAAAGCAGCACCCCGCAGCAGCTGCACCGGGCAGTACAGCTGCTGCGGACAAGCCTTGCCCCGGCGCTGTACGGGGAAGGGGAGCAGACCCTTGCCGCTGCCGCGGTGCAAGCACTGGAGCAGCACCGCAAGCTTTTGGTGTGCAGCGATGCCGCCGCCGGGGCGCTGCTGGAGACCCGGCTGGAAAACCTTCCCGGCGCGGAAAAGGTGTTCGATTTTGGTGCTATGAGCTACGCCAATGCGGTGCTCAACGCCCGGCTCAGCCGCAAGCTGCGCAAGGCACCGCAGGCAGAGCCTGCCCGCACACTGGCGCGAGTGCAGGCCATGCAGCGGCTGACCGGCGCTGCGCTGGCGGTGGGCTGTGTGGAACTGCCCCAAAGCCGCCTGCTGCTGGTGGGCGGCAAAAAGGGCTGCTGGCTGCGGTGCACAGCAATGGACGAAAACCCCGGGCTGTGGCTGCTGGATATGCTGCGCCGCGCAGCCTGCGGTCTGCCGCAGGCAGGGGGCACAGGCTGGCAGCCCTACGGCAAAGCCGTGCCGGACGCCGCCCTGACCCCTGCCTCCCTCACGGCGGCAACGCCCGCACTGCCGCGCCCGAAGCGCCGCAGGCTGGGCAAGGCACTGGTGGTGCTTTTGCTGCTGGCACTGGCAGCACTGGCTGCGGGCTGGTACTATACCGGCGGCGACCTTGCCGCTCTGCCCCAAAAGCTGCAAAGCCTTGGCGCAGAAAGCCTGCCCCACGCCGGGGCAAGGCTGGTATGAGTGCTGTGGCGGCGCTTTCAATAGAAAAAACCAAGCCCGGAGGGTTCGTAAACCTTTCGGGCTTGGTTTTGCGCTGGCGTCCCCGATGTGATTCGAACACACGGCCTTCCGCTTAGGAGGCGGACGCTCTATCCAGCTGAGCTACGGAGACACGGTTCTGCATCTTTGGGGGCAGAACGACCCCCAAAACGCAGTACCTTATTATAATACCGCAACCGGGCTGTAAAATCAAGTTGAACCTGCGGGCAAAATGGTGTATGCTATAAGGGAATGCAAGGCGGCTGTGTGCTGCGCAGGGAGGAAGCTATGGAAAAGATAAAAAATATCCGCAAAAAGCTGCGGCACCAGAGGTCAGTCCGGCGGAGAAAGCTGGGACTGAGCACCCCGACCCAGATCATCTGCGTCAGCTTTATTATCGTGATCGCGCTGGGCACGCTGCTGCTTACCCTGCCCATTGCCAGCAGGCACGGACGGCTGGATGTGCTCAACGCCATGTTCACAGCCACCAGCGCCACCTGCGTCACCGGTCTGGTGGTGCGGGATACATGGACGCAGTTCACATGGTTTGGGCAGGCGGTGGTGCTGCTGCTTATTCAGGTGGGCGGCCTTGGTCTTGTTACCCTTACCAGCTTTTTTGCGCTGGCCATGCGTCGGCGCATGGGCTTCCGGGATCTGCGTCTGCTGGGCGAGAGCGTCTCGGCGGACGGCTACGATCAGGCCAAAAGCGTGCTGAAGATCGTGGTGGGGCTGGCAGCGATGTTTGAAGGCATCGGCATTCTGCTGCTGATGTTCGCCTTTGTGCCGCAGTTCGGGCTGGAGGGCGTCTGGATCAGCGTGTTCACCGCCATTTCGGCCTTCTGTAATGCGGGCTTCGACCTGTTCGGACGGTTCGGGGCGTACTCCTCGCTGGTGCCCTATGTCAACAACTACTATGTGCAGACGGTGATCATGTTCATGATCATCTCCGGCGGTCTGGGCTTTATGGTCTGGGTGGAGCTGTGCCAGTGGTACAAAAAACGCCGCCTGTCCCTGCACGCCAAGGTGGTGCTTTCCTTCTCGGTGATTCTGTGGCTGGGCGGTGCGCTGGGGCTGGGACTGATGGAGTGGAACAATCCCGCCACGATGGGCGGACTGTCGGTGCCTGGCAAAGTGATGGCTTCGCTGTTCCAGTCGGTATCCACCCGTACCGCTGGCATGAACACCGTGGACTTGGCCTCCTGCGGCACCCTGAGCAAGCTGCTTATGAGCGTGCTGCAATTCATCGGCGCAGCGCCCGGCTCTACCGGCGGCGGCGTGAAGGTGACCACCTTCGCGGTCATCATCCTGACCATCCGCAGCGTGGCGCAGGGGCGCGACGATTGCGTGATCGCGGACCATCATATCGAGTCCAAGACGGTCTACCGCGCCCTGACCATTATCGTGCTGGGCGCGGCGGCAGCCATCGGCTCGGCCATTGTGGTGTACTACAACACCTCGGACGCGGTGTCCGTGGTGGATGCCATCTTCGAGTCCTGCTCGGCCTTTGGCACGGTGGGCCTTTCCGTAGGCGTAACCAGCCAGCTGAACAACGGGGCAAAGATCCTGTATATGCTGGTCATGTTCATGGGCCGTGTAGGCCCGGTGGCCTTTGCCATGAGCCTGACCGCCAAACCGGACGACAACAAGCGCAAGATCATGCCAGTGGGGCATATCAACGTAGGTTAAATGAAAAAAGCGGCGGCTGCACAAAGCACAGTGCAGCCGCCGCTTTTATGTTGAACGATAGGGACAGACCGTTTTCACGCTGAAAGTTTTTTCGCAGAAAAAGCAGATCACTCTGCGTACAGGGAGATGATATTCAGCACGATCTCGGTGCAGCGGTCCATCCGCTCCACGGTGGTGCACTCGCATACGCCGTGGAAGTTGAAGCCGCCGGTGCCCAGATTGGGGCAGGGCAGACCGTTCCAGCTCAGGGTAGCGCCATCGGTGCCGCCGCGCACGGGCACCTCCACCGGCTCCAGACCGGCCATGCGCACAGCCTTGCGGGCGGTCTCGATGAGGTGGAAGTGGGGCTTGATCTTTTCCAGCATATTGCGGTAGCTGTCCTTGATCTCCACCTCTACGGTGCCTGCGCCGTACTTGCCGTTCAGGTAATCGGCAATGTCCTGCATATTGTCCTTTTTGAACTGCAGCTTGGCGGCGTCGTGGTCGCGCAGGATGTAGCCCAGCTTTGCGGTGGTAACGTCGCCGTACATCTGGCACAGGTGGTAGAAGCCCTGACGCCCCTCGGTGGTCTCGGGACGTGCCATCACGGGCAGAGCGCCGTGGAACTCCATGGCAACATTGGAGGCGTTGATCATGGTGTCCTTAGCGGAGCCGGGGTGCACCGAGAAGCCGTGGATGGTCACGGTGGCGGCAGCGGCGTTGAAGTTCTCGTACTCGATGTCGCCGGCATCGCCGCCGTCCACCGTGTAGGCAAAGTCTGCGCCAAAGCCGGGGATATCGAACAGGTCGGCACCCTCGCCGATCTCCTCGTCCGGGGTAAAGCCGATGCACAGCTTGCCGTGGGGGCGGCCCTCGCGGATAACGGTCTCCACCGCGGTCATGATCTCAGCCACACCGGCTTTGTCGTCTGCACCCAGCAGGGTGGTGCCGTCGGTGGTGATCAGGGTCTCGCCCTTCATGGAGGCAAGGAAGGGGAAGGCGGAGACCTTCATCACCTTGCCGGTGGCGGGCAGCACCACATCGCCGCCGTCGTAGTTCTCATGCAGGATGGGGTTCACGTTCTCGCCGCTGGCATCCGGGGCAGTGTCCATGTGGGCGATCAGACCCAGCGCGGGCTTTTCCTCGCAGCCGGGGGTGGCGGGCAGGGAGCCGTAGACGTAGCAGTGCTCGTCCACCCGGGCGTCCTCCACGCCCAGAGCCTTCAGTTCCTCCACCAGCTTGTGAGCCAGATCAAACTCCCGCGCAGCGGAAGGATGGGTGCCGGACTCCGGGTCCGAGGTGGTGTAGACCCTGACGTAATCAAGCAGTCGTTCATAGGCGCGCATAACAAAGCACACTCCTTTAACAATATTGAAGGACCGCAGCTTTGCGATCCAGCTTCTATCATACCCTGTTTTTCCTGTTTTGACAACCTTTTTTGCGCACTTGGGACAGAAAGCGCAGCTTCAACAACAAAATGAACAAAATTCACCTCGAAAAAGCTGTCCTCCACCCGCAAACGTGCTACAATAAAGGCATACTTATAAAGGTGCAGGCGCTCGCTGCAGGACGCGCTGCACAGGCACGCATTTTAGTAAAGAAGGATCGGAAGGAGAATTTTATGGCAGTCAAAGTGTTTTTCTACACCCTGCGCCCCTACGATGAGCAGGGTATTCTGGAGGAGCTGGTAAAGCAGCGGGGCATCGAGTACGGCTATACCGAGGCGTATCCTACCATGGAGAACGCCCAGCTGGCCGCAGGCTACGATGCGGTATCGCTGACCCCCTGTGATATGAGCGCACCCATGCTGCAGCGCTTTCACGACCTTGGGGTAAAGGCGGTCTGCTGCCGCTCCATCGGCTACGACCATGTGGACCTGGAAAAGGCCCGGGAGCTGGGCATGAAGGTGTCCAACGTGGATTATCCCCCCAATGGCGTGGCGAACTTTGCCATTATGCTGATGCTGATGAGCCTGCGCAAGGCGGGGCACATCCTCAAGCGGGGCGAGCTGCAGGACTACTCCCTGAAGGGCAAGATCGGCCGTGATATCTCCAACTGCACCGTGGGCGTTATCGGCACGGGGCGCATCGGGCAGACCGTGCTGAAGCACCTGTCCGGTTTTGGCTGCGAGCTGCTGGCTTACGACCTGTACCAGAACGACGAGGTGAAGAAGATCGCAAAGTATGTGCCGCTGGAGACCCTGCTTGCCGAGAGCGATGTTATCACCCTGCACACCAACGCTACCGAGGAGAACCACCACCTGCTCAACGCCGAGGCCTTTGCCAAGATGAAGCCCGGCGTGACCATCGTGAACACCGCCCGCGGCAAGCTGATCGACAGCGACGCTCTGCTGGCTGCGTTGGAAAGCGGGCAGGTGGGTGCTGCCGGTCTGGACGTGCTGGAAAACGAGAACGGCCTGTACTACTACGACCGCATGGGCGATGTGATCCCCAATCCGGAGCTGGCTGCTCTGCGCGCCATGCCCAACGTGATCCTGACCGACCACACAGCCTTTTACACCTACGAGGACGTAAAGAGCATGGTGCGCGGCGTGCTGGAAAGCGCCGCCGCCTTTGCCGAAGGCTCGCCCACCCGGCATGATGTGACCAACCGCTGAGAAAGCATAAAATGCAAAAATCGGACAGACCGCAGTCTGTCCGATTTTTGTGCTATTTATCCATAGTATCCCAACGCAAATTGATGCTCAGCCCAGACAGACGCCCATGCGGCGTGCCACGCTCAGCAGCTCGCAGTTTTCGGGCACATTGCGGGTCTTACCGGCAATGTCTGCCAGACGGTTCTCGGTCACCCGGCGGTTCACCATGGCCACGGTCACGCCGTAGCGCTCCACCTCCACCAGCTGTGCGGCATAGCTGCCGAACTGGGTGGCCAGCACGCGGTCGTAGGCACTGGGGCTGCCGCCGCGCTGCATATGACCCGGGATGCACACGCGGGTCTCCATGCCGGTCTTTTTCTGCACGGCCTGTGCAATGCGGTTGGTGGCGGTGGTGCCAAGGCCTGCCTCAGCACGCTTGGCCATCCAATCCTTGCGCTTCATGCGGGCTTCCTCGGTGTTGATGGCACCCTCGGCCACGGCAAGGATGGAGAAGTTGGAGCCCTTCTTGGCACGGCGCTCCACGGCCTCGCACACGCGGTCGATATCGTAGGGCAGCTCGGGCAGCAGAATGATGTCCGCACCGCCGGCAATGCCGGAGTACAGGGTAAGCCAGCCCGCCTTGTTGCCCATGATCTCGATGCACATCACACGGCTGTGGCTTCCGGCAGTGGTGTGGATGCGGTCGATGACGTCGGTGGCGATGTCCACAGCGGTGTGGAAGCCGAAGGTCACATCGGTGCCGTAGATATCGTTATCAATGGTCTTGGGCAGGCCGATGATGTTCAGCCCCTCCTGCGAGAGCAGGTTGGCGGTCTTGTGGGTGCCGTTGCCGCCCAGACACAGCAGGCAGTCCAGCTTTGCGGCCTTGTAGGTCTTTTTCATGGCGGCAACTTTATCAATGTTGTCGTCCTCCACCACACGCATCATCTTGAAGGGGGTGCGCTTGGTGCCCAGAATGGTGCCGCCTAAGGTCAGGATGCCGCGGAAATCGTCCTCGTTCATCTCGCGGTAGTCGCCGTTGATCAGGCCGCTGTAACCGTTGGCAATGCCCACGATCTCCACGTTATCTCCCATGCGGGCGTACAGTGCCTTTGCAACGCCGCGGATGGTGGCGTTCAGACCCGGACAATCGCCGCCGGAGGTCAGGATACCAACACGTTTTTTCATTCAAATACCCTCTTTCATTATCATTCAGGCAAAGCCGAACGGTCCGGCAAAGGGTGCCGGGCTGACCGGGGTCCTACCTTTTTATAGTATTAGAGTATTCCGAAAGGGGAGTGCTGTCAAGAGAAAAACCAAAAATTTACAAGCCTGTGTGCACCGGAAAGCCGCCGCGAAAACTTTTGCAGAAAAACTGAAAAAATGGTTGACAAGCGGGCCGCCGGCGTGTATAATATCCCTTGTCAGCAACGCACGGCGCGGCTGACAGAACCGAATATTGGGGATTTGCATAGTGGTAGTGCGGTAGACTCTGACTCTACTTGTGGGAGTTCGATTCTCTCATCC
>CAKTAT010000051.1:0-15500 GCA_934532365.1 uncultured Faecalibacterium sp. | reverse complement strand
GCCCCAGTGGGGCTTTTAAGCGGCAGAGCGGTCTGCGCAAGCAGATGGAGGGGCTTTGCCCCGACAAGCTCCGCAGATTTTCCAGAATTGCAAATATAAAAATATACTTTCCGCTGAAGATGGCCAGAGCACAGCGGAGGCCATTTAAATCGTTTTCTGACGGGATATCTGCAAAAACAGTACGCCCGGGTTTTCCACCTTCCGGCAGGAAGGACGTGGAAAACCCGGGCGCGTTGTTTTTTAGAGGATTTTCTGCTCCGGAGCGTACCGCTTACAGGATGCGCACCCGGATGACGGCGGGGATGCTGCTCAGCTTCTCGCTCAGGCGGGCGTCCACGGCACCGGTGGCGTCCAGCATGGTGTAGGCCATGTTCTTTTTGCTCTTGTTCACCATGTTTTCAATGTTCAGGCCCGCCTCGGTGGTCAGGGCGGTGATCTGGCTGATCATACCCGGCTCGTTTTTGTGGATGATGCAGATGCGCTTGCCGCCGGCGCGGGGCTGGTGCACCTCCGGCAGGTTGACCGAGTGGGTGATGTTGCCGTTGCGCAGGTAGTCGCTCAGCTCCTGTGCCGCCATGATGGCGCAGTTGTCCTCGGCCTCCGGGGTGGAGGCGCCAAGGTGCGGGGTGCACACGATGCCGGGACGGCCCAGAATGGCCTCGGAGGGGAAGTCGGTCATGTAGCCGGACACCTTGCCGCTGTCCATGGCCTCCAGCAGAGCGGCGGTGTTCACCAGCTCGCCGCGGGCGTAGTTCAGGATCTTGACGCCGTCCTTGCACAAAGCAAGGGTCTGGGCGTTGATGGTGTCCTTGGTGGTGGGCAGGTAGGGCACATGGATGGTGATGTAGTCGCACAGGGGCAGCATATCGTTCAGGTTTACGCAGTGGTGCACCTGACTGCTCAGGTTCCATGCTGCTTCAATGGAGATGTAAGGGTCGTATCCGTAGACCTCCATGCCCAGCTCGATGGCGCAGTTTGCCACCCGGGAGCCGATGGCACCCAGACCGATGACGCCAAGGGTCTTGCCCTTGATCTCGTTGCCCACGAACTGCTTTTTGCCCTTTTCCACGCTCTTGGCCATGGCCGGGTCACCGGCCAGACCCTGACACCACTGGGCGGCGGCAGCCACGTTGCGGCTGCCCGCGATGAGCATGCCGATGACCAGCTCTGCCACGGCGTTGGCATTGGCACCCGGGGTGTTGAACACCACGATGCCCTGCTCGCTGCAGCGCTCCAGCGGAATGTTGTTCACACCGGCACCGGCGCGGGCGATGGCAAGCAGATTGTCGTTGAAGGTGGTGTTCAAAAGGTCGGCGCTGCGCACCAGAATGCCGTCCGGGGCATCGGCATCCACCGAGACATCGAACTGGTTCTTGGGCAGCTTTGCCAGCCCCACCGGGCTGATGGCGTTGAGCGTTTTGATGGTGTACATATTTGAAACCCCTCTTTATGCATTCTCTTTGCGGAACTTCTCCATGAAGTCCACCAGCTTGTCCACGCCCTCGGCAGGCATGGCGTTGTAGATGGAAGCGCGCATACCGCCTACCAGACGGTGACCCTTCAGGTTCACAAAGCCCGCCTCGGCGGCCTCGGCGCAGAACTTTTTGTCCATGTCCGGGTTGGGGCTGGTGAAGGTGACGTTCATGGTGCTGCGGTAGCGGTGCTCCACAGGGTTCGTGAAGAACGCCTGCCCGTCCAGATAGTCGTACAGCACCTTGGCCTTGGCCTCGTTGATCTTTTGCATATTGGCAAGACCGCCGATGTCGTTTTCCAGATACTTCAGCACCAGACCCGTCATGTAGATGCACCAGCACGGCGGGGTGTTGTACATACTGTCCTTGGCCAGCAGGGTGGTGTAGTTCATCATGGTGGGCACGTTGTCTGCGGCGTGACCCAGCAGGTCATCCCGGATGATGGCAATGGCCATACCGGCGGGGGCTACGTTCTTCTGCACGCCAAAGTAGATGCAGCCGTACTTGCTTACATCCACGGGCTTGGAAAGGATCATGGAGCTCATGTCCGCCACCAGCGGCACGCCTTCTACCTGCGGCAGCTCCACATACTGGGTGCCGAAAATGGTGTTGTTCTGGCAGATATGGATGTAGCTGGCGTCCTTATCGTAGTCGATAGCGTTTACATCTGGGATATAAGTGAAGTTTTTATCCTTACTGGACGCTACGATCTTGGCTTCACCGAACTTGGCGGCCTCCTTGGCAGCCAGACCCGAGAAGTTGCCGGACACGATGTAGTCTGCCTTGCCGGTGGTCATAAAGTTCAGCGGTACCATGGCAAACTGCTGGGTAGCGCCGCCCTGAAAGAAGCCCACCTTGTAGTTGTCCGGGATATTCATCACCCGGCGCAGAGAAGCCTCGGTATCTTTGATGATGGCGTCGAACCACTTGCTGCGGTGGCTCATCTCCATGACGCTCTGACCGCTGTCGCCGTATTCCAGCAGCTCGGCCTGTGCCTGCCGCAGCACCTTTTCGGGCAGCATGCTGGGGCCTGCGCTGAAGTTATATACTCGTGCCATAATGAACCTCTCCTTTTCCTGTGATACACCTATCACGCAGCACCGCCGTTTTTGCGGTGCGTCTGTTACTTTCCGTAGCCGTAGTATACCGGTTTTTCCATGCCGAAAACAAGAGCATCTTTGCACAAAGATATTGCCCCTGCACCCCGTCTGAGGGCACAAAGCATACAAATGTACGCCGTGCAGGGACAAAATATAAGACGATTGTAAAAGATATCCGCTATCCCTTGGTTTCATGCGGATTTTCCACCCTTGCACCTTTGGCAGAAATGCGGTATACTGAGAATACTAAGACAAATGTAAAAGGAATAACTCCCTCAGTTAAAACCTGACGGTTTTGCCAGCTCCCTCGGGGAGGGAGGCTCTGGAGGTGGCGGGAAAGTTTCTTATTGCGTTTGATACTTTAGCACTGAGGGCAACGGCGTGCGCCCTCTCAGTCACCTGTGGTGACAGCTCTCCCAAGGGGAGAGCCAAGAGCACTGCCGGAAACTTTCGCATTGAATCTAATACTTTAGCGATGAACTTTACGGCTTGGCTCTCCCTTTGAGGAAAGACTTCCCCCGGCCGGGGGAAGATGTCGCGTAGCGACAAAAGGGGGAATCTGGCGCGGGAGCGCCTGAGAGGGCTTGCCCGCTAAACATTTACGGAGGTACAACAGATGTACGGCTTACCGGATACCCTGCGGCCGCTTTCGGCGGCGGAAGAACAGGTGATGCTTGCGGTGTGGGCGTGCCCGGGCGCGGCGGCGCGGCGGGACATCAGTCAGAAGCTCAAAACCACCGGCTGGGCGGCAGCTACGGTGCTGAATTTTCTCTACCGGTTGGAGGAAAAAGGCTGGGTCAGGTCGGCAAAGCAGGGCAACTGCAACGTGTATGTGCCGCTGGTCACCCGGCGGGCTTACGGCGTGTACTGTATGCGGCAGCGGCTGGACACCCTGTTTGCGGGCGACCTTGCCGCCGCCGTCCATGCGCTGGTAAGCGAAAGCGGCTGCTCTCAGAGCGCCTTGGAACAGGCCATCCGGGTGCTGGAAGAGAAGCATCAGGAGACCGAGGAGTACGATTTGTACGACCCCTACGGCTGAATTGTTTTATATTTTTTTACAAAATGTTGGTTGACACCGAAATATCCGTTCTGTAATATAAAAGCTATTGAAAAATGAGAAACTGATATGGACGAACAGGAAAGGAGCAGCCAGACACATGGATCATTTGCAGAATGTATTAAGCTACTTCGACCAGCAGCAGCCCCTTTGTGCAGAGCACGACCGCATCCCCAAGGACCTTTACCGGGAGTTCGGGGTCAAGGCGGGTCTGCGCGATGAGACCGGCAAGGGCGTGCTGGCAGGCCTGACCAACATCTCGGATATCCGGGCGTTCCAGTATGTGGACGGGGTCAAGCACCCGGCAGACGGTCAGCTGCTGTACCGCGGCTACGACGTAAAGGACCTCATCAACGGCAGCCGTGGCAGCCGCTTTGCCTTTGAGGAGGCGGGCTATCTGCTGCTGTTTGGCCAGCTGCCCACCCCGGAGCAGTTGGAGCAGTTCTGCGCGGTGCTGGGCGAGTGCCGCACCATGCCCACCAACTTTACCCGCGATGTCATTATGAAGGCGCCCAGCCACGATATCATGAACAGTATGGCGCGCAGCGTGCTGACGCTGGCCTCCTACGACCCCAAGGCGGCAGATCTGGACACCGCCAACGTGCTGCGCCAGAGCATCCAGCTGGCGGGCATCTTCCCCATGCTGGCGGTGTACAGCTACCACGCCTATAACCACTACGAAAAAGACGCCAGCATGTATATCCACCGCCCGGACCCCAGCCTTTCCACAGCAGAGAACTTTTTGAGGATGCTGCGCCCGGATATGCAGTACACCCCGCTGGAAGCCCGCGTGCTGGACGTGGCGCTGCTGCTGCACGCCGAGCACGGCGGAGGCAACAACTCCACCTTTACCACCCGCGTGGTCACCTCCTCCGGCACCGACACCTACTCGGCCATGGCGGCGGCGCTGTGCTCCCTCAAGGGCCCGCGCCACGGCGGCGCCAACCTGATGGTCATGCACATGATGCAGAACATCCGGGACAACCTCCACGACATCGAGGACGACGAGGAGCTGGAAGCCTACCTGAAAAAGCTGCTCCATGGCGAGGCCTTCGACCGCAAGGGTCTGATCTACGGTATGGGTCACGCCGTCTACTCCCTCAGCGACCCGCGCGAGGTGGTGTTCAAGGGCTATGTGGAGCAGCTTGCCCACGAAAAGGGCCGGGACAAGGATCTTTCCCTCTACACCCGCATCGAGCGCATGGCACCCCAGCTTATCGCGCAGGAGCGCAAGATCTTCAAGGGCGTCAGCCCCAATGTGGACTTTTACAGTGGCTTCGTGTACGAGATGCTGGGTATCCCCATGGAACTGTACACCCCGCTGTTTGCCGTGGCGCGCGTCATGGGCTGGAGCGCCCACCGCATCGAGGAGCTGCTCAGCGCCAACAAGATCATCCGCCCGGCCTACAAGAGCCTTGGCGGCACCCACGACTATATCCCGCGCAGCCAGCGGGCATAAAGGGAGGGCAGCAGCATGGAAGAGTTGCAGCGGCATCAGGGGGAATGGTTTTTCCTCCACGAGCTCAACGTGGATAAGGTGTTCAGCACCATCCAGCGGGCAGATTATCTCATCCTGTATTATATCAAGCTAGAGCAGGAGACGCACCCCGGCGAAAAACTCTATCTTGCCGACCTTGCCGCCGCCATGGGGGTGCGGGTGACCGAGCTTTCCAAGGGCATCGAGAAGCTGCAGGACAGCGGCTTTGTGACGTGGAAAACCGACCGCGAGGCCGGGCGCACCTATGTGGAACTTTCCAGCAAGGCGGTGGAACTGATGGCCGAGGAGCAGGCGCTTTTGCAGCGCTGCTACCGCCGGATGCGCGCCGAGCTTGGCGATGAAGAGCTGCGCCGCGCTGCTGCCACCATGCAGCGTGCTACCGCCATCCTGAAGGAAGAGCGGGAGAAGGAATTCCCCGCTGGGAAGTAACAGTTTTTAGAGAACGATTGGGAATGCGCGCCGCTGTGCTTTGCGCATCATCAGCGGAAAATAGATTTTTAATTTGGGGGTCTGAAAAGCCTGCGGGCTTTTCAGACCCCCTTTTTCACGGGAGAAGTTTGGGAACGAACTCCCTCAGGCATCTCTAGGGGGCTGCCCTGTGTAAAAAGAAATACCGGAGCATCCGCAGACACTCCGGTATTTTGAAAGGATCACTTTATTTGATGCAGCTTGCGCAGGGGGTATAGCCTGCGGCAATGGCTTCGTCATAGCTGGAAAAGAGGACCTGGTTCTTTTCCGCCGGCAGGTTGGCGCAGGTGGGCAGGTGGAACTTTTTGCTGTTCACATTGCCGATGTAGGCCTGCTGCGTCGTGCTGGAAGCCGACGGGTCGGTGGGGTTCAGCTGGCTGTCCGGCACAAAGTGCTCGGTGCCCACGGTGAAGTTCTGGCCGTCGCTGCCAATGGTGATGGTACCCTGCAGGTCGGTGCGGTAGACGTCCACCTTTGCGTCCCGCAGGATGCTCAACGTCTCCTCGTGCGGGTGGCCGTACTTGTTGCCTGTGCCGCAGGAGATGACGCCCATTTCCGGCAGAACAGCGTTCAGAAACAGGTAGCCGGTGCTGGTGCTGGAGCCGTGGTGCCCTACCTGTAAAACATCGGCCTTCAGGTTGGCGCCGCTGTTCACAAGGTCGGTCTCGGCGGTCTTTTCCATGTCGCCGGTCAGCAGGAAGCTGGTGTTGCCGTAGTCGATGCGCAGCACCAGCGAGGTGTTGTTGGTATCACTGTACCCGGTCACCGGGCCCAGCAGGGTAACGGTGGCGCTGCCCAGCGGCCAGACGGTGCCCACGGAGGGCACTTCCAGCTGCAAGCCTTGCTGCTGCGTATACTTGACAAAATCGTTGAAGCATTTGGTGCTGTTCTCGGTCACAGGGCTGTAAGCGTGCCCCGCCGGGAATCTTGCCATTACGGCGGCAAGGCCGCCCACATGGTCCTCGTGGGCATGGGAGCAGAACACATATTGCAGCTGCTCCACCCCCTGATTTTGCAGATAGGATACCACCAGACTGCCGTCGTCCACGTTGCCGCCGTCGTAGAGCATGAACTGTCCGTCACACTCCACCAGCACGCTCAGCGCCTGCCCTACGTCAATAAAGTGCATCTCAAAGGGCTGGCTTGCCCCGGTGGAGGGTTTGACGATATGTCCGCCGTTGCTGTCACAGGCGGTAAGTCCCAGCGCCAGCACAGCGGCCAGCGCCAGTGCAGCCAGCCGCAGGAACAGACGGCGGGGGAACAGGGTTACTTTTTCTTCTTTCCGGTTTTCCACGTTGCGTTCTCTTTCTGTTGATTATTCTTAGGTTTATGGCCGGGCGCAGAGTTGGGCGCAAAGCGTGCGCCCGGGCTGGGCTGACGGCCTGCCGGGGCGGCAGCACGGGCGTTTTTGCCGGTGCTGCGTCCCTTCTGGTTGGAATGCACAGTGTAAGTGCCATCGTTGTGGATGGTCACCTCGGCGCTCTCTGCCCGGCGGGCGGTGCGCTGTACGGCGCGGCGGCCTGCGGCGGGCACCAGCAGGGGGATCAGGTCCTCCCGGTGGGTCAGCTGCAAGGCCTTGACCACCTTTTCCGCATTGCGGGGCTCGTAGTATTGCAGCAGTGCACGCTGCAGCGCCTTGCCCTCGGGGGTCTTTTCCACAAACACCGGCTTGAGGGTGTAGGGGTCGAGGCCGGTATAGAACATACAGGTGCTCACGGTGCCGGGGGTGGGGTAGAAGTCCTGCACCTGCTCCGGGCGCATGTGATTCTTATAAAGGTACTCGGCCAGATAGACCGCGTCCTTCAGGGTGCTGCCCGGGTGGCTGGACATGAGGTAGGGCACCAGATACTGCTTTTTGCCCGCCTTCTTGCTCAGCTCGTAGAACTTATCCTTGAATTTATTAAAGGTCTCGATGGGCGGCTTGCCCATGTAGGCAAGGGTGTTGGGGGCGCAGTGCTCCGGGGCGACCTTCAGCTGGCCGGATACATGGTACTCTACCAGTTCCTTGAAGAAGGTATCGTCCGGGTCAGCCATCAGGTAGTCGAACCGGATGCCGCTGCGGATGAACACCTTTTTCACGCCCGGCAGCTCCCGCACCCGGCGCAGGATTTTAAGGTAGTCGCTGTGATCCACGATCATATGGGAGCAGGTGGTGGGGGCAAGGCAGTGCTTGCCGCCGGTGCACATGCCGCGCAGCATCTGCTCGCGGCAGGAGGGGAAGCGGAAGTTTGCGGTGGGGCCGCCCACATCGTGGATGTAGCCCTTGAAATCCGGCTCGTGGGTCATGCGCTCGGCTTCCGCCACGATGCTGTCCGCGCTGCGGCTGGTGACACGGCGGCCCTGATGCAGCTGGATGGCGCAGAAGTTGCAGCCGCCGAAGCAGCCGCGGTTCTGGATGATGGAGAACTGCACCTCCCGGATGGCGGGCACACCGCCCATGCTCTCGTAGATGGGGTGGTAGCGGCGGGTGTAGGGCAGGGCATAGACCTTGTCCAGCTCCCCGCGCACCAGCGGCTTTGCGGGGATGTTCTGCACCAGATACTTTTCGCTCTGCTTCTGCACGATGATCTGGCCGCTGACCACGTCCTGATTGTCCATCTGAATGCGGCAGGCCTTGGCGTAGGCGGTCTTGTCGGCGGCAACCTTTTTAAAACCGGCGCACTCCACATACCGCTGGGGCAGGTGGTCGAAATCGGTCAGGTAGCAGGTGCCGTTCACGTCCGTGATGCTTTCCACCGGCTCCCCGGCGGCCAGACGGCGGGCAATCTCCACGGTCTGGTGCTCACCCATGCCAAAGCTGATGATGTCCGCGCCGGAGTCCTCCGCGATGCTGGGCAGCACGGTGTCCAGCCAGTAATCGTAGTGGGCAAACCGGCGCAGGCTGGCTTCCAGACCACCTAAGATCACCGGCAGGTCGGGGTAGGCCTGCTTGGCAAGCTTTGTATACACGGTGGCGCTGCGGTCCGGGCGGGCACCGGCCTTGCCGCCGGGGGAGTATTCATCCTCGGCGCGGGGGATCTTTGCCACGGAATAGTGGCTGACCATGCTGTCCACGTTGCCGCCGCCGATGAAAAAGCCGTATTTGGGCTTGCCGAACCGCTTGAAGTCCTCGCAGTCGGTGTAGCGGGGCTGCGCCAGCACGCCTACCTTGTAGCCCTCGGCCTCCAGCAGGCGGCTGATGATGGCAGTGCCAAAGCTGGGGTGGTCCACATAGGCGTCACCGCCCACCACCACAAAATCCAGCTGCTCCCAGCCCCGGGCTTCCATGTCCGCCCGGCTGATGGGAAGAAATTCGGTGTAGATCTGGGGAGTAGAATGTTCCATAGTGCTCCTTTATTATTCCTCCGGTTGGTTCATCTGCATTTCCAGCCACTGCTGGCGGCTGATGAGTACGGCGCGGGGCTTTGCGCCCTCGTAGGGGCCGATGATGCTCTTTTGCTCCATCTCGTCCATGATGCGGGCGGCGCGGGCGTAGCCCAGCTTACAGCGACGCTGCAGCAGGCTGGTGGAGGCCTGACCGGCGTCGATGACCACATCCACGGCCTGCTTGAACATGGGGTCGGAGCCTGCGTCCTCCTCGGCGTCGGCACCGCCGCCGCCCTTTTTGCCGTCCTGAATGGCGTGCTTTTCCATGGCCTCGATCATGGCCTCATCGTACTGCACGGTGGCGCTGGACTTGATAAAGTCCAGCACACGGCTGATCTCTTCATCCCGCACAAAGGTGCCCTGAATACGGGTGGGCTTGGGTGCGCCTACGGGCATAAAGAGCATATCGCCCTGTCCCAGCAGCTTTTCTGCGCCGGCGCCGTCCAGAATGGTGCGGCTGTCTACCTGACTGGACACCGCAAAGGCGATGCGGCTGGGGATGTTGGCCTTGATCAGGCCGGTGATCACGTCCACGCTGGGGCGCTGGGTGGCAACGATCAGGTGCATACCGGCGGCACGGGCTTTTTGGGCGATGCGGCAGATGGAATCTTCCACATCCTTGCCCACCACCATCATCAGGTCGGCCAGCTCGTCGATGATAATGGCGATGTAGGGCATCTTTTCCAGCTCCGGCCGCTCGGCAGCCAGCTTGTTGAAGGACTTGATGTCGCGCACATTGTTCTCCGCAAACAGGCGGTAGCGGCGCTCCATCTCCTGCACCGCGCTGCCCAGTGCACCGGCGGCCTTGCGGGGCTCGGTGACCACCGGCATCAGCAGGTGGGGGATGCCGTTATACTCGGCCAGTTCCACCACCTTGGGGTCGATGAGCAGCAGCTTCACGTCCTCCGGGCTGGAGCGGAACAGCAGGCTCATGATGATGCTGTTCACGCACACGGATTTACCGCTGCCGGTGCTGCCCGCGATGAGCAGGTGAGGCATCTTGCACAGGTCGGTCACCTGCGCCACACCGGCAATGTCCTTGCCAAGGGCGATGCCCAGCGGCGAGGTCATGCGCAGAAAACTCTGGCTCTCAAAGATGCTGCGGATGGAAACGGCGGTCTTTTTGTGGTTGGGCACCTCGATGCCCACGGCGGGCTTGCCGGGGATGGGGGCTTCCATACGCACGTCCGCCACCGCAAGGTTCAGGGCGATATCGTCCGCCAGCGAGGTGATGCGACTGATCTTCACACCCGCCATGGGCTGCAGCTCGTACCGGGTAACAGAGGGCCCGCGGGAGATATCCAGCACCCGGGTGCGCACGCCGAAGCTTTCCAGCGTGTCCACCAGCTTCTGGGCGTTGGCCTTCAGCTCCTCCTGTGCGCCGGGGTCGCTCTCCTCCTGCGTTTTTTCAAACAACTCGATGGGTGGGTACTGGTACTCGTAGCTGTCCGCCGGCTCGGTCTCCTCGGCGGGGGCGGTGGCGGCTGCCTGCTCGGAAACGGCGGGCTTTTCCATGGCTGCTGCCACCAGCGAGTTGATGTCCTTTTCCTCCACCGGCTCGGCGGTGATGCTGATCCAGCCGTCCTCGTCCGGCGCAGAGCGGAACGCCACGGCGTTCTCGGCGCTTACCCGGGGCACAGCGGGCTGGATGGGTGCAGGCTCCGGCTGCGCGGGCATCTGCGGCTGCACCACCGGCGCTGCCGGCTGGACGATGGGAGCATCAAAAGCGGGGGCAGGGGTGGGCTCTTCCGGCTGCGGGGCGTCCTTGGCAAAGAAATCTGCCGCAGCGGTGACCACCGGGTCTGCCACGATGGGCGGCGGCGTGGGCTTGGGCGCAGGACGCAGCGGGTCCTGCCCGAAGGTGCCGCCCGGCCCGACGATCAGCGGCTCAATGGGCTCGCTGCCGCCCTCGGAGAGGGCAGTGTGGTCGGGGCCAAGGTCTACGTCAAAGGCAGCGCGGGGATGCGCAACGCTGACCCGCACCGGGGTGATGGGCGTTGCAGCGGGCTCCGGCTGGGCAGGGGCGGCGGGTGCGGCTTCAGTTTCGGCAGCATCTGCTTCCATCTCCTGCGTTACCTTGTGCCCCCAGCGCAGCACGCCGGACATCCAGTCCGGCACCCCCAGATGCAGCCCGGCGGGCTCGTCCTCTTCGTCCAGCGGTTCGTCCCCGGCTTCGTCGTATTCCTCATCGATCTCCTGCTCGGCCTGCCGGATGGCGGCGCGCTCGGCGCGGCGGGCAGCGCGCTGCTCTGCAAAGGCGGCGCCGCGGGCGTGGATGCCGCCGGTGACAGCGCACAGCCAGATCCAGACCTCGGCGGGGGTGATGTCAAAAATGTACAGGCTGCCGCACAGCAAAAGCACGATCATGATGAGGTTTGCCGCCGGGCGTCCGCACAGCAAAAGCAGCACGCCGCCCAGTACAAAACCTATTGCGCCGCCGGAGAGCCATGCGCTGACGCCGTTGGCGTAGCAGGCAGAAAGCATTTGCAAGGCTGACAGCCCCTGCGGCTGGATATCGGAAAATACGATGACCGTGCCGCAGACAAAGACAAGCCCCAGCACCAGCTTGAGGATGCGGGACAGCAGCTCCTCGCCCCGGGTGTACAAAACGGCCAGACAGCACACGGCTGCACCCAGCACAAAGCTGCCGCAGCCGAACAGCCCGAACAGCACATCATGGAGCACCCGCCATACGGAATCGCCCTGCACAAAGGCCAGCACCATCAGCAGCAGGCCGCCGAACAGGGTGCCAAGCCCTGCCGGAAGCCGCTGTTCTGCCTTTTTACGGCGGGCAGCAGTACGCCGTTTCGTTGATTTTCGTTTTTTCGTTGCCATTCTACTCTGTTCCCCAACTTCCCATAGACACAATATTTGATTTTACTATTGTACCACGCAAGGGCAAAAATGGCAAACCATAATGTTGTTTTTGTTGAGGAAAGTGGAACGTACCCAGCCCCTCTCGTGAAAAGGCAGTTCCGAAACGCCCGCGGGCGTTTCGGAACTGCAAATAAAAAAATAATTCCGCTGCTTCTGCGCAAAGCGAACGCGGAGCGCAGTTCAAATCGTCCGGCGGGGGAGACGCAAGGCCTTACCCCCGCTCGATCTCCCCGTACAGCCACGCCAGCGCGTCCGAAAGACCGCCCAGTTCATCGATCAGCTTTTCCTTTACGGCGCGGCGTCCGTCCAGCACTGTGCCCATGTCCATCACCAGCTCCCCGGTGTGGAGCATCAGCTGGGTGTAGCGCTTTTCCGGCATGCCGCTGTGGGCGGCTACAAAACCGGTGATGCGCTGCTGCATCTGCTCAAAGCAGTGCATGGTCTGCGGCACGCCTAAGATCAGCCCGGAGTGCCGCACCGGGTGCACCGTCATGGTGGCGGTGGGCACGATAAAGCTGTGCCGCGCGCTGACCGCCAGCGGGATGCCGATGGAGTGCCCGCCGCCCAGCACCAGCGTGGCGCTGGGCTTGGAGATGCTGGCGATCAGCTCTGCCAGCGCAAGGCCGGTCTCCACATCGCCGCCCACCGTGTTCAGCAGCACCAGCAGCCCCTCGATGCGGGGGTCCTCCTGCACCGCCACCAGCTGCGGGATGACGTGCTCGTATTTGGTGGTCTTTTGTCCCTGTGGCGCTTCGGTGTGCCCTTCGATCTGGCCGATGACGGTCAGGCAGTGGATAACATGACCGCCCCGGCTCAGGGTGACCGTGCCCAGATCTTCGATATCCTCTTTTTCCATCCGGTGCTGCTCTGCGGGGGTGTCTTTTGCCGTATCCATGTGCGTTCTCCTTCCGTAGCGGGGTCTTTGTGGGGTCAGTATCCCCCGGCAGCCGGGGAAGTATACAGGAGAAAAGAAACAAAAAACTTTGTGAATTTTTTGCTTTTTTACAAATAGGTATTTGACATTCGTCTATCATGCTGTATACTTTAAATAATATAACAGGATAAAACGGAACATCTCTCTGCGCGCAAAGAAGCCCCTTGCATGGCGGCAGAAGCTGCAGCGCGTTGGGCAGAAAGGAGAATTTTCCTATGAACACCCCCCAAAAAGCATCGATCCCTGTGATCAAGCGTCTCCCCAAATATTACCGGTATCTGCGCTCCTTGCAGGCCGACGGCATTACCAGCATCTCCTCCCGGGAGCTGGCCTCTCAGATGGGCACCACCGCCTCACAGGTGCGGCAGGATTTCAACTGCATCGGTGACGTGAACGGCCGGCAGGGCATCGGCTACTCGGTGGAAAACCTGCTTTCCATTCTGGAAAGCCTGCTGTTCGGCAACGGCGACCGTCTGCCCACCATCCTGATCGGCTGCGGCCGCTTGGGCAAGGCCGTGAGCCGCTTTATCACCACCGATACCAACGGCTACAAGTTGATCGCTGCCTTTGACGTGGCTGAAAACGAGGTAGGCAAGGAAATCAGCGGCATCCGCATCCGTCACATTGACGAGCTGGAAGCCTTCTGCGAGGAAAACAAGCCCAAGGTGGCGGTGCTCTGTGTGCCCCGCGACGGTGCACAGCAGGTCAGCGGACGGCTGGTGGATCTGGGCATCGAGGGCTTCTGGAACTTCTCTCACTATGATCTGTCGGTGCCTTACCCCGATGTTGTGGTGGAAAACGTCCATCTGGGCGACAGCCTGATGAGCTTGGGCTACCGTCTGCGCAATCAGGAGTGACGGCATGGCAAAATTGTATTTCCGCTACGGTGCCATGAACAGCGGCAAGAGCACAGCGCTGATGCAGGTGGCACACAACTACGAAGAGCAGGGCATGAAGGTGCTCATTTTAAAGCCGCAGGTGGATACCAAGGGCGGCGGGGAGCTGGTGAGCCGTCTGGGCGTGCGCCGCAAGGCAGACCTGCTGATCCCGCCGGAGCTGGACGTGTTTGAAGCCGTGAAGGCGGCAAACGCTGCCGCAGGGCCGCTGGCCTGTGTGCTGTGCGATGAGAGCCAGTTCTTCACCCCGGAGCAGGCCGAGCAGCTGTTCATGATCACGGTAGATCTGAACATCCCGGTGATCTGCTACGGTCTGCGGGCAGATTTTTCCCTCAAGGGCTTCCCGGGCTCTACCCGTCTGCTGGAGCTGGCGCACACCATCGAGGAGATGAAAACCATCTGCACCTGCGGGCGCAAGGCCATCTGCAACTGCCGCAAGGTGAACGGACAGTTCGTCTTTGAGGGCGAGCAGGTAGCCATCGACCTTGAAAACGATGTGCAGTACGTCAGTATGTGCCCCCAGTGCTACTTCAAGGCACGGCGGGCGTTCTATGCTGCAAAGAAAAACTGAGATATCTTTATAACTGTAAAAAAGCCGCTGCACCGTGCCGGGTGCAGCGGCTTTTTTGCACTGCCGGCAACTCCGGCAGTCTGTATACAGATTGATATATCAATTTGCTGCATTTAGAGGGACTGATATATCAACCGGGCGAAATACGCACGTTTTTTGCGCTATTGATATATCAGTTCGGACCGGGCAGTTACTCGACGGAGGGGAGAGAGAATGGGAGAAGAAGAGAGCGGCGGGGGACGGCAGAGCACAAAAAATTACAGGTGGAACGGTAAATGTAACAGGAATTATTGAAATTTTTGCCGTTCTGCCCCTGTTGCATCCCAGATTTTTATGCAAGTCATTGAAGTATACAAGTTGCACAGTTTTTCAGCGCAAGTTTATTCATTTCGGCAAGGACGTCGAATTGCACGCGAAAACAAGGGCAATATTTGTACGTTTTTATCCTGTATCACTGTAAATTGCATCTTTCTTTTTCTTGTGGCTTTTGTTATCATAATTGTATACAAGGGGGTATGTGCAGACCCCCTGCATGAAGATGTTTTCTATTAGGAGGAGAACAAAAATGAGCAAGGCAATTTCTCGTCGTAACTTCCTGATGGCTACCGGCGCTGTCGGTGCTGCAGGTCTGCTGGCTGCTTGTGGCAGCAAGCCCGCTGCTTCTTCCACCGCTTCTTCCGCTGCTGCTTCTCAGGCTCCCGCTGCTTCCGCAGACGAGAGCCTGGCCCTGTCTGACGGCCCCGTCAACCTGAGCATCAGCTGGTGGGGCGGCGACAGCCGTCACGCTGCTTACCAGAGCGCTCTGGAGGCTTTCCAGGCTGAGCACTCCAACATCACCGTGGAGCCCACCTTCGCCGCATGGTCCGGCTGGGAAGAGAAGATGGCTGCTGCCTTCATCGCAGGCAACGCTCAGGATGTCTGCCAGGTGAACTGGAACTGGCTGTACAACTACTCTGCCGACGGCAGCAAGTTCGTGGACCTGAACACCACCTCCAAGTTCATCGACCTGACCCAGTGGGATGCCGCTGCTATGGACGCTTGCTATGTGGCCAACAGCCAGCAGTGCGTGCCCGTCTCCATGACCGGCCGTATCTTCTACTGGAACATGACCACCTTTAATAAGGCTGGCATCACCGAGGTTCCCAAGTCTCTGGACGATCTGATGGCTGCCGGCAAGGCTTTCCAGGAGAAGCTGGGCGACGATTACTACCCCATGCACCTGGGCGCATACGACCGTATGATCCTGATGGTGTTCTACCTC
>CAKTAT010000050.1:0-15986 GCA_934532365.1 uncultured Faecalibacterium sp. | reverse complement strand
CCGATACCGGGGCCGATACCTGCGATCAGTGCGCAGCCTGCGCCGATGCCGCAGCCTGCCAGAGCGATACCACGAGCCAGATACTGGAAATCAGTCATAAGATTTGTCCTCCTAAAATGTGTTTGTGTTTTGGGGGATGCCGGAAGGCCTTAGTCCTCACCGGCAGCACGTTTGATGAAGATTGTGGTCAGGGTACAGAAGATGAACGCCTGAATGCAGCCGCCGAACCAGTCGAAATACAAACCGGTAAAGGCCGGGATGCCGATCTGGAACAGCTGGATCTGACTCAGGAAGCCCGGCAGCCAGCCAAAGATGACGTGGCTCAGACTTGCCAGTGCCCAGTACAGCAGTGTGGAGATGACCGTACCGGACAGGATGTTGCCGAAGTGACGGAACGCCATGCTGACAGGGGTAGAGATCTCCGACAGCACATTGATGGGTGCCATGATAAAGATCGGATCGAGCAGACCCTTGAGGTAGGCCAGAATGCCGTTCGTTTTGATCTTGTAGTACATGATCAGAACAAACACCACGATGGCCCACGCTGCCTCGGTGTTCAGGTCGGCCGTGGGGCTCCACAGGCCGACAACGCTGATCAGGTTGCACCCGATGCTCAGTGCAAAAATAGCACCGACCAGGGGGATATACTGATCGAAGTGGAAGCCCATGTTGTCGTGCACGAACTGCTCCAGCCGCGTTACGATGAATTCGGCTGCGGCCTGTCGTTTGGACACATTTTCCAGCTTGAGGTCGTGCCCCAGCCAGATGGCAAAACCCGAGAGCAGCGCCATGACGATCCAAGTGCTTACCAAGGTCTGGGTAATTTTAAAATCACCCAGCAGGGGGATATTGGTGTGGATGGTATACAGGATCTTTGCGCCGTTCAGTTCCATTTATTCTTGTTCACCCCCTTCGTCACGGGGCTGCACCGCAGACGCCTCGGCGGGGGCGGGGTCATCTTCCACAGCGATGTCCACCGGCTCCTGCGGGGGCGTGAGCGGCTTGTACTTCCCGGTTATCTGGAGATAATAGATCGTAACTCTGGGGAACAGCAGCGGCAGAACGCCTGCAAACGCCTGGAAGCACGGAGCCGCAATGGCTATGATGATCCACAGCGCCTGCAGCAGCATCCTTGTATTATAGGATATCTGCAGCTGTGCTTTACGCTTTTTTTCGTCCGGCTCGTCAATGACCTTCTGCACCACAAAGCAGATGCCGGCAAAGTTGCCGATAGCCACCAGCGCGCCGATGATGCCGCCCAGCAGCACCCGGTAGTCAAAGACCACCCAGCCCACCAGATGCAGCGCTGCAAACACTACCCACATCACGGCGGTGCATAAGGACACGCCGCAGGCGATGCGCAGCAGCTCCTTTTTGGATTCCGGCTGCAATTTCATAAAAACGAACCTCCATTACTGGTGGGAGTTGAAGCCCACCCGATGATTTTTTTCGTGTTTGGAGCGCTCCAGCCGTTCCTTGCAGAACACCCAGAAGTTCTGTGCCCCGGCGGCAAGCCCCAGCCCCACAGCAGGCAAAAACAGCCATTCCGGCCAGCACCAGTGCTCCACGGCCCACCAGCATCCGGCAAGGCAGAGCACCAGCGGCAGCAGCATATTCAGTCCCAGCTGGGTCAGCCAGACCAGATCTTCCAAAGCTTTGTACCAGCCCTTCAAGTCCTGCGCCGCTCCTTTCTGCGGGTGCTGCCTGTATTCCAGTATCTGGAAGCTTTGCCAGAGATGGACAGGCAGCCAAAAAGTCTATGCCCTCAGTATACTTCAAAGCGTTGGATATTGCAATCAATTCTCCACCGAAATATAGTAAAATTTCATAGTTTGTTGAGACTAATTCCATAAATGTGCGCCGAAAACACACAATGTGCGCCTGCGGCCGCATCATTGCACAAACTTTGCAGAAAAGTTTGTGCAGAGTGTAAAAAACGGTGAAAGACCGGTTCCCGGCGGGGAAACGATTTAAAATGGCTTCCGCTGCGCTCTAGCCATAATTAGAGGAATTGAATTTTTATTTCGCGTTTGTCGCGCTCTGCGGAGCGCTCCAAACGCATTTTCACGGGAGGGGTCGTAACGAAAAAACGGCAGCTGCCGTTTTCCTCTGGGGCTCTTCCGGTGAAAAGGGAATCCCGGAGCGTCCGCAGACGCTCCGGGATTCCGAAATTATAAATCTTTTTTCCTTGAACTATGCGCAGAGCAACGCGGAGCGCATTCTAAATCGTCCCACGCAAAAGGGGCTGCCGCACGTTTGTGCGGCAGCCCCGGTGGGTGCTTTGGGATTCAGGCGCTTACCAGAGGTTTGCGGTCTCGTTGTACAGACCCTCGTAGCTCTTGGCGGAAACGTCCCAGCTGAAATCGCACTCCATGCAGTGACGCACGAGGTTCTTCCAGTTTTCCTTGTTGTTGTAGGCATCCTGTGCGTTGCAGCAGGCCACATACAGCTCGTGGGCGTTGTAACCGGCAAAGGTAAAGCCGTTGCCGTCACCCATGGTGCTGTCATGGATGGAGTCGCGCAGGCCGCCAGTCTCGCGGACGATGGGAGGTGTGCCGTAGCGGCAGGCCACCATCTGTGCCAGACCGCAGGGCTCGCTCTTGGAGGGCATGATGAAGGCGTCGGCACCGGCGTAGATCTCCTGAGAGAGCTTGGGCTCAAAGCCGATGTAGGTGCCTACGCGGCCCGGGTGACGGGCGCACAGGTCGGAGAAGAAGTTCTCGTACTGGCTTTCGCCGCTGCCCAGAATGACCAGCTGGATGCCGCGGTCTACCAAGCCGTCGGCGATGCTCTGCACAAGATCAAAGCCCTTCATGCCTACCATGCGGCTGACCATGCCAAAGACGGGGCTGCCGTCTTTATTCAGACCGAACCTGTCCTGCAAAGCTTCCTTGCACTTGGCCTTGCCGGTCTCAAAGGTCTTGATGCTGTAATTGAAGGGGATGTTCTTGTCGGTGGCGGGGTCGTTGGCGTCCATATCGATGCCGTTCAGGATGCCGCACAGCTTGTACTGCTTCTCACGCAACAGTGCGTCCAGACCGTAGCTGAACCACGGGTCGAGGATCTCCTGTGCGTAGGTGGGGCTGACGGTGGTGATCTTGTCGGCGGTCTCGAAAGCACCCTTCATAAAGTTGGCGCAGCCGTCGTACTCCACGATATGCTGGTCCCGGTGGCCGATGCCGCAGGTATCCTCCAGAATATCGGTGCCGTACTTGCCCTGATAGGCAATGTTGTGGATGGTGAACACGGTCTTGATGCGGTTGAACTTGTCCAGATGACGATAGTACAGGTTCAGGTACACCGGCACCAGAGCGGTCTGCCAGTCGTTGCAGTTGATGATATCGGGGGTGAAGTCGATGTAGAACAAAGTCTCCAGCACGGCGCGGGAGAAGAAGGCGAAGCGCTCGCCGTCATCGTAGAAGCCGTACAGACCGCGGCGCTTGAAGTAATACTCGTTGTCCAGGAAGTAGTAGGTCACGCCGTCCACATCGGCCTTGAACAGGCCGCAGTACTGGCTGCGCCAGCCCACAGGAACGGAGTAGTTGGTAACGTATTCCAGCTTATCGCGGAACTTCAAATCGCCGTACAGGGGCATGATGACGCGGGCGTCCACGCCGTCCTTGACCAGCGCTTTAGGCAGGGCGCCTGCCACATCGGCCAGACCGCCGGACTTGGCAAAGGGATTGGCTTCCGAAGCAGCATACAGGATCTTCATAGGATTCGCTCCTTCCATGATACAGGCAGATGTTCGCACTCCCCGCCGCCGTGAAAAGCGGCGCGAACCTTGCATACAAAAGAGCAGGCGGGGGCACACAGGTGCCCCCGCCCCTCTCAAGAGGGGCTACCGGGGAGGAAGCCGCCCCTATGGATATTGCATCGATCAGACGGTGTGATTCTTCTGAACGTAGACCGGGAAGCTCTCGGTGCCGGACAGCTTTTTACCGGCGGTGATCTTCACGTTCTTATCGGTGACAACGCAGTCCAGCTCCACGTTGGGCTCGACCACGGTATCCTGCATCAGGACACAGTTCTTGACCACAGCACCCTTCTTGACCTTGACGCCGCGGAAGAGCACGCAGTTCTCCACGGTGCCCTCGATGACGCAGCCGTCGGCCAGAATGGAATCCACGACCTTGGAACCGGTGACGTAACGGGTGGGGTTATCATCGCGGATCTTGGTGTAGATGGGGCTGCCCTTGGGGAACAGCGCTTCCAGATTGCGGTCATCGATCAGCTTCAGGTTCTCGTCAAAGTAGCTCTTCATGTCGCAGATATGAGCAACATAGCCGGTGTACTCCAGCGCATGGATGTTCAGAATGTTGACGTTGTGTGCCAGAATGTCGCGCTCGAAGTAGATCAGACCACGGGCGGTAGCGTCCTTGACCAGCTTGATCAGGGTCTCGCGCTCCAGCACATAGATGTTCAGATCCAGATTCTGCACACCGGAGCGGTAATCGTTGAACAGCAGCTCGGTCACGCGGCCATCAGCATCAATGGTCAGGGTGTAGTTGTCGTTCTTGCGGCCCTCGGGGATCTCGGTCTTCTGGTAAGCCACAGTCACGTCGGCACCGCTGGCCTGATGGGCAGCCAGCAGGGCGTTGAAGTCGTAGTTGACGGCGATGTTGGCATCGCTCATGACCACATACTTCTCCTTCTGGTGCTCGAGGAAGTCCAGAATGGAGCCCAGAGCCTCCACACGGCCGGAGTAGATGCGCACGCCCTTTTCTGCAAAGGGAGGCACGATGTTCAGGCCGCCGTGACGGCGGGCCATATCCCACTCGCGGCCGGTGCCCAGATGATCCATCAGGGAGTGGTAGTTCTTGCGCACCACGATGGAGACATTGGAGATGCCGCAGTTTGCCATGCTGGACAGCATAAAGTCCACCATGCGGTAACGGCCTGCAAAGGGGATCGAAGCCATGGTGCGCTCAGTCACAAGCTCCGGTACGGTGTTATCATAGCTGTTGGGGAAAATGATGCCCAACGCATTGTTGTTCTGGCTCAGCATACTTCCTCGCCCTCCTTGACGGAATCAAATACTTTGGCACCCTCTTTTACGGTAGCGCCTGCGCCAACGGTAAGGCCGGTACCCACATGTGCAATGGGACCCTCGCCGCCGATCTTGGCACCGGCACCCACCACAACGTCCTCAGCCAGGATGCAGCGCTTGACCACAGCACCTGCCTTGACCACAACACCATCCATCAGGACAGCATCCTCAACGGTAGCGCCCTCTTCCACGGTAACGCCTGCGCTCAGGACAGAGTGCGTGACGCGGCCATAGATCTGGCAGCCCTCGGTGATGAGGGAATCCTGCACCACGGCGCGGGGGCCGATCTTCTGGGCGGGCAGCACGGGGTTGCGGCTGTAGATCTTCCACTTCTTGTCGAAGATATCAATGCCGGAGTTCTCGGGGTCCAGCACTTCCATGTTGGCTTCCCACAGGCTGTCGATGGTGCCCACGTCACGCCAGTAGCCGTTGAAGTGGTAAGCATACATCTTGCGGCCATCCCGCAGCAGGGCGGGGATGATGTTCATGCCAAAGTCGTTCTTGGAGTCGGGGTCAGCCTCGTCCTCTTCCAGGTACTTCTTCAGCACATCCCAGTTGAAGATGTAGATGCCCATGGAAGCCAGGTTGGACTTGGGAACCGGGGGCTTCTCCTGGAACTCAGTGATCTTATCGTTCTCGTCTGCCACCATCAGGCCAAAGCGGGAAGCTTCCTTCCAATCGACCTCCATGACAGCCACGGAGAACTCCGCGCCCTTTTCCTTGTGGAAGCGCAGGAAGTCGGCGTAGTCCTGCTTGCAGATCTGGTCACCGGACAGGATGATGACGTACTCGGGATCATAGCTGTCGATGAAGCCGATGTTCTGGTAGATGGCGTTTGCAGTGCCCTTGTACCAGTCGGTGCCGTTTGCCTGCTCGTAAGGGGGCAGGGTGTGCACGCCGCCGTGCAGACGGTCCAGATCCCAAGGCTGACCGTTACCGATGTACTCGTTCAGCTTCTGGGGCTGGTACTGCGTTGCGATACCGACCGTGTCGATATTGGAGTTGACGCAGTTGGACAGCGGGAAGTCCACGATGCGGTACTTACCGCCGAAGGACACCGCAGGTTTTGCCGTCTTTTGTGTCAGCGCGTATAAGCGCGAGCCACGTCCACCGGCAAGGATCATTGCCACGATTTCTTTTGCCATAGCTTTATTCTCCCCTTTAGCATTTCCTTATTGGAAATGATAGTCAACAGTTCAGAATGTTCGTGTGTGCATCCGTGTGGGCATCCTTATTCCTTGGGTGCTTTTGCTTTGCGGGTGCGCTTTGCGGGTTTGGTTTCTGCTTCGGTCTCAGTTTTTGCTTTTGCCGCGGTCTTTGCCTTGGCGGCGGTCTTTTTTACCGGCTTTTCCGCTGCGGCCTCGGGCTTTGCCTTGGACTTGGCAGCGGTCTTTTTTGCTTTTTCCGGTTTTTCATCCGCCGTGTCGGCGGCCTTGGCCTTGGTGGTGCGGGTCTTTTTTACCGGCTTGTCGGCGTCCGGCTCGGCTTTGGCCTTGCGGGTCGTCTTTTTTACCGCCTTTTCCACGGCGTCCTTGACGGTGGATTTTTTGGCGGTCTTTTTTGCCGGCTTGTCCGCGCTGTCCTCTGCTGCCTTGCGGGTGCGCTTTGTGGGCACCTCAAAGTACAAAGTGCTCATGGGCGGCAGGGTAACGGTGATGCTCTGCTCAAAGCCGTGCTGCGGCTTTTTGTGGGTGCGCACCGGCTTGTTGTGCACGGTGCCGGAGCCGCCGAAAGCGGCATCATCGCTGTTCAGGATCTCCTTGTAAGTGCCGGACACCGGTGCACCGAGGGTGTAGCCCTCGCGCAGGACGGGGTTGAAGTTGCAGATGACAAGGATCTGCTTACCGGCGGCGTCCTTGCGCAGGAAGGCGATGACGCTCTGCTGCGAGTCGTCCGGTACGATCCACTGGAAGCCCTCCCAGCTGTAATCGATCTGCCAGAGGGCAGGGTGCTCTTTATAGAAGGCGTTCAGGGTGCGGACGTAGTTCTGCAGTTCGGTGTGCTTGTCGTAGTCCAGCAGCATCCAGTCCAGCTGCTTTGCCTCGTTCCACTCGGCGAACTGGCCGAACTCCTGTCCCATGAACAGCAGCTTCTTGCCCGGGTGGGCCATCATGTAGCCGAAGAAGGTGCGCAGGTTATCGAATTTTGCGTCGTACTCGCCGGGCATCTTGTTCAGCAGGCTGCCCTTGCCGTGCACCACCTCATCGTGGCTGATGGGCAGGACAAAGTTCTCACTGAAAGCGTAGAAGAAGCTGAAGGTCACCTTGTTGTGGTTACCGGCGCGGAACAGCGGGTCGGTCTTCATGTAGCTGAGCATATCGTTCATCCAGCCCATGTTCCACTTGAAGTTGAAGCCCAGACCGCCGTCCGAGGCGGGCTTTGTGACCATGGGCCACGCGGTGGACTCCTCAGCGATCATGTACTTGTGGGGGTGACGGCCCAGCACGGTGTTGTTCAGCTTGCGCAGGAAGGCAATAGCTTCCAAGTTCTCCTTGCCGCCGTCCTTATTGGGCTCCCACTCGCCCTGCTTGCGGTTGTAATCCAGATACAGCATGGAAGCCACGGCGTCCACGCGCAGACCATCGATGTGGTACTGCTCCAGCCAGTACAGTGCGCTGGAAATGAGGAAACTCTGCACCTCGTTGCGGCCGAAGTCGAACACCATGGTGCCCCACTCCTTGTGCTCGCCGCGCTTGGGGTTGGGGTCCTCGTAGCAGGCCTCGCCGTCAAAGTTGTACAGGCCGAACTGGTCTTTGGGGAAGTGGGCGGGCACCCAGTCCATGATGACGCCGATGCCGGCGGCGTGCATCTTGTCCACAAAGGCCATAAAGTCCTTGGGGGTGCCGTAGCGGCTGGTGGGTGCAAAATAGCCGGTGACCTGATAGCCCCAGCTGCCGTCAAACGGATATTCCATCACCGGCAGCAGCTCTACATGGGTGTAGCCCATATCCTTGATGTACGGGATCAGCTCGTCCGCCAGTTCGGAGTAGTTGTAGGGCTTGCCGCCCTCCTTCAACTTCCAGCTGCCGGCGTGCATCTCGTAGATATTCATCGGGCCGTTGATCACGTCCGCCTTTTTCTGTGCGGCCTGCCATGCGTCGTCGTGCCATGCAAAGCCGGACAGATCGTAGACCTTGCTGCCGTTGGACGGCCGGGTCTCTGCGTGGAAGGCGTAGGGATCGGCCTTGTAAACAAGGTCGCCTGCACGGGTGGTCACGCAATATTTATAAACATCGTATTCTTTCATGCCGGGAATGAACAATTCCCACACGGAATCGCCATCCACCTTGCGCATGGGATGGCTGCCGGGCTTCCAGCTGTTGAAGTCGCCCACAACACTGATGGCTGCGGCGTGCGGTGCCCATACGCGGAACACAACGCCGGACTCCCCGACCCGTGTTTCCAGATGTGCGCCGAAGTAGCGGTAAGCCTCGCAGTTGTTGCCCTGCTTGAACAGGTACACCGGCAGATCCGATGTATTGCTCTGAATCTTTTCTTCGGTCGGTTTCATAGACTGCTCCTCCCCGTGTGGAAGCCGAAAGCGGCTTCCGCAGCTTTGTACTCTTTTATATTAAAAGGTTTTGACCAGTTTTGCAAGACTTTTTGTCCGAAAAACAAATACAATTAACACAAATTTTCTGGCATTCTCTGTATGTTGTGGGCATACCATCCAAAATTTGCGGCTCAACATCGTGTAAACTGCTCATTTGCCAAACGCTTCCGGCGAAAGCGTTGCGAAAACAGGAAAGGGGTCGGGGAAAGTCCGCAGACTTTCCCCGACCCCGAAATAAAAATAGTATTCTGCTTAATATCAAAAGAGACCGCTGCACAGTTCGTACAGCGGTCTCTTTGCGTGGTTATTGTGTTTTGTTTACGGCTCAGTCCACAACGTAGACATTGACCTGAATGGCGCCGTTGATGACGCTTTCGGCGTAGGTCTCGTAAAACAGGTCTACAAGGATCTGCCCCTTCTGGACGGCGATGCCGGTGTCGGTGGCTACGGCGTAGCCGTAGACGAACTTGCCGTCGGTGGAGGTGATGTAGAGCTTTGTGCCGTAGGGGATCACGTCCGGGTCCACAGCCACGGTGCCGTAGCCCAGCCCCAGACCGGAAGAGCCCTTGCCGGTACGGGAATAGTAGCCGGTGGCCTTGCCGGTGAGCACCTTGTTATAAGAGGTGGGGGCGTTGGTGGTGCCGTCCGCGCCGGTCAGGGGGGACACCGGTGCACCTGCGCCGTAGGTCTTGATGACGTGGTCGGTGGGTTCTACCGTGGTGGTGGTATCCACAACGGTGCTGTTCTCCAGTTCGCCGTCCACATAGCGGTCGCGGGTGGTCACGGTCTGCTGACCGGCTGCGCCGTGCTGCATAGTAGTGGTGCGGCCGGTGTTGCGGAAATACAGGCTGGTGTAGACATACTGGGTGTCGTAGGGGATAGCCTGCGTCTCCACCCGCTCTTCGTAGTCCACGCGGTGGACCACGATCTTGCTGCCGGCGGTCACAACGTGATCCAGCGCCGGCTCGGTGTAGTCGTCCCCTTCAAGGGTGATACCGGCGCGCTCCAGTGCATCGGCTACGGTGCCGAACACCAGCTTGACCGGGTATTCCTGCCCGTCGGCGGTGATGCTGACGGAGAATGCGCGCTCGATATTCAGGGATGCAAGATTGCCGCTGAACGCGGTGTAGTAGACCTCATCGCCCTCTTCAGAGCGGATGCCGGAAAGGTGCATGACCTGTGCGGGGGAAGCATCGGCATCGGTCAGAAGGACCTGCCGTGCACCATTGGAGTCGGTGACGTAGGTCAGCCGCAGATTTGCAGCGGTGACGCCAAGGGTAGCCACAAGGCATACCACCATGACACAAAATGCCAGCACACGGGGAGATACTGCCTGCTTTGCGGCAGTAACTGCTTTCTTCAATTTAACGGAAGCGATACGAGACAACTCCTCTCTTTGTCGTATTTTGCGCGGCCGCGGGTATTGCATCGGCACCCCGGCCGCCCGGACTGCGGCGGCGTTGGATATAGGCGCCGCACAGTCAAATACGATGCTCTCTTTGGGTAAAAGAAGGAGCATCGTATTACAGGTTGGAATCCGTTTTGGGCAGACCACAAAACTGCCCCGGCACGGGCCGCATCTGCCCATGCCGCGCCGTACGCAGGACGGCTTTTTACTTCATCCGGATAGAATTTAAACGCTGCAACGTTCGTTGCACAAACGGTATTTTACCAGACCGTAAAGCATCTGTCAAATTTGTGTTTTGCACTTTGTTAGATTTGTAACATTATTTTTTGTGCAATTTTAACAGTGTTTTCTTTGATATTTTGGTTTTTAGGTGGTTTCCTTCTGATTTTTCCGTTTTTTCTGGGTGTGATTCGTTCATGAATTTTTAACATTTACGCCGGCTTTTATCCCCGCAAATAAGGCCGCAGCAGCGGCCGCCGCGCGCAAAACAAGCTGCCCCACATCGCGGGTTTTGCATGGAAAACCCGCAGGGGAATTACCCTGTTCCTGCCGGGCGGAAGGGGCTGCATTTCCGGTGCAAAAACCCTGTTTAGCAAAATGCCGAAGAACAGAAAATTTCACATTTTTAGTACACACTGGATAGTTTTGCACCCCCGGCGGTACAATCGGGACAGCAAACAGAAAAGGAGGTTTTGCATGGAGATCGAGATCCTCAAGCAGCAGTGCGGCGGCACCGAATTTGTACCCCGGCCGCACCGGCTGCACCTTGGCGCACAGAACGCCGAGGGGGTAGACCGGCTGCAGTTCATCCTGCCCGCAGCGTGGGCGGGGTGCACCATGGCACTGTATCTGCGCCGCAGCGACGGCGTGCAGCTGGCCGCCATTCCGTTGGACGCCGACGGCAGCGTGACGGTGGACCGCCGCCTGACCGGCAGCGTGCGGGGACAGTGGATGCTGGCCGCCATGGGCAGCAGCGGCTACACCGCCTACACCCGCCCCGGCAGCTACGATGTGTACGCCACCCTGCCCACGGACGGCGGCAGCGAGGAACTGCCGCCCTCGGTGTACGAGCAGTTCGTGGCGCGCGTGCTGGAAAGCGCCCGTGCCGCAGCGGAGAGCGCCCGCCGCGCCGAGAACGGCGCGGCAGATACCGCCGTACAGGCGGCGCTGGCGCAAAAGGCTGCGGACAAAATTCTGGCCGACCGCACCGATGCCGATGCCTGCGCAAAGCGGGCGGAGGCTGCCGCACTGCGTGCGGAAAGCTATGCGCCCGCCGCTGGGCAGGTGCTGAGCGTGAACAGCAAGGGCGGCGCGGTGCAGCTGGATGCACAGGATGTGGGTGCGGTGCCAAGCCCGGCGCAGCCCTTGCCCGGCGAGGTGGTGCGCATCCTCAGCGTGGATGCCGCCACCGGCGCGGTGCAGACCGACACCGCCCCGCTGCCGGACCTGCGCCCCTATGTGCGCAGCGAGACCGTGCCCACAGCGGCAACGCCCGGCGCGGTGCGGGCAGACGGGCAGTACGGCGTTGCGGTGCGGGCGGATGCCACCCTGACCACCGTACCCGCCACGGCGGCACAGCTGGACCGCATGACCGAGGCCTATGCGCCCCTGACCCCGGCGCTGCTGCCCTACGGCGTAAAAAAGGCGCTGACCAGTGCCGCCGGGGCGGCAAGCTGGTCGGCGCAGGAAAAGGCGGCAGCGCTGCTGCAGCTGGGCGCGGACGACAGGTTTTACTCCAAGGCCGAGGCAGACCGGAAATTCAGTACGGCCTACACCCTGCCGTGTGCCACCGCAACTGTGCTGGGCGGCGTGAAGGCCGGGCGGGGCCTGACCGTGGGCGCGGATGGCACGCTGGAGGTGACGAAGGAAAATCTGAACACGGTGCTGGGCTTTAGCCTGACCGAAAAACTGAAACGACTGGAAAGGATGATGAAAATGGACGGAAAACTGGTCTACACGGGCACCGGCGCGGCGGGCAAGACCGCCAAGGCGCTGACTGTGCCGGACGTGGTGGACTACATTGTGGTGAGGATGCCGTGCCCTATGGACAGCAGCGCCAACAGCAGTAATTCTGTGGCAACGGCGGTAGCTGCGGAATACGGCAGCACCCGCATTGTGCGGGGCGGTGCAGCGGTGGCCATGGTGGGCGGCGGCAGTAGCTATGATATGAGCGGCGGCGTTGTGTGCAAGGGCGCAGCACCGGTGCGGGTAAGTTTTACCGCAGGCGGCACGGTGAACATCGGCGTGGTCGGTACAAGCCTGTCTAATGACAACGCTTATCCCTTCAACGTGGAGGGCTACCAGTATGTGTAAGGGTGGTGCGGCATGAATGAGATGACCATCCGGCTGGACAGAAACGGTGCGGCAGCGGTGCCCGGCGGGCAGCTGCTGCTGGGCTACATGGGCAACCGGGGCAACTACCGGCTGCGCATCGAGCAGCGGGGTGAGTGGAAGGGGCTGACCGTGTGCGCCCACTGGCACACCCCCGGCGCAAGCGCGGCCACATTGGTGGAAAACGGTGTGCTGACCGTACCGGCAGCGGTGACGGCGGTGCCCGGCACGGGCTGTATCACCTTTGAGGGCACGGACGGCAGCCGCACCGTGACCAGCGCCGATGTGCGGTGCAGGGTATGCGCCAACAGCGGCACGGCAGAGGGCGCACTGCCTGCCGCAGACACCCCTGCGTGGGAAGCGCTGGTAAAGCGGCTGGGTGCGGGCGGTATTACCACCGCGGAAAAACAGGCGCTGCTGACGGTGCTGCGCACGCTGGCGGCGGGCAATGATGCGGCCATGGCGGGCTGTGACCGCTTAGAGGCACTGTGGAGAGACCCGCAGCCAGAAAAGCCGGATCAGCCGACAGACACGGCTTTCGCCGTGCTGGGTCAGGCGATCCTTGGAAAAATGATCTTAGGGAGGAACAAATGAGCTACGTAAAACAGAATTTTGCGGACGGCCAGACCCTGACAGCCGCCCAGCTGAATCACATGGAGGATGGCATTGCAGCCGCCGCAGGCGACAAGGGAGATGCCGGCGAGGGAATCAGCGAAACTGCGAAAGCGCTGCTGCTGAACCTGTTTGAAAACGCAGCCTATAAGACCGGCGATGCACAGGACACCCTGAATGCCTTGCGCGTGGAGTGGGGCGGCAGTGCGCAGGATATTCCGGTACAGAGCGTGAGTCTGGGCAGCAGCACCCTGACCCTGAACGAGGGCGAGAGCAAGACCCTGACCGCCACGGTGCTGCCCGCCAACGCCACCAGCCGGGTGGTGGTGTGGCGCGTTGCGCCTGCCGGGTTTGCCACCGTGTCAAACGGCGTGGTGACGGGCATCAAAGCGGGCAGCTGCACGGTGACTGCCACCGCAGGCGGCAAGAGCGCAAGCTGTACGGTGACGGTGGCAGAGGTGGAGACGGCGCAGCTGCTCTACAATCTGCCCAGTGAGATGGCACTGACGAAGGGCCTTGATACCGGCGTAAAGATGCTGGAGCACGCAGGTACCGAGACCCCACAGTACACCATTTTGCTGGACGCAAAGGCAAGCGACAGTTTCAATGACAAAGAATGGATCGTATTCCTGCACTGCATGACGGAGAACTCTGACGGACGCGGCATCAACATCAGCCTGAATCCGAACTATGGCACCACCGGTATTGCGTATTACAGCTTTGGCGAAGTAAACGTATCGGACAGCGTTGCACACCTGAAAACGCGTACCCGATATGTGATCCAGCTGGACGGTCAGAAGTACCGTGGCGGCAGCACCTACTGCACGCTGAGCGGCTGGAAAACAACCGGCAATCCCCTTGCGGACGTGCCGGAAAGCTTGCTGCTTGGCGGTGCTCCCACCGCAAACGGCGGATTTGAACGCTGCTGGGTCGGCACGCTGTACCAGTGCAAGGTGTACAAGGGCTTGCTGAGCGATACCAAGATTCACAAATTCATTCAGGAGGGCACGGTATGATCTACGATGTACAGGGAAACCCACTGAATTCGGCAGGCGGCAACGTGCTGTACGGGAAAAAGTATGTGGCCTGCGGAGACAGCTTTACCGCAGGAGACGCCACCGGCTACACGGATGCAAACGGCAACACCGGCACGAACTCTGACTTTTACGACCAGAAGCTGAAAGCATGGAAAACATACCCGTGGTGGATCGCAAACCGCAACGACATGACGCTGGTGAACGAGGCCGTGAGCGGTTCTGTGTTCACCAACATCACCGGGCGGACTTCGCCGTTTTCGGTGGAGCGGTACAAGGCCGTGCCGAAGGATGCAGACTACATCACCCTGATGTTCGGTCTGAACGAGTGCGAGCCGGACACGGCACAGGGCTTTGACCCGACCGCCATTGTCGGCACAAAGACGGACACCACCAACGCAACGGTGTGGGGCGCATACAATACAGTTTTTGAGTATTTTATGAAGAACATCCCCTACGCGAAGCTGGGCGTGATCCTTGCGGACGGATGGATGAGTGCAGCCTACCGGGCAACGGTAAAGGAGATCTGCGCCTACTGGGGCGTGCCGGTGCTGGACCTGAACGACGAGCAGCACCCGCTGCTGCTTACCATGCACGATGCGGGACGCACGAACGTCAGCCCTACGGCAAAGCAGCTGCGCAACGATGCCTTTAAGCTTGCCCTCTACAACGACCATCCGGGTCTGCGGGCGCACGAGTACCGCAGCACCATCATCGAGAACTGGATGCGGGGACTGTGATGCGGAAAGGAGGCGGAGAGGATGATCCGACAATATAGCCTTGCCAAGGACGGCAACCGCCGCCTTGCGCCGGACTTTAAGGTGCGGGAGCTGCGCTGCAAGGACGGCTCTGACGAGATCCTTGTGGATGAGGCGCTGACCGTGGTGCTGCAATGCATCCGGGAGCATTTCGGCAAGGCGGTGACCATTACCAGCGGCTACCGCACCCCCGCACACAACGCCAAGGTGGGCGGTGCCAAGAGCAGCCAGCACCTGCTGGGCCGGGCGGCAGACATCCGGGTGCAGGGCGTGAGCGTAGAGGACGTAGCCACCTACGCCGAAAGCCTGATGCCGGATTGGGGCGGCGTGGGACGTTACCCTGTCAAGGCGGGCCGCGCCGCCGGCTGGGTGCACCTTGACACCCGGGCAGAAAAAGCCCGGTGGAGGGGGTGAGCAGGATGGAGAGCATCATCTCGGCCATCCTTGCCGGTGCAGTGACCCTGATCGGCGTGCTGATCGCCAACAGCCGCAGTCAGGCGGTGACGGACACTAAGCTGGAGGAGTTGACCCGGGAGGTGCGGGAGCATAACAATTTTGCCCGCCGCGTACCCATTTTAGAAGAGCAGATGAAGGTGGCCAACCACCGCATTGCAGATTTAGAGAAAGAGAGGAACTGAACCTATGAACGATACCCACTGTAAAATTTCTGCCGCCACGCTGGCGCGCACGGCTGCGCTTGCGCTGGCACTGACCAATCAGGTGCTGAGCGCCTGCGGCAAGCCCATGTTGCCCATCGAGAGCGCCACCGTGGAACAGCTGGTGACCACCGGCCTGACCGTGACCGCCGCCCTTGTGGGCTGGTGGAAGAATAACTCCTTCACCCCGGAGGCCATCGAGGCGGACGGCTATCTGGAGAAGCTGCGGGAAGAAAAGTAAAAACTAGCAGAGCCCCTGCACAGATCGCTGTGCAGGGGCTCTGCTGTTGCAAGGCGCAGCCAACAAAAAACGGCTCTGCCGAAGCAGAGCCGTAAAGATGCATCTGAAAAAATCAGCGCTTGGAGAACTGGGGTGCACGACGTGCAGCCTTCAGACCGTACTTCTTACGCTCCTTCATACGAGGATCGCGGGTCAGGAAGCCAGCCTTCTTCAGCACAGGACGGTTCTCGTCGCTCTGCTGCAGCAGGGCGCGGCTCAGGCCGTGACGGATAGCGCCAGCCTGACCGGAAACACCGCCGCCGGAAACGCGGACGACGACATCGTACTTGCCCTCCAGGCCCAG
>CAKTAT010000049.1:0-16393 GCA_934532365.1 uncultured Faecalibacterium sp. | reverse complement strand
GGCGTTCTGGTCGGCGTTCTGGTCTTTGAGCTGATGAAGGTCGCTCTGCAGTTCATGAACGTCAACTCCTCCTACACTTACATTGTTCAGGGCCTTGTCATTATCGTGGCTGTCGCCATTGATATCCGCAAGTATCTGGCTAAGAAGTAATCTCCTCATCATCCCCCTTTGCACCCGCAGTCTTTGCACTGCGGGTGCTTTTTTTGTCCACATTTTTGTGGTATCATAAGGAAAAGATTTTATGCTTACAGGAGGGACTTTCCATGACACAGCCCACCCCGGACACCCAGACCGAGCTTGAACGCCGCGAGGCCGCACTGGCCGCCCGCGAGGCAGAACTTGCCCGACAGCAGGCTGAATTGCAGGCGCAGAAGGCCGATTTTGAGCAGGGCAAAAAGCGCCTGCTGGACAACGGCAACAAGGACTTTGTAAACCCCAAGGAAAAGCTTTACGATAAATTCCCGCTCACGGTGCACCAGATGGACATCATCATCGGCGTGCTGTTCGCCCTGATTGCTCTTTTTCTTGTGCTGGGCGTGACCCACACCAGCTTTTTCGGCCTGTTCGGCGGCTGAGCCGCAGGCGCATCCTCTGTGAAAAACATCCCGTAAAGGAGAATAAAAATGGCACACTATCCCGGTTATACCGTCCTGCGCACCGAGGACTGCCCCGAGCAGCACGGTACTTTGACCCTGCTCACCCATGACGTCAGCGGCGCAGCCGTGCTGCTGGTGGAGAACGAGGACGTCAACAAGGCCTTCGGCATCGGCTTCGGCACCTTCCCCTCCGATGACACCGGCGTGTTCCACATTCTGGAGCACTCCGTACTGGCGGGCAGTGAAAAATACCCCGTCAGTTCCCCCTTCGTGCAGCTGCTCAAAAGCAGCATGGCCTCCTTCCTCAATGCAATGACCTTCCCGGACAAGACGGTCTACCCCTTTGCCACCCCCAACGAGACCGATTTCTGCAACCTGATGGATGTCTACCTGAACGCGGTGTTCTGCCCGCTGGCCATGGTGGACTCTGCGGTGTTCGAACAGGAGGGCTGGCACCGGGATGCGGACGGCACGGTCAGCGGTGTGGTCTACAATGAAATGCAGGGTGCGCTGGCCTCCCCGGATGCCCAGCTGCAAAACGCCCTGCAAAGAGCCATGTTCCCGGATACCGCCTACGGCTTTGTGTCCGGCGGCGACCCGGCGTCCATCCCCGCCCTGACCTACGAGAAATACCAGCGGATGTACCGCCGCCATTACAGCGCCGACAACTGCTGCATCACCCTGTACGGCAAGATGGACATGGCCGACAAGCTGGCGCGGATGGATAAGGACTACCTGTCCAAGATGCCCAAAGCCGCCGCCCGTCCTCGCCTGACCATGCAGGACGAGCAGCCCGGCGCGTTCGTGGAGCTGCCCTACTACACCGACCAGCCCAAGCCGGACGAGGTGCAGTGCGCACTGGCATGGTACACCGGCGCATTTGCCGACCGGGAGCGGCAGCTGGGCGTGGAGATCCTGCTGGGCGCGCTGCTGAGCACCAACAGCTCCCCCCTCAAGGCCGCGCTGCTGGCCGAGCAGCTGGGCGCCGATATCGACATCGGCTTTGACGACAGCACCCTGCAGCCCACCTTGGAGCTGCTGCTGCGCGGCGCTACGGTGGATTCTGCCCGCAAATTTGCCCCCGCCGTGCGCAAGGCTGTGGAGGAGCTGCTAAAGACCGGCATCCCTCACGACCTGCTGCTGGCCGCTTTGAACGAGGCCGAGTTTGCCTCGCTGGAGCGCCCGGGCAGTCTGCCGGACGGCGTGCTGGACGCCATCAACGCCGCCACCGGCTGGCTGCATACCGGCGATGCCGCCCTGCTGCTGCACACGGACAAGCTTTTCGCCGCCCTGCGCAGCAAGCTGGAGGAGGGCTGGTTCGACACCCTGCTGCGGGAGCTGTTTGCCCCCGCCCCGGTGCAGGTGCTGCAGATCCCCACCGCACCCAAAACGGAGGATGCTGCTGCCCCGGTGCGCACCGATGGCAAGCTGGTGCTGGAGCACCCCCTCACCGCCGCTGACCTTGGCGCGGGCGATACCACCCCGCAGGGCAGCGCCGAGCAACTGGCCGGTGCCACCCTGCTGCGCCATCCCTCTGCCGGCAGCCTGTACCTGAATTTCTACTATGATCTGGGCAGCATCACCCCGGAGGAGCTGCAATACCTGAACCTGCTCACCGATGTGCTGGACGAGCTGGACACCCCCGCCCATACCGCCCAGCAGCTGAACACCCTGCGCAGCACATGGCTGGGCGACAGCCGCGCCCAGCTGGACATCTGGACCGGACGGCAGGAGGGCAATCCCTGCCACGCGAAACTGACCCTCTGCTTGAGCCTGCTGGAGCGCAGCCTGGAAAAGGCAGTGGAGATCGGCGGCGAGTGGCTATACGATACCGTCCTTACCGGCGCTGCCGCCGAGGCGGCCTATGCCCGGGTGGTCAGCCAGCTGAAGCTGCGCATGGAGCAGCTGTTCATCCAGCAGGGCAACGAGTTTGCCTCCACCCGCGCCCGCGCCCATTATTATGTAGAGGGCGCTGCGGACGAAGCCTGCACCGGCGTGAGTTATTACCACTTCCTGTGCAGTCTGCTGGAAAAGGCCGACTGGGCAGCACTGGGCGCAAAGCTGGACGCTCTGCGCCGCCGGGTGCTGCAAAACGCCGCCCTGACCGTCAGCCTGCACGGCACCGAAGCCGCACTGGAAAAGCTGCGCACCCTGCTGCCGGAAAGCCGCTTTGCCGCCGCACAGCGCACCCCGGCGCAGCCCTACACCCAGCCCCTGACGCCCCCGGTGAATGAAGCCTTTATCATTGACGGCGGCGTGAACTACGATGTGCTGGCTTGGCCCATGCCCCGGGACAGCCGCCGCCGGGTGCTGGCGCGGGTGATGAGTTACGAATACCTGTGGCACACCATCCGGGAGGTGGGCGGTGCTTACGGTACCGGCATGCTCTGTGCCGACGGCATCGAGTTTTTGTACACCTACCGGGACCCCCACCTGCGGGAAAGCTACGACACCTTTGCAACTGCCCCTGCCGCCCTTGCCGCCCGGGACTACACCGCCCGGGATCTGGACGAGTTCATCGTGGGCACTGCCGCCAAGCTGGACACGCCCCGCAAGGCGCGTGCCGCCGCCCGGGAGCTGGATCACCGGTACTTCTGCGGCATCACGGACGAGATGCGCGCCGCCGACCGCAAGGCGCTGTGCAGCGTGGATGCCGCCCTGCTCAAAGCACAGGCCGCCGCCCTGTCTGACGTGCTGTCCGGCGGCGTACGGGTCGCCTTTGGCAGCAAGGACGCCGTGGAAGCCGCGAAGGATCTGTTTGACCGGGTAGAAACGCTGTAAGCGCCGTTCATTTGCAAAAAAATATTTTATTTGTAGTTCCGAAACACCCGCAGGGTGTTTCGGAACTACTTTTTTCCACACACATTTTTTCTGCACAAATTGCCTGCATTCCGTCCAAATTACTAAAAAATGCCAGATTTTTTGTCAGATAAGTCATACTTATTTAAGAAAACTTGAACAAATTGCGAAATTTGTGTGTTTCTGGTGTGGACAAAAACGTTTTCAGCTGATAGAATGGGAGCTGTTCTTTCTCCGCCGTCCGCAACCGGCGGAGTGTTTTATTGGAAGCAGGAGGTTTCTCATGTTAGAAAAGTTCTTTCACCTGAAAGAAAACCACACCGATGTAAAGACCGAGATCATGGCCGGTATCACTACCTTCATGACCATGGCTTACATCCTTGCCGTCAACCCCAACATCCTGTCCGCAGCGGGCATGGATTCCAAGGCTGTGCTGATCGCCACCGCGCTGGCATCTTTCATTGCCACCGCACTGATGGCTGTGCTGGCCAACTACCCCTTTGCACTGGCTCCCGGCATGGGCCTGAACGCCTACTTTGCCTACACGGTCGTGCTGACCATGGGCTACAGCTGGCAGCTGGCTCTGATGGCTGTCTTTGTTGAGGGCATCATCTTCATCGCACTGTCCCTGACCAATGTGCGCGAGGGCATCTTCAACGCCATTCCCATGACCCTGAAGAGCGCCGTCAGCGTGGGCATCGGCCTGTTCGTGGCCTTTGTCGGCCTGCAGAACGCCAAGCTGATCGTCAACAGCGATTCCACGCTGGTCACCTACCAGCACTTCAAGGGCGCAACCTTCCACAGCGTGGGCGTGGGCGCCATCCTCGCCCTGCTGGGCGTGGTCATCACCGCCATTCTGCTGGTCAAAAAGGTCAAGGGCGGCATCCTGTATGGCATCCTGATCACCTGGCTGCTGGGCATTGTGTGCGAGCTGACCGGCATCTACGTCCCCGATGTGGAAGCCGGTATGTACTCCGTCATCCCCACCTCTTTTGTCAGCTTCGACTTCTCCGCACTGGGCGAGACCTTTGGTCAGGTGTTCAAGACCGACTTCTCCGGTGTCGGCCTGCTGAACTTCTTCGCCGTCATGTTCTCCTTCCTGTTCGTGGACCTGTTCGACACGCTGGGCACCCTGATCGGCGTGGCCTCCAAGGCTGATATGCTGGACGAGGACGGCCGTCTGCCCAACATCAAGGGCGCACTGATGGCAGACTCCATCGGCACCTGCGTGGGCGCTGTGCTGGGTACTTCCACCACCACCACCTTCGTGGAGAGCGCCTCCGGCGTTACCGAGGGCGGCCGCACCGGTCTGACCGCTATGACCACCGGCGTGCTGTTCCTGCTGGCTACCATCTTCAGCCCGTTGTTCCTCACCATTCCCAGCTTTGCTACTGCTCCGGCTCTGATCATCGTGGGCTTCTACATGATGGGTTCCGCCATCAAGATCGACTTCAATGATCCCAGCGAGGGCATCCCCGCCTTCCTGACCATTCTGGCTATGCCCACCGCTTACAGCATCTCCGAGGGTATCGCCATCGGCATCATCTCCTGGACCATCATCAACGTGATCACCGGCAAGGCCAAGGAGAAGAAGATCAGCCCGCTGATGTATGTGCTCACCGTGCTGTTCATCCTCAAGTATGTGTTCCTCTGATCCCCTGAGCGTATAAAAAACCAAGCACCCCCTGCGGTCTGCCCGTACAGACCGCAGGGGGTGCTTTTTATGGTTTACTTTGTAATTACTCCGGAGCTTTCATGCTTTCTACCATGCTGATGCGCCGGACGTGCCGCCGCATGACAAAGCAGACCACCACGGTAAACAGCATGGTCAGCGCCACCGCCAGCAGGTAGCTGCGGGGGGCGATGGTGCGGATGAACATCAGCTGATCCATCTCCACGGTCAGGATGATGAACTTGTGCAGCGGCACACCCAGCGCCAGACCCACGCCAGAGCCGATGAATGCCAGCAGCTCGATCTCGCGGAAGATGTAGCGGTACACCTCCTGATCGTAGAAGCCCAGCACCTTGATGGTCGCCAGCTCCTTTTTGCGCTCCCCAAGGTTGACGCTGATGAGGTTGTACAGCACCACCGCCGCCAGCGCCGCCGCACAGATGATGATCAGCACCACCACATAGCCCAGACTGACGATGAGGTTATCGAACAGCTCGGTGGTGTCCTCGGTAAAGCTGATGCTGCTGACGTAGTTGCAGTCCAGCAGGTCGGTGCGCAGGGCGTTGTACCCGGCAGCATCGGTGCAGGTGGTCTGGCCGTAGACCGTGTTCCACGGGATATCCTCCGTGCCCAGCAGGCTTTCCAGCTGTGCGCGGGGGAGGTACAGCCGGGTGAACATATAGTTTTCGGTAATGCCGGTCAGGGTCAGCTCCACCCGGGTGCCCTCGGTGTTCTCCACCCAGAAGGTATCGCCGGTGTGCAGGCCCAAGTTCTCGGCGGTCTTTTCGGTCAGGATGGCGCTGCCGCTGTCAAAGCTGATGGCCTTGTGCCCCTTGCGGGTGCGGAAGGTAACGTACCGGGTCAGGTCGCTGTCCTTTGCCGCAGCCACGATGCTCACGCTGGCGCTTTCACCTGCGGCATTATAGATGGTAGTGGATTTGGTATACACCGCGCCCCAGTTCTGCACGGCGCTGTTGCTGTCCAGTTCCTCCGTCAACCCCTGCTCCATGGTCAGGGCTTTGGGGTCGCTGAGGGTAATGGACATATCGTTGTGGGTCAGCTCGGTAGACTGCTTCGTGACGATGGGCAGCAGGGAATCCTGTATGCCGAAGCCGATGAGCAGCAGCGCGGTGCAGCCCGCCACGCCCAGCACGGTCATGAAGAACCGCTTTTTATACCGGAACAGGTTGCGGGCGGTGGTCTTTTGGGAGAAGGACATCCGGGACCACAGCGGGGTGATGCGCTCCATCAGGATGCGCTTGCCCGCCACCGGGGCCCGGGGCAGCAGCAAAGCTGCGGTCTTTTCGGCCAGACTGGAACGGCAGGCGAACCATGTGGCAAAGCCAATGACGGCGGCGCTGATGCCCACACTGGCAGCTGCCATGCCCGGGTAGAAGTGCAAAGTGAAGGTGGGCAGACTGAACACCATCTGATAGGCGTTCCAGATAATGATGGGGAACACCACAAAGCCCACCACCATGCCGACGATGCTGCCCAGAATGGTGGCCAGCATCGCGTAAAACAAATACTTGCCCGCGATGCTGAAATTGGAGTAGCCCAGCGCCTTTAAGGTGCCCATCTGCAGGCGGTTCTCGTCCACCATACGGGTCATGGTGGTGGTAGCCACCAGCGCCGCCACAAGGAAGAAGAACACTGGGAACACCCGGGCAATGGCGTCCATGCGGTCGGCGTACTGGGCAAAGGTGACGCAGCAGACGGTGGAGGTGCGGTCCAGCACATACCACTCGCCCTTTTTGATCTGGCTCACCTGCTCCTCGGCATCGTTCAGCTGGGCAAGGCCGTCCGCCAGCTTCTGCTCTGCCTCGGCCTTCTGGCTCTCGTACTCGGTGCGGGAGGTTTCCAGCTGGGTCTGCCCGGCGTTATATTCTGCCCAGCCCTCTTCCAGCTGCTTTTGTGCCGCATCGAACTGGGTGTAGGCGCTGGCGGTACCGGTGGTCAGCTGCAACTGCCCCTGCAAAAGCTGTAATTTCATCTTGCGCAGCGCAGCCTTGGCTTCGGTCACCAGCTGGTCGTTGGAGAGGTTCGGCGAGGAGATGAGCCCCTGCTTGTACATCTGCCGCTTGCCCGCGTCCAGCTGCTGCTGATAGCCCTGCAGCTGGTTATAGATGTTGTCGTAAGCGGCCTGCGCCTTGGCCAGCGCATCCCGCAGTTCAATGTAATCCTCGTCCTCCGGCTCGGCTTCGTCCAGTGCCTTTTCGGCGTTGCGCAGAGCGGCTTCCGCGTAGGTCAACAGAGGGTCTGCCACCTTTTTCAGGTTGACCAGCAGCTCTATCTGCTGTAACTGTTCCTCAAATTCCAGCACCTGCTCCTCGCTGCTCACCAGCTTGTCGGCGCCGCTCTGCATGGTGTCCGGCAGGGCAGCCTTCTGGGCGGCAAGCTCCTTTTCCCCGGCTTCCAGCTGCGCCTTGGCGGCGTCCAGCTGCTGCTGTGCGTCCGCAAGCTTTGCTTCCGCCTCGGCAAACTGACGCTCCGCTTCGGCTTTCTGGCTGTCGTACTCGGCGCGCGCCTCTGTCAGCTTGTCGTTGGCGGTGTCCATCAGCTCTTCCCGCCGGGCGGCGCACTGCACGCTCTGGATGGCCTTGAGCTTTTCCGCTACGGCATCCACTGCGGCCTGATATTCATCGGAATAATTATCATACAGCCCGGCGTTTTCCGCTTTGATATAGCACACCGTATAATAATCTGCGGTCAAAGTGCCCTCCGGCACAAACAGGATGCAGTCCAGCTGGCCATCGCCCACGGTGCTGCTCTCGGAATCGGTGGAAAAATGCAGCGGGTCCTGCACCGTGCCCACCACCGTGAACACCTGCCCGTTGACCCCCTCGGTTTCTTCCGGCAGGGTCAATTGGGTGCCCAGCTCCACGGGATTGCCGTGGCCCATCACATGCACCACGCACTCCCCGGCAGCTTCCGGCATCCGGCCGGACAGCAGCACCGGGCGGTTCATGTTCTCCGGCGTATCGGCCTGCGGGTCGGCAGGCAGCTGATACAGCCGCGCCACGGTGGTCTGCTCGTCCCCTGTCCAGTGGCCCTCTACGTCCTGATACTTCACCGCCTGCACGGCGTCTACCCCGTCCACAGCAGCAATGGCGTCGATATCACTCTGGCTGAGGCCAAGGGTGGACAGCACCCGCAGGTCGAACGCATTCTGCTGCACATAGTACTTCTGGGCAGCGGTGCGCATATCGGGGGCAATGCACATCAGGCCGGTGAGCATCATCACCCCCAGGGCCACGATGCCAAACAGGGACACCACCCGGCTGATGCTGCTTTTCATCTCGCGCAGGATATTTTTGCGGTAACTTTTCTGCACAGTACTCACCACTCGATCTGTTCCACCGGCACCGGGTGCTCGTTGACCTGATTGGACACGATGCGGCCGCTGCGCACCTGAATGATGCGGTCGGCCATACCGGTCAGTGCCGTATTGTGGGTAATAACAATGACGGTGCGTCCGGTCTTGCGGCAGGTATCCTGCAAAAGACCCAGCACCTGCTTGCCGGTGCGGTAGTCCAGCGCACCGGTGGGCTCGTCGCAGAGCAGCAGCTTGGGGTTTTTGGCCAGTGCGCGGGCAATGGACACCCGCTGCTGCTCGCCGCCGGAAAGCTGCGCCGGGAAGTTGTTCAGCCGCTCGCCCAGCCCCACGCTGCGCAAAGTCTCGGCGGGGTCCAGCGGGTCGCGGCAGATCTCGCTGGCCAGCTCCACGTTTTCCAGCGCGGTCAGGTTCTGCACCAAGTTGTAGAACTGGAACACAAAGCCCACGTCATACCGGCGGTAGGTGGTCAGCTCCCGGGCGGAAAAGCGGCTCACGTTGCGGCCGTCCAGCCAGACGTTGCCCTCGTCGCAGTTATCCATGCCGCCCAGAATGTTCAGCAATGTGGTCTTGCCCGCACCGGAGGGCCCCACGATGATGCAGAACTCGCCCTTGTCCACATAGAAATTCAAATGGTCGGCAGCAGCGATCTTCACACTGCCGGTCTGGTAATATTTACAGACATCCTCAAACTCCACAAAATGCTCCATGGCGTTTTTCCTTTCTGTCAGAATGCAAAGTATTTCAACTTAAATATAGCATAAACCCATCGGGTTTTGCAAAGTCCCCGGCACGAATTTTCAAAAACTTAACACAAGCCGCCGCAAAATGCAAAAAGGGCGGTTCTTCAGTGACGCCCTCTCAGGCGCTCCCGCGCCAGCTCTCCCAAGGGGAGAGCCAAGCCGTTAGGCTCGTTGCTAAAGTTTTAGGCGCAATGAGGAAGTTTCCGGGCGCGCCAGAGGCTCCCTCCCAAAGGGAGCTGGCAAAGCCGTCAGGCTTTGACTGAGGGAGTTAAGGCGTCCCCTTGGGGGAGCTGGCGAACGCAGTGAGCCTGAGGGGGTTTCTCCGGGAGCGAACCCTCTCAGTCCGCTCCCGTTGGTCGCGTCCAGCTCCCCCGAAGGGGGAGCTTTTTGGCATCTTCCGGTAAGTAGAGCAAAACCTCCCCCTTTCGGGGGAGGTGGATTTGCGAAGCAAAGACGGAGAGGGTTCGCTCCCTCCCTGAGGGAGTTGCGCAAAAAAGCCGGGCAGCCTGCGGGCTGTCCGGCTTTGCGTAATTCAAAAGGTGTTATTCTGTGCGGGGCAAGGGGGTCAGGTTTTCGGTTTCAGCATAGTAATGGTCCAATAGATTTTACCATCAATGGTCACCACACCAACGCTGAGAGCGACGGAATCATCGTTTGCTGCAACTCCCTTTTCACGCAGCATTGCCCGGAACTCTGGAGTATCCCCCTCATAGGCTCTAGTCAGCTTAATAGGTTCCGTCCAAGAAGAGTAACTGAGCGACCCATTCCATTCCCAGCCAGCTTCCTTCTGCTTGTTTGCAAGCTCCCCCTCGAGTTTATCTACTTCACTCTGGGAAAGCCCCTTCGTTCCGGCTTCGCGGAAATGTTCGATGAACTCCTGCTCCAATTGAGTAAGTTTCGGGACTTCCCGTAGTGACGGACTCCCACACTCTTTGCGTACTTCATTGATGGCGTTGAAGATCTCCTGTTTTGCCTGCTGCTCCGGCGTAAGCGGGGCAGCTCCACAGGATGCCAGCAGCAACAGCATGACACCGGTGAGCAGAAGGGCGATCAGTTTTGCCAGCTTTTTCATAGAGATCAACCTCCAATCCTTTCTTACAGTCTGGCGTTGCTTTCTTCCGTACTATCAGTATACCAGATACCGCCCCCCCGCAAGAGCGATTCGATGCAAAATAACCCTCATTCACGCAGGGTAAGAGAAATATTTCCCGCCTTTTTGGGCAAGGTGCGCAAAAAGCCCCTGCACGCAGGGTGCAGGGGCTTTGGAACAGCTTTTTACTTGCGGTTTGCCAGCAGGTTCTCGATCTTCTTCAGGGGGTCGATGATGCTGGAAACGGACATATCGTGGTTCAGGGCCACCACAAAGTAGGCAGCGTACTTGGAAACATCCACGTCCACATACCAGTCGCGGGTCAGCAGCTCGGGCATACGGTAGGTCAGGTTGGTGCCCACAACGTAGGTCAGGGTGCCGTCTGCCACAGCCTTGTCGAACTTCTCCAGACCGCTGGTGAACAGGGGGAAGGTGGCGTTGGCGATGATGCTGGCAGCGCCGCGCTCCTTCAGGTTGCTGGCGACCTCCAGCATGCTCTCGCCGGAAGCAATGATATCGTCTGCGATAAAGACGGTCTTGCCCTCCACGCTCTCGCCCAGATACTCATGGGCAACGATGGGGTTGCGGCCGTTCACCACGCGGGTGTAATCGCGGCGCTTGTAGAACATACCCAAGTTGCAGCCCAGCACGCTGGAGAAGTACATGTTGCGGTTCATAGCGCCCTCGTCCGGGCTGACCACGGTGAACTTCTCCTTGTCGAAGGACAGGGCGGGGTCCTTCTTCAGCAGGCTCTTGAGCACCTGATAGGTGGGCATGGCGTTATCAAAGCTCATCAGGGGCACTGCGTTCTGCACGCGGGGGTCGTGTGCGTCAAAGGTGATGATGTTGCGCACGCCCATGGTCTGCAACTCCTGCAGAGCCACAGCGCAGTCCAGGCTCTCGCGCACTACGCGGCGGTGCTGACGGCCGCCGTACAGGCTGGGCATGATGACGGAAACGCGGTGTGCCTTACCGGCCACAGCCTGGATCAGACGCTTCAGGTTTGCAAAGTGATCGTCCGGGGACATGTGGTTCTCGTAGTTGAACAGCTTGTAGGTGACGCTGTAATTGCCCGGGTCCACCACGATAAAGATATCGTCGCCGCGGACAGACTCCTTGACCAGACCCTTGGCGTCGCCGCTCTGGAAGCGGGGGCAGTCACAGGAAATAATGAAGGTGTCTTTTTCAATTCCGGCAGCCTTTGCCCAACGGACAAGGTGCTTGTCGATCAGGCCGGTCAGCTCCTCTGCACCGGGGCAGGCGATCAGCCGCATATCCGCCACACTGGGCTGCTCAAAGAAAGACTTAGGGGAAATTTCAATAGACATAGTCACATAACTCCTTATTGCTGTTTACCATCCGTACCATGCACACAAGTGCGCATATCTGGTTTTATTTTATCACATTTTGTCGATTGTTCCATATCAATTTGTTTCATGTGTCGATTTTCTGCGCCTTGCACAGCTGTTTTTCTTTTTCCTTCAAGAGAATGTGAGTTTCTTACAAAAACGCGACCAAATCTTTACCGTTTCGCAAAGTTCCTCTGATTTTTGTAGAAAAGTAGGACTTTTTCAAATTCCCTTCTCTTTCCCCTGTGGCGCAAAAAGCCGCTGCACGGTCAGGTGCAGCGGTCTCTCTTCACTTACCTTTTATCAGGGTAAAACGCTTTTTACAGGGCAGCCACGGCAGCCTTCAGAGCATCCACGCGGTCGGTGTTCTCCCACTTCACGCCCAGATCCTCGCGGCCCATGTGGCCGTAGGCGGCCAGCTGGCGGTAGATGGGCTTGCGCAGATCCAGCTCGCGGATGATAGCGGCGGGGGTCAGGTCAAACACCTTCTCCACTGCCTGCTCGATCTTCTCGTCTGCTACCGTGCCGGTGCCGAAGGTATCCACCATGATGGACACAGGCTTTGCCACGCCGATAGCGTAGGCCACCTGCACCTCGCACTGCTTGGCCAGACCCGCAGCCACGATGTTCTTGGCCACCCAGCGGGTCGCGTAGGCTGCGCTGCGGTCCACCTTGCTGGGGTCCTTGCCGGAGAAGGCGCCGCCGCCGTGGCGGGCATAGCCGCCGTAGGTGTCCACGATGATCTTACGGCCGGTCAGGCCGGTATCACCCTGCGGGCCGCCCACAACAAAGCGGCCGGTGGGGTTGATGTAGTACTTGGTGTTCTCGTCCAGCAGCTCGGCGGGGATGGTGGCCTTGATGACCTTTTCCATCACGTCTGCCCGCAGCTGCTCCATGCTCACGCTCTCGCTGTGCTGGCTGGAGATGACCACGGCATCCACGCGCACAGGCTTGTTGTTCTCGTCGTACTCCACGGTCACCTGGCTCTTGCCGTCCGGGCGCAGGTAGTCCATCTCGCCGCTCTTACGCACGGCGGTCAGGCGCTTTGCCAGCTTGTGGGCAAGGCTGATGGGCATGGGCATCAGCTCGGGAGTCTCGTCGCAGGCATAACCGAACATCATGCCCTGATCGCCTGCACCGCCCACCTGATCGTTGGTGCCCAGTGCAATGTCGGGGCTCTGGCCGTCAATGTTGGAGATGACGGCGCAGGTGTCGGCGTCAAAGCCGTACTTTGCGCGGGTGTAGCCGATATCGGCCACCACCTCGCGGACGACCTTCTGGAAGTCCACATAGCAGCTGGTGGTGATCTCGCCCATAATGTGCACAAGGCCGGTGGATGCGCAGGTCTCGCAGGCCACGCGGGCATCAGGGTCGTGGGTCAGGATCTCGTCCAGGATCGCATCAGAGATCTGGTCGCAGATCTTATCGGGATGTCCCTCGGTGACGGACTCCGAAGTAAACAGGTGTCTAGCCATTTTTTGCCTCCTAAATGTTGCAGTTGCGTGTATTTACCATTCCATCAAGTTTGTTCTGAAAAATAAAAGCGCCCAGAGCCGAAAGCTCTGAGCGTTGCACTCTTATCTTCCGGTTTCCCGCAGGATTTGGCACCTTACGCTCTCGCGCAGGTTGTCGGGCTTCACAGGGCCTGTCCCCTCAGCCGCTCTTGATAAGTCGGTATTCAATTGGTACGCTCCATATTCTATCATTGCAGCGTCAGATTGTCAAGATAAGTCGCACTTATTTTAGACATTCCTTTTAAATTGATGGAGCACTTCCCTGCTCCGGTGCTGCATGGCCGTCCCGGGCGGCGTGGAAGGCGCGCTTTTCCGCGTACATCCGCTGGTCCAGTTCCACCAGAAACTTTTCCACGCTGCCGCCCTCGTACTTTGCCACACCGGTAGAGAAGGACAGCTGAAAGCTGCCCGCCGGGGCGGTGGCGTTATAGTGCTGCACCCGCTGCTCGATGGCGGCGCAGGTCTTATCCAAAATTTCCTCCGAGCCGTGCCGGATCAGCACCATGAACTCGTCGCCGCTCATGCGGATGGCCACCGAGTTTGCCGCCAGCGCCCCGGACAGGATGTGACCGATCTCCTGAATGGCCCGGTCGCCCTCGGCGTGACCGTAGGTGTCGTTGATCTCCTTGAAGCAGTTCACGTCCATCATAATGCCGTAAACGTCCTTCTCCTGCGTAGCGTGGATGCGCTCCAGACAGTAGTTCATGTACTTGCGGCCAAACAGGCCGGACAGCTCATCGGTATAGCCGCTCAGGCTGCGGGTCTGGCTGTCCACGAACACAAAGGCGACGGACACCGACAGCCAGCCGAACGCCATGCCGTAGAACGCACCCTGCAGCACCGTGCCCAACGCGCAGGCAATGACAAAGTAGTACACCGGAAAAAACTCCACCGTCACGCCGTCCCGCCTTGCCTTGTGCACCTGCCACACACTCTCGGTGTAATAGCACGCCAGCAGCAGGTACAGCATAAAATTCAGCGGACCGCGGTGGTAGGTGTTGTCCGCCGAGATGGTAAAGATCCACCCTGTACCAAAAAGGTTTGCCGCCAGCAGCGCCAGAATGATCAGCAGCGGCACGCCCAGCATCAGGTGCTTTTTGCGCAGGCGTCCGGTGCTGCGGTAGACCCGGAAGTCCACATACAGGCACCACGCAAAGCCCACGCACACGGTAGCGCCGGTGCAGAGGGTGTTGGTCAGGTACAGCCAGAACCGGCTTGCCGCGCCGGGCACGCCATCCAGCAGAAAACTGATCGTCTCTGCCGCCTGTGCCAGCAACGTCACCGCCAGCATCTGGCAGAACAGCTCTGTTCCAACGCTGTTTTTACTCTCGCCGCGCACCCGCAGCAGAAACAAAAAGCATACCAGCACCGCCCCTGTGCCATTGGCTACAAGGATCTCGGGTATATTCATTGCATTTCCTCCTCTGCCCGCCTTACCCCATAAAGCGGTCAGCCCCCTATTTTATACAGTGTCTATCTGTATTATACACCCTGCCGCGCCTTGCTTGCAAGGCTCTGACGCAAAAAAGGCCGCTGCACAGCAATTTGTGCAGCAGCCTTTGAGGAAATCATCCTTTGCAGTTCAGCCAAGCCCGGAGCTTCGCCGAAATACTTTTTTTGCAGAAAGCTTAGTAGCCCTTTGCCTGCTCGCCGTTCAGGATCTTGACAGCGCGGGAGGTGCCCAGACGGTCAGCACCCAGTGCAAGGAAGGTCTCCATATCCTCCACAGTGGAAATGCCGCCGGCAGCCTTGACCTTGCAGCGGCCATGCACGCCCTTGACCATCAGCTCCACATCATGGAAGTTGGCACCTGCGGTGGAAAAGCCGGTGCTGGTCTTGATGTAGTCGGCACCGGCCTCGCAGACGATGTCGCACATTTTTTCCTTCTCTTCCTCGGTCAGCAGGCAGGTCTCGATGATGACCTTCAAAATCTTATCGCCCACAGCCTGCTTCACAGCACGGATGTCCTCGCGGACAGCATCGTACTCCTTGTTCTTCAGGCGGCCGATGTTGATGACCATATCCACCTCGGCTGCACCGTTCTCGATGGCGGTCTTGGCTTCAAAGGCCTTGCTGGCGGTATCCATGGCGCCCAGAGGGAAGCCCACCACGCAGCACACGGGGATGCGGCCTGCCATATACTCCACAGCCTGCTTGACGTAGCAGGTGTTGATGCAGACGGATGCGGTGTGGTTTGCAATGGCTTCGTCACACAGCTGCTGGATCTGGGGCCAGGTGGCCTCCGGCTTCAGCAGGGTATGATCGACATGGGACAGGATCTCTTCGCGGTTCATGCTCGTTCCTCCGTTGTTTTACTTGCTGGCACGGCGCACCTTTGCCATGCCCACAGCGCTCAGTGCGATCGCAGTCACCGATGCCGTTGCACCAATGATGCCCAGCACAAGACCAGAGACCAGGAATGCGAACCCTTTCAGACCACGTTTCATAATACCGTACCTCCTAAATTATATTGGATATTTTCTCCGCCTGCGGCGGAGAAAATATCTCACTTACGATTTTTAAAGATGATCAGCTTGCTGAACACATAATTCAGCACCACGACCACCACGTTGGAGAATACCTTGACGCACAGACCCCACAGTGCCTGCGCATTGTAGCGGCTGGTAACGAAGATCGCCGTGGGGCCGTCTGCACCACCAATGATGGCAATGGCGGCAGAGCCATCCGTGACCCCCGCCGGTGTGCCCGCATAGGACGCTGCCATCTGGATGGCCGTGTCCGGGCCAAACCAGTGGGACACCACGCTCAGTGCCCCCTGCATCATGTTGTCCATCAGCGCCGCGCCCTGCGCTACCAGTAGATTGCCCAGCACCAGCATAATTGCAGTGTCCAGCAGCATTGTACCCAGACGGCAGGTGACAAAGGTGCCGAACTCTTTTGCCATCGCTTTGCCGGTGGTCTTGCTGCGGAACACGAACGCCCGGTTCGTGCAGTAGGCAAACAGGATGCACAGGGCATTATCCAGCACATTGCCCCAGCTGTTGGCGGCGGTGTAGCCGAACAGCTGGCTGAACAGCGCGTACAGCACAATATTCAGCAGGGTGGTCAGCACGCCGAAGATCAGGTAACTGAGCACTTCCCAGTGCTTTTTGAAGAATTTTATCATGGTTTTATTAACAAAAACAGCCCCGCCGCCGTTTTCCCGGCAACGGGGCTGCAGATCGCATTGTGTCAGAAGCTATGCTTTTGCACGAAGGGCTGATTACTCAGCGTCGTCGTTCAGCAGAGCCTTCATGGACAGGCTGATGCGCTTCTTGTCGAAGTCAACATCCAGC
>CAKTAT010000048.1:0-16494 GCA_934532365.1 uncultured Faecalibacterium sp. | reverse complement strand
CGGAATGGCAGACGAGGGGGACTCAAAATCCCTTGTGCTAATAACACGTGTGGGTTCGACCCCCACCACCGGCATAAAAAGGGGACTCCTCCAGCTTGTCTGGGGGAGTTCCTTTTTTATTTGCGGCGTGTGAGCGGGTCGAACAGCACGGCCCTGACAAAGAATGCTCCGGAAACGTGAACCACCCCCATTTGCCAGACCGTATGGTATACCGCTCAGGAAATGGAGCGGTTCATTTTTTGTGCGGCAGCTTCTGCTTTTTATCTGCTGCGCCCCCTGCACCCGCCGGTGGTTCCGTTCCGCCTTATTCTCCCCCTGCAAAAAGGCGTTTTTGCCTGCCGAATTTGTGGCCCGGCGTTCCCCGGGAATGGCCGTCCGTTTTGCCGAAAGGTCGTACTCTGCCCGAGAAAAAGCGCCGGAAGGCTGCTCCGGCCATTTATTCCGCCGTTTCTTACCGATTTTACAATGTTTTTTGCAAAAAAGGCTTTACAAATGAATTTCAAAAACATATTATATAATTATAGGTTTAACTTCTTTACGCAAACATTTTCGTACCGGTTCGTATGGGGCAGCTGGGTCTGTGCTTTTTACACTGCTTCTGCCTTACGATAGATCATTGGAGCCCGCCGGTGCAGCCCCCGCTGCACCAGATCAAATACAGAAGGAAGGTTATGCATCATGCCTGAAAAGAAAGTTTCTGCTCCCGCAGCCGAAGCTCCGGCTGCCGAGGGCAAGACCCGCAAATCCACCAAGGCTCCCGCCCGCCGCGGCCGCCCGCCGCTGGCACCCGAGCTGTATGTAGAGATGGGCGGTGAGCAGTACAATATCACCGACATCATCGACCGCGCCAAGGCAGACTACCGCACCACCCATAAGGTCGGTGTACAGTCCTGCAAGGTGTACGTCAAGCCCGAGGAGGGCGCAGCTTACTACGTCATCAATAAGTTCTCCGGCAAGCTGGAACTGTAATTTTTACAGGACACAGGCAGCACCGCACTGCTGCCGCGCCCGCCGTTCCCACAATAAGGCTCCATCAACAAAAAGGCCGCTGCACAGCATTTGTGCAGCGGCTTCTTTTTATGCCGAAACAATTTGGAATGCGCGCCGCGTTGCTCTGCGCATAAGCAGCGGAAAGAATATTTTAAACTTCGGGATATCGGAACGCCTGCGGGCGTTCCGATATCCCATTTTCACAGGAGGGGTCGTAAAGGCGGCGGGCATTTCAAATCATTTTTCCAAGAGCCGACAACCCGTCAGAGCCCCAGCATCTGCCAGAGGGTCTTGCGCTCTTCGGTCGGGTCCGGGTCCGGGATCTCGAACACATAGCGCTCGGTGGCGTTGATGACGGTGGTGTTGCCGCGGGTGCATACCCGGGGCAGCTTTGCATCATAATTCAGGTGTATGTGCCCGTGGATGAACCACTTGGGCTGGTACTCGTCCAGAATCTCGTTGAAACACGCAAAGCCTTTGTGGGCACAGTCGTCCCCGTCGTTCAGCCCTTTTGCCGGGGCATGGGTCAGCAGCAGGTCGATGCCGCCTTTTCTGTGTGCCTGATGCTCCAGCTTGTGCACACGGCGGCGCATGGCCTTCTCGGTGTACTGGTAGGTATCCTCGTTATTATAGCGCTGGCAGCCCCCCAGCCCCATGATGCGCAGGCCCTTCCATGTGTACACCTGATCGTCCACGCAGATGCAGCCGCCGGGCTCGCCCTGGGTCTGATAGCTGCCGTCGTGGTTGCCGTGCACATACAGGATGGGCGCGGCGGTAAAGTTCGTGAGATATTCCAGATATTTCTTGGGCAGATCCCCGCAGGAGAGGATCAGATCAATGCCCTCCAGCCGGGCACGGGTGTCATAGTCCCACAGCGCCTTGGACGGGACATCTGAGATGGCAAGAATTTTCACGTTCGTATGCTCCATTCTGTTTCCGGTCAGGCCGGCTCATTTCTCCAGACCCTTTACGTTGTCCAGTCCGTTGATGGCCAGCACGGTACGGGTCTTGACGTCCAGTTCATCGTAATGGGGCAATTTGCCGTGCACGCAGGCATCCAGCCAGTCCATCTCCATCAGCTCTTTGGGGCTGTAAACTTTATTCTCCGGGGAGTGCAGGTTGTCCTCGTTATCATACAGCTTTTCCGGGAAGATGTGCACATTGTCCGAGCCCTGCAGCGTTTCCAGCAGATCCAGCAGCTGCCGCGTACCGCTGGGCAGTGCTTCCTGATACTCCAGATCCTCTGCGCCGCTGCGCAGTCCCCACCAGTAGTTCACCGCACGGGTGGTGGCTGCGTTGTCCCAGCTGCCGTCAAAGATGGAGCGCACGATCTGCACATAGAAGGTATCCCACCGCCAGATTGGCAGACCCAGCGGCTGCAGGCTGCCGTCCGGCAGCTTGCGGCACAGGCCGTAGTCCCGGTTGGTGTCGGCGGGCTCCCGGCTGTCCCGGGCGTAGACCATGTCGATCTCCGGGCAGTCGGCAAAATCCAGCGGGTGGGCTGCATCGGTCTGGCAGGCCCAGCGCAGCCAGATACGGCCTGCCGGGCGCACGCTCTTCAATCCCTGTGCAAAGGCGTTGATCGCAGCGGGCACGCCGTACACGGGGTTTGCCGCCACATAGCCGATGTGCCCGGTCTTGGTCATGATACCGGCCAGCATCCCCAGCAGATAGGTCACCTCATAAGTGCGGGGATAGTAGGTGCGCACCAGCGGGTGCGGCGCGTTCAGCGAGCAGTTCAGGATGCGGGTCTTGGGGTGCTGCGCCGCCACCTTCAGGCAGGCGTTGTACATCCGCACACTGGTGGTGAACACCACGTCCGCATTGTTGTGAGCTACCTCCTCCAGCACCTGCTCCGCGTCCACCTCCGGGTTCACATCCTCGTAGCAGCTGATATACACCTTGTCCGGAAAAACCTTGGCCAGTGCGTCGCGCCCCTCGTCATGCGCGCGCACCCATGCGCTGATCTTGGCGTTGTACTCGTGGAGGAACACCACCCGCAGCTCGCTGGGCTGTTTGCTGGGGCTGAAGATATTCAGTTTGGACAGCAGCGGCTCTGCGGGGCTCTTGGGCGGTTCCAGCGAAAGCTCCACGCCGTGGGGTTCGGTAAGCACCTTCACCTCGTTCCACAGCTTTTCCAGGTTCTGCCGCACCTGTGCCGGAGTGGCGTCGTAGGTGTCGGAGTAGCGGTACACCGACAGGTACACCAGCAGCGCATCGCCGGTGGTCAGCCCCATGGACCCGCCGCCCAAGGCCTCAAATTGCTGGTGGAACATGGTGTAAAAGGCGGCAAAATTCAGCCGGTCGTCCTCCGACCATGCCTCGCCGCTGGCCTTGCACACCAGTGTTTGCAGCTTGTTATAGCCGCCCAGCTTGGAAAAATGCACATAGTTCACCTTGGACAGCTTATAGAAATCCAGGAACTCGTAGTAGATCTTATTTTCCAGATTCTCGGTGCGGGCGGGGATGAGCCGGGTGACCGTACCCGGGATCTTGACGGCGCCGTAATACTTGAGCACCGAGACCCGCTTGTTGCCCTCCTGTACATAAAACCGGTTCATGTACTCAAAGGCGATGATGGGGGTCTGGATGCCCTCTGTCAAATGGGCGTCACACAGGTTCGACCACTTGGCGGCAAACTCGGTGTCCGGCTCCAGCAGGGGCATAAAATCATACGAAAAGGCGGTGTGCCGTCCGCTGGTCTTGGTGCCCACAAGGCTGTCCGACGGGATTTCCACCAGTCCCAGCGGCTCCTGTGCCACGATATCCACGCCCTTGAGCACATCGTCCAGCACGGCCAGATAGGGCGACTGGCCGCGGGCTATGCGGGCACGATAGGCGCGCTGCCCTGCGCGCAGTGCACTTTTATAGTCTTCCAGCATAAGAACTCCTTTTTTATCAAAGCGCGGTGCCGCAGTCCCCCTGCCGCACCGGAACACCCTCAGTATACCACAAAAACAGAAATAAGGCAGTATTTTGGGGCTAAAACTGTTGATTTTCCCGGAGGTTTCAGGTACGATAAGAATGATATTCCAAACCGACAGGAGTTTACTATCATGCAGACCGTTTCTCTGCCCGTGCTTGAGGCGGGCGAATACGCCGGCGGCGTATGGTATTACGAGCCCCACACCTACCAAAACTACCGTTATGTTCTGGGGCGTGTGGGCAAGCACCCGCTGGTGTGCATCGGCATCAACCCCAGCACCGCCCAGCCCGGCGCGCTGGACCCCACCTTAAAAAGCGTGGAGCGTCTGGCCGCCGCCAACGGCTTTGACAGCTGGATCATGTTCAACGTCTACCCTCAGCGCGCCACCGACCCCAACGATATGGACAAGACCCCTGACCGCGCCCTGTGCGATGAAAACCTGCGCTGGCTGCAGGCCGTGCTGGCGCAGACCGAGCCCACCATGTGGGCGGCATGGGGCACTCTGATCGAAAAGCGGGACTATCTGCCCGGCCTGATGCGGGAGATGGTGGCCCTGACGCGGGAGCGGGAGATCCCGTGGGTCACCTTTGGCAAGCGCAGCAAAAAGGGACACCCGCACCACCCGCTGTATCTGCGCAAGGATTCCACCCCGGAGCCCTTTGATGTGGAAAACTATCTGGATACCTGCTTCTGATATTCGCCCCGACAGGAGGTGACCTGCTTTGACCGCCGAACAGTATAAGCCGATCTATCACTGGTTCAACGCCCACCCGTCCGTAAAGCGTCTGGTCGTTTTTCTGGACCGGTGGCTGCCGCTGGTGCCTTTTCTGTGCTACCCGGTGCTGCTGTGCCTGCTGAACGTCCGACTCTCGCGGCTGTTCCTCACCCAGAAGCAGGCCGCGCTGGACTTTATGGTACTCATCGCCCGCTCCGTCTTTGTGCCGGGGCTGGTGTTCTGGGGCGGCACGCTGCTGCGCACCCGGCTGCACTTTCCCCGCCCCTACGAGCAGCCCGGCTTTACCCCGCTGGTGGCAAAGGAGAGCCGTGGCCACTCCATGCCCTCCCGCCACGCGCTGAGCGCCGCCGTGCTGGCGGCGGTATGGCTGTATTTCTACCCCGCCGCAGGCTGCGTGATGGTGGGCATCGCTCTGCTCATCTGCTGTCTGCGGGTGCTCACCGGGGTGCATCATGTGCGGGACGTGGTGTGCGGCTTTGCGCTGGGCTTTGCGCTGGGTGCCGCCGGGATGTGGATGCTGTAAGGCCGTTTTCTGTGCGCAGGAGCGTCCATTTTTGCCCGCAGCGCAAAAAAGTTGAAACTTTTTTCAGATTTTCCTTGACAGAATGCGATGGGTATGGTATTATTTCTCTCGCAGCCTGTGCCGACACAGCGCTGCCGCCATAATGGAACCCATTGGGATAACAACGTGCGCCCGTAGCTCAGGTGGATAGAGCAACTGCCTTCTAAGCAGTGGGCCGGGGGTTCGAGTCCCTTCGGGCGCATTGATATGGTGCCCATAGCGTAGTCGGTTAACGCGCCAGATTGTGGATCTGGAGACCGTGGGTTCGAGTCCCACTGGGCACCCCACCAAAAAGTCCGCTGTTTCAAACAGCGGACTTTTTCTTTTGCTATTCGATCCGGCGGGACAAAACGATTTTAAATGCCCTCCGCTTTGCTCTGGGCATAGAACAAGGTAGTTTTATTATAATAATATAGAGCAACGCCGGGCAGACTGCGGTCTGCCCGGCGTTGCGTTTTCACAGAGGGGTCGTAATGGAAAATGGCATTTGCAGCGCTTGTTTCTTTCAGAAACAGTCGCGCTGCGGGTAAGTTGTCTGTTTGCCGTTACGCCCCTTCCTGTGAAAATGCGTTTGGAGCGCTCCGCAGAGCGCGACAAACGCGAAATTAAAAATATTTTTTCCGCTGAAGATGCCCAGAGCAAAGCGGAGGGCATTTTCAATCATTTCCCTGCTCTTACTCGTTCATCTCCTGCAGGATCTTTGCGATCTGGGCGGGGGTGTAGCCCTCCTGCCGCAGGGCAGAGGTGATGGCCACATCGTTCTTGCCCTGACTGCGCAGCAGAGCTGCCGTGTAGGGCACCCCGGCGCTGACAGTGCTGCGGCTGCCGCCGGAGGCAGAGCCGCTGCTGCCGGTGGTCTTTCCGCTGCCGGACTTGCCGGATTTTGTGCTCGCCGCCTTACCGGCGGCCTGTGCGGCCTTCTGCTGGGCATTGGACTGCTTCAGCGCCCACTCGCCTTTCGCGATGTTCAGCTTCTGGGTGGTCACGTTATTGTTGAAGGCCTGCTGCTTCAGCGCATCCTGATAGGCACGCTCGCTGGCGGTGTTGTCGTATTGCTGCTGGGTCAGTGCGTCCTGCCGCTGCTTCTCCTGCATCTGCTGGCTCCACTGGGTGTCGGCGCGCTCGGCCTCGTAGGCGCGGTTGCCGGCATAGATGTTGTACCCGGTGTTCATCAGGCTGCCCGCCAGACTGCCCAGACCGGTGGTACCGGTAATGGCCAACTGCAACACATCCCCAAGGACCCCCAGCACGGTTATGAAATTATTAAAGGACTGCTGGCGCTGGCTGATCTGCGCCTGCTCCTGCGCGGTGTAGTAGCCGTGCAGGGCGTCCAGCCGGTTCAGATGCTCCTGATACTGGCCGTAGTCCTTGGCGTAGGCGTCGTTGTAGGCCTCGCCCTTCTGCTGCAATTGGGTGTAGTAGTCCTGCAGCTGACGGTCGTACAGAGTCTGGGCATTCTGCTCCTGTCCGTTCAGCTGGTCCAGCCGATTCACCAGTTCCTCGCCGCCGCTCTGGTAGGTATCCAGCGCCAGACTGTACAGGGTGGGGATGGCGCTTGCCAGCCCACCGATCTGCTGCTGATAGGCCTGCTGCGCCGCACTGGTGGCATAGCTGGAGCCGTAGCCGCCGGTCAGGGCAGCAGCCTGCGCCGCCGCATCCGCGCTGGCGTTGTGGGCGTTCTGGGTATACAGCTGCTCGTACTGGCGGTAGAGCGGGTCGCGGGTGTAGCTGTACTGAAAATTCTCCCGCTCCAGCAGCTGCCCCAGCAGGCTGTTGATCTTATCCTGATAGCTGCTCTGGTAGTCTGCGGGGCGATTCTGCTGCCACTGCTTCAGGGCGTTGGCTGCATCGGTCACCTGCTGACCGGGGCGGTAGCTGACGTTTGCCATGGCCTTTTCCACATCGGCACGGCTGTTCAGCCCCTCGGTGGTGTAAGCAGACTGCGCAGCGGCCTGCGCCTGCGTTTGCACCTCCGGCTGCAGCAATTCCTCCTTCTTTTTGGATGCCATAAAATTCTCCTTTCGTACTTATAATCCCTGCAGCTTGCTGCGCAGGGTGTCGGACATATTTTCCGTATCCAGATTGGTCAGTACATACTGCAGCTGCTCCTGCATCTGGTACAGATAGCTGCGCAGTGCCCGGGCATCCTCCGAGTCCATGTTATCGCTGAACTTGGGCAGTCCCAGTTTGCTCAGGCCGTTCATGCTTGCCATGAGGCATCCTCCTCCCATAATTTTCCCTTTGCCGGGGCGATGGTGCGCACAAGACTGCGCAGGGTGATCTGCCCCTTGCCGCGCAGCCGCAGCCGCAGCGACCCGCACCGCCGGGGCACAAAGGGCAGGTCATAGCCGCGGCGGCTGCCTTGCGGGGCAAGGGAGGTCACCGTCTCCCACGCGCCGCCGTCATAGCTTACTGCCACCTCCACCGTGCTGGTGCGTTCGGCGTCCAGCCGCAAGGTCAGCCGGGAGAGATACCGCTGCTCGGTGCCGTCCAGTCCCACATCGCCGGTGACCAGCTCAAAGGGGATGTCCGTTTCCACGCCGTCGGTGCTCTGCCAGTCCGGCTCGCGGGTGGGGTCTGCCGCCCACAGCGCCTGCCCGTCCCACAGGTAAAGCTGCCCGCCGGTGCTGGTCATATCGCAGGAGCAGACGTCCTCCTCGCTCCACAGCCCTTTCTCGGTATCGTAGACCAGCAGCCGGGCGCTCTCCCGGGAGATGTGCAGATAGTACCGGCCATCCAGTGCACCGCCCACGGCGCTTTGCACGTTGGAAAGCTTTGCGGCGTCCAGCGCACCGGACACTTTGGTGGGCAGGCTGCCGTCCCACGCCATGACGCCGTCCGGCGAGAGATAATACAGCGTCTCGTTCAGCACGCACAGGCTGCGGGCGGCGTTTTTGGCTACGCCACGGCAGCGCAGGCTGGAAAGCTGAAAATCCGAGGGCTTGGAGCCGTAGAGCTTGTGCAGGGTGTTCTCCTTAAAGAACAGCGCATAGCCCATGCAGGAGGCCGCCCCGGTAAAGGCACCGTCGCTGCCCACGGTGACGGCGTAGCTGTCCGCCGCGATGCCCCGGTAGCTGAACCAGTTGGTGGGGTCGCCCAGCTTGCAGCCGTAGATGACGTTTTCCTTACTGTTGCAGCCCCACACCCGGTTGTCGCACTCGGTCACAAAATCCAGCTCCGGCACCCGGCGCTCCATGGATACCGTCTGGGCGGCGTCCACGCTGCGGTGCTGCTTGCCGTCCATGCTCTGCCACTGGGCGGCGGCGGCGTTCTGCACCAGTGTGCCGTAGAAATACTCGCCCTGCGGGGTGCAGCGCACCCGCAGCCAGTCCTCGCCCACGTCATATACGATCTGGTCTCCGTTCATCTCCGGGCTCTGCCCCGCCGCCTCGGCGGCGGCGCCCTGCACGGTCACGGTGTCCCACTGCCGGAACAGCTTGCCCAGCCCTGCCGCCGTGATGCGGCAGTATTCCAGCGGGATGGCCGCCCAGCTGCCGGAGTTTTTGCTGTACATCTCCAGCGTGCTGTCGTACCGCCACGGATGGTCGGCATCCTCTACCTTTAAAAACAGCTGCCCGTCTGCCGGTTCGGCGGGTTCGTCCCGGCCAAAAGCCTCCACCTGATAGGTTTTGCCTGCGGCATCGCAGGGGGCAAAGGTCACGCTTTTGCCCGCCGCCGTCCACAGCGCTCCCAGTGCGGCAACGCTGCCGTCTGCCGTATCAAAGGCCAGCTTGTCCGGAAAAATCAGAATTTTTGTGCCGATGCCCACCAGCGCCTTGCGGCCGTCAGTCACGGCGTCCGGCTTCGTCACCGCCGGGGCAGCGGCATCGTCCGGGGTATAGGTGATATCCCGCCCGCAGACGGTCAGCAGACCGTTCAGGTGGTACATCCCGTTCAGGCCGGTCAGCGCCCGCAGCTTGCGGCGGGGCGTGCGGGTGCTCAGGGCAGGGAAATCCCGGGTGGAAAAGTTCACACCGGCGCTGTACTCTGCCTCCGAGCAGCCGTAGGTCTCATTCAGGCCGCCAAAGGCCCGCAGCAGCTGCCGGGTGTTGGCAAGCCGCATTCTGTCTGCCAGTACCATCGCCTCACCTCCTTACCAGCGCCACTGCGCCCGGCTGCGGGGCGGGTAGTTCTGCCGCAGCCAGACCGCCAGCTCTGCATACAGGGCGTTGTACTGCGCCTGCTCCCCGGCGTAGCGGTCGGTCTCGCCCAAGGCGGCGTCCATCTGCGCACACAACAGGTGCGGATACAGCGCATCAAAGGGCGGCGGCGCCAGCAGCGTCTGGTCATCCTGCACCGGCTGCTCCCATGGACGGTCTGCGCCCACGGCGTCAAACGCCCCGGCAGCGGCGCGGTCAAACAGCTTTGTGCGCAGCAGGGCGTCCGCCTCCCGCAGCCATTGCAGCCGGGTCTCGGTTTCAATGCGGCAGTTCGGGCGCAGCTGCTCGGCACGCTCCAAAGCCTCTCCTATGGTCATCTCATCACATCCTTTTTATAAAAAGCCCGGCCGGGGGCATTTCTCCCAGCCGGGCAGTGTTGTTTTTACTGTGCCGCGTTCTCCGCAGCGGCAATGCGGGCAGCGGTCAGTTCGTCCTGACGCTGGCTGTGCTCCAGCACCTCGGCCACAGCGGGCGGCACCTCCACCTCCACGCCACGGCGGATCTTATAGTTCACGCCGTTGACGCTGACGAACAGATCACCCTTGTAGCGGCTGTTGTCCTTGAACAGCCGGATGCGCACATTCTTTTCAGCCATGGGCACCTCCTTAGTTGGCGGCAGCGGTGGCGGAGTAGCTGGACACGCTCTCGATGCGCACCATGTACTGCTCCACCAGACGCTCGGCGGCGCGCATGCCCTTCCAGCCCACAGAGGCGCGCTGGTTCAGCGGGTCGTCGCCGTAGCCCAGCTGCTTGACGATGTGCTCAAGGCCGCCGCCCTCCAGTTCGGTCACGCCGTAGGCGTGGGCACCCAGCACCAGCGTACCGAACACTGCCAGACCCGCCGGGCAGGTATCGTCCTTCCAGATCTTGGCCTCACTGGTCTCGATAAAGCGGATGTTGCCCAGCTTGCCGATCTCGCCGCGGAACATGGTATCAGGGTCGGCGTACTTGTGCACCTCCATGAACTCCTTGCAGGTCTTGAGGTCGTAGGCCGCATAGGGGTGGATGATGGCAACGTAGCTGTCGCCGATGGGGTCTGCGTTCATTGCGCCCAGCTGCGCCGCTGCCTGAAAGAACAGCTTCGGGGTCAGGGTGCAGCTCTTGTCCAGTGCCTTGCGGCTGGTAACGGCGGTCTCGGTGCCGTCTGCGCCCAGCTTGGGGGCGTAGATGACATTGGTGCCGCCCGCCAGCACATCGCGGGTGATGCTGTCCATGGTGCGGCCGGCCTGACTAGCCAGCACGCGGGTGGCCTGCACCACGTTGTTGTCGATGGCGGTCATCTGCAGCACATCGGTCAGCGGGGTCCAGCCGCCGTACTGGTGCAGGTCGCTGGTGATGCTGGTCACGTTCAGGGCCTGACCGTTGGGGGTAACGCCCTCGGTCAGCGGAGTGCTGGCCTTGGGCAGGCTGTCGTACTTGCGGAACTCGATGGTCTTGCCGCCGTTCTGGGGCACAGGGTAGTAGTCCGCAAACTGGTCGTGCACAAGGCGCGGCTCGGCCTGATCGATCAGGCGCTTCTCGTAAAAGGTCTTCATCTCCACCGACATGGTGCCGGTGGTGTTGGTCTGCGCGTCCGCAAACAGCTGGATGTTAAAATTCATCATGCTTTTTTCCTTTCTCCTGTCAGGTTAAAGTTCGATCTGTGCACCGTGCAGCACACGGCGCTCCAGGGCTTCCCGCTGGGCGCGGGTCATGGCGGCAACGTCCGGCCGTACCGAGGCAGCTGCGCCGGGGCGCAGGCCGTTTTCCAGCGGACGCGCGGCGCGCTGCTGCACCCGCTCCACCACGCCCTGCTCCACAGTCTGTGCCGTGGTGCGCAGGGCATCCTCGTAGTGGGCAAGGCGGTAGGCATCCTGCACCCGCATCCCGGGCAGCTGCATCAGGCGGCGCATCTCCGGGTCTTTCAGTTCTGCCTTCAGGTCAAAGCCCGGCTGGCTGCGGCGCATAGCCGCTTCCTCTGCCGCCCAGCGGGCGTGCAGGCTGCGCACCGTGTTCTGCACCGGCAGCGGCAGGGGCGGCAGCACCGGGTGCTCCGGCTGTGCAGGGCTTTCCGGCTGCTTTTCCGGCTCTGCCGGGGTCTGCGGCGGTACTTCCGGCTGCGCGGCGGGGGCTTCCGGCTTCAGGGTGCCCGCAGCCACCGCCTGCCGGGTCTGCTCCGGGCTCAGCGCGGGGGCAGCTTCCCCCTCTGCAAACAACTGCAGGTCCATCATGCTCTGCTGCCCGCTGCGGCTCACATCCGCAAAGCGCAGATTGTCCGGGTAGCGCTCGGCCAGCAGGGTAAAGCCCGCCTTGGCCAGTTCAAACGCGCCCTGCACCCACGGCGCTACCGGTGCCTGCGCCGCCACGGCAAGGCGCGGGCCTTCCGGCTCGTCCCAAGCATCGCTGCGGGCGCTCTCCTCCCCTGCCAGCAGGTACACCAGCGCCTGCATCAGGGTGCTTGCGCCGGCGCATACGATATCCTGCCCGGCGGGCGCATAGCCCGCGTGACCGGCGGCTTCCAGCCGCAGGCTCAGCCCCTTGGGGCCGTCCAGCTCACTGTAACATACCTTGATCATCTCACTTCACCTCCTTTCCGTTCCAGTTCATGGCGCGGGCAGCCGCCGCCACCGGCAGCTGCGCCGTCAGACCGGCAGTGTCCTGCGCCGCTTGGGTGCCGCCGGGTTGCTGGGCCAGGGCGGCAGACAGTCTTGCCATCTGCCCCTGCAGCTGCACCAGCTGCTGCGCCAGCGTGCCGTTCTGCCGCACCCGGGCGCGCACCTTTTCCACTCCTTCAAAGTCCATCATTTCCAGTGCCGCAAGGGCTGCGTCCGCGTTGGCGGGGTCGAAGAAGCCCAGCCGGTAGCACTCCTTGGCGGTCTCGTTCTGGGACAGGCGGCTGAAGGTGCTCTTTTTGGCGGCGCTGACCACAATGTCAAAGACAGGCTCCCGGCTGCCCAGCTCCACCCCGCCCACGGCGGGCACAGGCTTTGCGCGCAACCCCTGTGCCGAGAAGGGCACGAATTCGCTCTCGCCGCGCTGGCCGGTGATGCGGAACACCCGCTGCTCGTCATAGAACTGCCGCATCAGCTCAATGATGAGGTAGCACTGCCTTGCAAAGGCGCGGTAGGCGCTCTTGAGCATATCCCGGCTCAGCTTGCTGCCCGCCTCCTGCAGAGCGGCGATGGCGCTGGCAGCGGTCACGCCGCCGGTGGTGCCGCCCTGCGTCAGGTCGCGGTTGCCGCTGATTTCCTTCAGCTCCTCGATGCGGCTGTTGCGGTAGCTCAGACTGTTGCCCTGCAAGCCCGCCGTTTGCAGCGGACGGAAGCTGTCCTCGTTCAGCCGTCCCACAACGTGCACGATGTCCCGGCTCAGGTCGGCCAGTTCTTCCTCGTTCACCCCGGCGGTATCGCTGAGCACATACCGCTGGCGGGAGGCCAGCAGCACGTTCTCGTCCATGGCGTGGTTCATCCGGTCAATGGCGTTCTGGCAGTCCTTCATCACGTCGATGTAGCCGAACCCGGCGGGAGAATCCTCCTCCACGAACAGCGGGTCAAACACAAAGGGGTACTTGCCGTGGTCGTACAGGCCGCGCGCCGCCAGCGTCGGGTCGTTCTGGCTGGCATACAGCACCACGCCGTTGCACAGCTTGCAGTAGTGCAGCCGCAATTTGCCGCTCTCGTCCGGGCGCTTATAGTACCAGTCCACCACCACGCTCTTGTTGGCGGTGGTCTGGCCGTCCTCGTGGATGTACCGGGGCACGTCCACCACACCGGCGGCGTGCCCTGCCAGCTGCGGATACTGCGCGGTCAGCCGGGCGGTGTCCTCAAGGCTGAGGTGGAACAAGTCCGGCGAGTCCTGAATATCCTGCACGCCCGGCTCCCAGTAGAGCATGAGCAGGTTGACGCTGCGCACCGCAATATCGCCCAGCCCGCCGCGCGCCGCCGGGTCCCAGAAGATGCCGGTAACGCCGGTGCCCTGCTTGAGCTTGCGCCACCAGACATCGCTGTACACCTGCTCGTAATCCGCCTGCTCCAGCACCACCGGCAGCACGCTGGAAAGCGCCTGCGCTGTGGCCTGATCGTCTGCCGCCCGGGGCAGCACCATGGGCTCGGGGTAGTTGTCCATGGCGTCGGCGTGCTTGTTGGCAATGCTGTTGAACAGCCACCCGCTGGAGGGCTGCGCCTTGCCGGGCATCAGCGGGTCGCGGTAGTTTTTCCAGTGTCCCATGCGGAACCACAATTCGTTATCGATCAGACGCTTGTCCAGCGCCGCCTTGCCCGCCTTGTAGCGTTGCAGCGTTTGCAATGCAGCCGCCGCCTCTGCCGCGCCAATGGGCAAAGCTTCTGCTCTTGTATCTTCCATAGTCTTTCCTTTCTCTCCTGTTTTTCAGATGCGGTAGAACCGCGCCTGCCGGTGCAGCTCCAGCGGGTCGTCCGGCCTTGGCGGCGCGGCAGAAGCCTCGGGCGGGCTGATGGGATGCTCCATCAGCACATAGCGGCACTCGTCGTAGATGTGATCCTCCTGCCGGGTGTCGATATCCTCCACATTGCTCTCGTCGTACACAAGGTTCGGCAGGGTGCGGATGAAGTGCTTGCAGCTGCTGAACACCTGCAGCATCGGCCGCCCGTCCGGCGCGAACCGCAGCCGGTAGTGGAACTGCATCTTGCCCGCCAGCCGGGTGTGGTCTCCGGGCTGCCAGCGCAGAAAATGCGGGCTGCGCTCCATCATGGCCGCAATGCTCTCGCCCCGGCTCTCGTCAAAGATGGCAGGGTCTGCCACTCCGTGGATCACCCTGCCCCGCAGCAGTGGGTCGTTCTGCTCGGCCTCCCGGATGCGCTTGGCCTGCTCCACCGGGTCGATGCGCAGGCCCTCGTTGGGGCGTCCGGTACAGCCGTACAGCTCCTTGATACGGTACAGCCGCCCTTCCTCGTCCACCGCATACCACCCCACCGAAAAGGGCTTGGAAAAGCCGAAGTCGTACCCGCGCCAGATGGGCCAGTGCTTGGGGATGGCAAAGGGCGCGATAACGTGGGTCCAGCGCTGATCCTGATAGTGCGCCGGGTCGTTGCGCCACTCGGTGAACACCTGCCCGGAAAAGCTGTCCCAGCTGCCGTAGAGCAGCGCCTGCTTTTCCGCCTCCGGCAGGCTGGCAAGGCTTGCCAGATACCCGGGGTCGTTGGCCAGCAGGGCAGGGTTATCGAACACGCTGGACGGGATGAACACCCGCGCCCGCTCCATCTGCTGGTCGGTGCCGTCCGGCAGGCGCACCGTGACGGTTTCCACAATGGGGGTGCCGGGCGGGGCAGGCGTGATGAACCGCGCCTTCACCCAGCCGTGACCGATGCCGCCGGGGTTGGTGGTGGCACGCATATACACCCGGGTGCCCGGCCCGGTGGGGCGGTTGCGGCTCATCATGTAGCTGTACTCGTCCCACTCAAAGTGGGTCAACTCGTCAAAGCCGATAAAATCGTAGGCCTTGCCCTGATAGTTGGTGCGGTCCTTGGTGTACTGCATGGAGCCGAACCAGATCTTTGCCCCGCTGGGAAAGACCCATACATGGGAGGTGGCGTTGTACTGCGCTTCCGGGAACGCCCGGCGGTAGTACAGCTGGCTCTTATCCACAAGGTCGGAAAGCTGCGGGTAGGTCTTGCGCAGGATCAGCGCCCGGTAATGCGGGATGTGCACCTGCCGCAGCGCTTCGATCAGCAGCGCATCGCTCTTGCCGCCGCCTGCCGCGCCGCCGTACAGCGCCTCCGGCTCCGGTCTGCGCATAAATTCCAGCTGCCGGGGCTGCGGCTTCCACACGATGACGGCCCGTTCGGTTCTGTTCATGCCTTTTCCTCCTGTTCCACCGGCGGCAGCAGCACCACACCGCACTCTGTCCCTTCCAGTTCCGTGCCCTGATCATTCAGGGTCTTTACCACACCCGCCAGATCCTTGAGCACGGCGGTGGCCTCCTTCAGCCCCTTCATCATCCCGGGGTCGGGGGTGTTTTCCCGCCGGGCGGCCTTCTGCCGCTCGTTCAGTTCCTTTACCTCCTGCGCCAGCAGGGTGCTCAGGGTGTCGGCGGCGCGGTTCAGGCTCTTCAGCCCGGCGGCGGGCTTTGTCTGCCCCATGATGTTCTTCCTCCTTTCGTCCGGTGTCCCGGGCTCTGTACACAGGATATCACCCGCCCGCTTTGCCCGACAGTGTGCACTTTTGTGGGGCCATTATGTATTTTTGTGTAGCCGTTTTCCTTTCTGTATACTTTGCAGTTTCAAAGCGCAACGCATCTGCGTCAGTTTTGTTATTTCAGGCAGTGCAGCACGCAGAAAACGGCCGCTCGTATTTCGGGTGCTTCCCACAAAAACGTTCGCCGCGCCCTGACCGCCCTGTTACTATAAAGGTACAGTGCCGCCCCACCCGGGGAGTAAACATTTTTCTCGACCCGTGTTGTTTTTCCCTTCCGGTAAGAGTGTATAAAAAGCGTTTTCTTTCCGCTGTGTAGTATCCCTGAAAATATCTTTCAAAAAATGTATCGCCCCTTTTCGCGGTTTTTTAGCAGTCATGCAACATTCAGTCATGTTCAAGCATGTTTTTTTACATACCTGCATCATATTTGTATGTTGGTTGCATCGGCATGAAAAATTGTGATAATTCGCGAAAAGATTTTGTAACCTTTGGTCCGCTTTTGTAGAAACGTAACAAAACATTTGCACCAATCTTGTGAACTTATTCTCTTGCGGAACACCCCCGCACAAGGGTATAATACTGTCAGGGATTACGGACGCGTGCGACAAATGCGTCTGTGAATATGCTGTGACACACAAATGAAGGAGATTACTATTATGAAAATGATTTCTCGTCGCGACTTCCTGAAGGCTTCTGCCGTTGTGGGCGCTACCGCTGCTATGACCGCTTGCGGCGGCTCTTCCTCTACCAGCACCGCTGCTTCCAGCGTTGCTTCTTCCACTGCTGCTTCTGCTGCTACCAACGGCTCTGCCAACATCGGCGTTTGCATCTATCAGTTTGCCGATAACTTCATGACCCTGTACCGCGCTGATCTGGAAGGCTACCTGAAGGACATGGGCTACTCCGTCACCATCATGGACGGCAAGAACGACCAGAACACCCAGACCGAGCAGATCAACACCTTCCTGCA
>CAKTAT010000047.1:0-16617 GCA_934532365.1 uncultured Faecalibacterium sp. | reverse complement strand
TCGCCCGGTTCTAAGATCGGACATACTCCGCGGAAATAACCCATCGCAGCTATCGCCGGATGACAACCTCCCGCATCAACGCATATCGCTGGCCTGCACGACTTGTATCGCACAAGCCTTTTGCAGCCGAGAGATATTTTATCACATCTTCGTCTATTTGGCAAGTGTTTTTTGCAGAAAATTACGATTTTTCTTTTTTATTTTCTCTGTTTTGTCAATGGCCGCATTTTCTGTGCAAGATGCACAATCCCGGCGCTTTTTGCCGGTGGAAAACTCCCCCGCTCCCCTTTGCAGCATCAGTATGGGCGGGAAGAGCGGGGGTTATACCTATATTATAAGGGAACTCCCTTCCGTGAAAAAGGGGTTCTGAAAGCCCGCAGGCTTTTCAGAACCCCAAAATTCAAATCATTTCTTCTTCAGCTGTTCCTCCAGCCCCTCCCGCGGGGTGATGTAGACGGTGGTGTACACCTCGTACAGCACCATGCCGGGCTTGGCGCCGCTGGCTTTCCAGATGTTCTTCGCCTCGGTGGTGTCCACCGCCACCTTGGCGCCGGTGCCTGCCTTGTAGGCGCTGGAATGGATGACCGCCAGCTCCGCCGCCTCCTGCCTGGTGGTGTCCGGGATGTCCTCGCCCCGGCTCATGACCACAACATGGCTGCCGGGGGCTTTCTGCACATGGAACCATAAGTCTTTGCCCCGGGCGGTGTGCAGGGTAAGCTTGTCGTTCTGGGCGTTGTTGCGGCCTACCAAGATCTCAAAGCCGTCGCTGGAAGTATAGCGCAGGAAGTCCGCAGGCTTCTGCTTTTTGTCCCGCTGCTTGTAGTATTTCAGGTAGCCCTGATTTTTCAGTTCCATGCGGATCTCATTCAGGGCGGCTTCGCCGGAGGCGCTTTCCACCTCGTAGAGCACCGTTTCCAGATAGGCGATCTCTTTTTCGCCCTCTGCCAGCAGGTCTACCAGCATCCGGGCGGCGGTCTGCTTCTTTTTGTAGTTCTTAAAGAAGTTCTGGGCGTTCTGGCTGGGGCTGAACCGTAAATCCAGCGGAATGGTCACCTCTTTGCCCTCGTCGTACCAGTTGGGCACGGTCAGGCTCTTCATGCCCTTTTGCGCCAGATAGAGGTTTGCGGACAGCAGCTCGCCGTACAGGCGCAGCTTTTCGCTTTTGCCGCTGGCGGCAAGTTCCTCCTGCCGGGCTGCCTGCTTGCGCAGAGCGCGGTCGTACATATTGTGCACCGCCTTGTGCAGTTCCTTGCTCTTGGTGCGCAGCCGCTCGGCGCGGTCCTTCTCGGCGTAGTAGCCCTCCAGCATTGCGTTGAAGGACGGCCACTCCCGGATGGTGTACTGCTCGCCGTACTGCTGCGGACGGAAGAAGGTATACTCCACCGGCTTGCCGTCCGGCGCGGTGACGCTGCACGGGCAGCCGCCCTGTGCGTGCAGCTCCTTCAGCTCGTCGATTGCTGCCATCAGGCTGCGCTTCTGGGCATCGGTCAGCTCGTTGGCGGGCAGGTGCTCGCCATCAAAGGCGCGCCATGCGGCCTCCCGGCAGACCACCGGCCCTACACCGGCCACCGTCTTGTTCAGAGCATCCGCCACCGGCAGTTCCCGCTGACAGGCCGCCGCCACGATGGACGCGCTGCTCACCAGCAGAAAATCCGGGCGGGCGGGCTTGGGGGGCGTGGTGTAGGGCAGACCCGGCAGCAGCTGCCGGACGTCGCTGTCCTCAAAATCCACCCGCTTGAGGGCGTCGATGATTTTGCCGCTCTGCACCAGCACAAGGTTGGAGTAGCGCCCCATCAACTCAGCGCACAGGGTGTTGCGCACAAGATCGCCCATCTCGTTGGTGCACTGAAAATCAAAGTAGACGATGCGGTCGCCTGGCTCCATGTGCACGTCCAGCAGTCTGCCGCCGGTCAGGTGCTTGCGCATGAGCATACAGAAGGAGGGCGGCGTCTCGGGGTTTTCAAAGGTCTCCTCGGTCAGGCACACCCGGGCAGAGCCGCTGCGGGCAGACAGCAGCAGGGCATAGGTATCGGTGCGGGTGCGCAGGGTGATGACCAGTTCATCCCGGGTCGGTTCAAAAATTTTTGCGATCTTGGCATCGGTCAGGGTGGCTTTCAGCTCCGCTGCCGTCAGCGCCAGTGTCGCGGCATCCAGTGCCATAAATGTTACCTCGTTTTATCTATAACCCTCTCAGTCAAAGCCTTTCGGCTTTGCCAGCTCCCCCGAGGGGGGATCTTTTCTGCCCGGGCGCGCCATAAAACCTCCCCCTTTCGGGGGAGGTGGCATTGCGCAGCAATGACGGAGAGGGTTCTCTTTTTATAAATAAGTATAAGGGTCGCGGTTCTCGGCGCTTACCAGCACCTCTACCTCCGGCAGGGCGGTGCGCAGGGCAGATGCCACAGCGGCGGTCACCGGGAACTCGGTGGCGTAATGCCCCGCCGCAATGAGGGACAGCCCCAGCCGCTTGGCGTCCAGTGCATGGTGGTGGTTGGCTTCGCCGGTCAGCAGACAGTCCGCGCCCTCGGCGATGGCTTCGGCAAACAGACTGCCGCCCGCGCCGCTGATGACCGCCAGCCGGTGCACCGGCTTTCCGGTATCGGCAAACTTCACCTGCACCGCCGCACCGGTAGCCGGTGCGTTGCACAGCGCCGCCAGCTTGTGCTGCGCCAATGCTGCCAGCTCCGGTACAGTGATGGGGTCGATTTCCCCCACCCGGCCGCAGCCGTCTGCAAAGGCGGTGCGCTGCCGGATGCCGAAAAGGTCGGCCAGCACATCATTCACCCCGCCCTCGGCGGCATCCAGATTGGTGTGCATACAGATGGCAGAAATGCCCGCCTGCACCAGCTGATAGGGCACATCGGCGGGGCACAGCCGCTTGAGCGGGTCAAAGATGACCGGGTGGTGCGCCACAATGACCGTGCACTGCTTTGCCGCAGCCTCTGCCACCACCTCCGGGGTGATGTCCAGCGTCACCAGCACCCGGCGCACGTTGCCGCCGCAGTCCACCAGCAGGCCGGGGTTATCCCAGTGCTCTGCCAGTTCCGGCGGGGCGAGCCGCTGCATTACTTCGTATACCTGCTGTACCGTGGTCATTTCAGTTTCCCTCTTTCAGAATGGCATCCATCTCTGCGGCAAGCGCACTGCCGTCCGGCACGCCCAGCCGCATCCGGGGCAGCTTTGCCCGCTGCCATGCGGCGTAGCCCGCACCCTCCGGCCAGCGGCCGGTATCCCCCAGCAGGCACCGGGTAAAGGTGGGTTCTGTCACCTCGCCGGTGTACTCTGCCGCCATCACCGCATACCAGCGGCCTGCGGCCTGCACCGGGCGGTCAGCCACAAGGGCAAAGCCGTGCTGCCACAGCCAGCGGCGCAGCTCGCTGTGGCGGGTGGCGGGCACCATGACGAGGCGCGGCCCGCCCACAGCGGACACCCACGGCGCTTTTTCGATAATCTCCCATGTGGTCTGCGCCGACACGCCCGCCAGTACGATGCTGCCCACCTCCCCGGCAGACAACACAGAAAGACCGTCGCCGAGCCGAAGCTCAGCGCGGTCCAGACAACCTGCATTTTCCAGCGTCTGTTTTGCCTTGGCCAGCGGGCCGGGGCGCAGGTCTGCCCCGATGACCTTCGGGTACCTGCCCGAAGCCGCCAGCACCGCCGTCAGCTTGCCGTGGTCGCAGCCGATGTCCGCCACCGGCTGTCCCGGGCGCACCAGCTGGGCCGCTGCGGTCAGACGCGCATCCAGTGTGGGCAGCACTCAGGCCTTCTTGGCTGCCAGATGGGTGTTCAGCTTCTCCAGCAGCTCGTCGCAGTTCACGCCGTGCACTTCGCAGGCTTCCTCGATGGTCTCGCCGCGGGAAGCCGGGCAGCCCAGGCAGTGCATGCCGATCTCCATAAAGTAGGGTGCGGTGGTCTGGTCCATATCCAGAATATCGCCGATGATGGTATCGCGGGTCACCTGCTTGGGTGCGGTGTGTTCCTCTTTTTTGAGCATATTGAAAATATCAAACATGATAGCTTTTCCTTTCTGTCTTGGGTGAGATACAGTATAACCTACTGTTCCTCTATACTATACCCCAAACCGGGGCAGTTTTGCAAGAGCCTTGCGGAAATCCGCTTATTCCTCTGCCTGATAGTCCTTTTCCAGCGAGAAGCCGCGCCCGCTCACCTCGGTAACATGGCTCACGATCATAAAACAGGTGGGGTCGATGGCGTGCGCCAGCTTTTCCAACCTTGGCAGCTGCCGGTTGGAGACCACGCTCAGCAGCACCGACTCCGGCTCCCGCAGGTAGCCGCCCTCGCCGTGCAGGATGGTCACGCCGCGGTCCAGCTGCGCAAAAATGGCCGCGCAGATCTCGTCGGACTTGGCGCTGATGATCTTTACCTCGGTGCGGGTGGTGCCCAGCATGAGCACCTTGTCCAGCACGACCGTGTAGATAATGGCCATCACCACGCCGTACAGGGACTGCCGCACCGGGCTGAAGGCCGCCTGCGCCGCCAGAATAATAAAGTCGAAGGTCATCATGGTGCTGGACACCGGCAGGTGGAACCACTTGTTCAGCACCAGCGGGGGGATATCCATGCCGCCGGTGGAGGCACCGGCGCGAATGGTGATGCCCAGCGAGATGCCGATGCCAAAGCCCGCAAATACGGTGTTCAGCACCAGATCATCGGTCAGCACAAGATTGCCCAGCAGGCGCTCCCACAGTGCCATAAAAAAGGGACTGAGCACCGTGCTTGCCATGGTGTTCAGGGCAAAGCGGCGTCCCAGCACCCACCAGCCCAGCAGCAGCATGGCCACGTTGACCACGAACAGCACTGCGGACACCGGCAGGCCGGTGACCTTGTTGAAAGCCAGTGCGATACCGGTAGCACCGCCGGTGATCAGGCCGGAGGGCATCAGAAATAATACCACAGTCAGCGCATACATCGCATTGCCCACCACGATGGACAGTGCGTTGAAGAGCTGCTGTTGCTTGCGTGTTAATTGCGTCATCTTCATCTTCCTTTGTTTATAGTTGAAGTTTCTTCTACTATGATAACGAAAATATCCGCATTTATCAAGCCTTCGGCGATAAATGCGGATATCGGGTTCAATTTTTAAGGGGTCACAGGGCAGCTTCCGGCTGGGCTTCGTCCTCTTCCATCAGCCGCAGACCTGCGGTATCGGTCACCGGCAGCGAGAACACGATGGCGCCCGCCTTGGAGTTTGCCCCCTCCATAATGGCTTTCATGATGGTGTTTTTCTGGCTGGTGCGGCTGACGATGAGCACCAGCTCCTTTTCGTTCACCAGTTCCACGCCCAGAAAGGCGGCTGCACCCTCCATGCCGGTGCCCTTTGCGTGGATCACCGTGCCGCCGCCTGCACCGGCGGTGCGGGCAGCGTCCATAATGGAGCCGGTGTAGCCCTGATTTGCCACCACCAGCAGCAGTTCATAGCGGGTATCCTTCAAGGTGCTCTCCTCCTTCCATGTAAGGGGCTGGTGCTCGGTGAGGAACATCAGCGCCCGTTTGCCGCCGATGCTGCTCAGCGGCACAATGAACGCAATGCCGGTGCCCGGCACATCGATCTGCATTTTGCGGCGCAGATCCTTCTGGATCTTCTGCCAGCTTTCTGCCGTTACCACGGCCAGCAGCACCGCTTTTTCGGTCTTTTCCAGCCCAAGGGTGGAAAGCGTCTCCTGCACCGCCGTGCCGGAGCCCACGGTGCGCATACTTACCGTTACGCCGTGGCTTTTGTACAGCTGCAAAAAGCCGTCGGTAGAGCGGCGGTCGGTGATGGTGATCATCAAAAACAAACTGCTCACGTTCTGCCTCCTTTACAGCTCAATAATGGCGTCATCCGGCAGGTCTGCAAACACGGTGGCAAGCACCGCAGCGGGCTGCGCCGTCCGTGCCTTGCGGGTGCGCAGCTGCGCCACCAGACCCATCATCTGCACGGTGATGAGCGGGGTCATGGCGACCATGGCCACCACGCCGAAGGCATCGGTGACGATATTGCCGCCCACCGCCACACAGGCGCCCTGCGCCAGCGGCAGCAGGAAGGTGGCAGTCATGGGGCCGGAGGCCACACCGCCCGCGTCAAACGCGATGGCGGTGAACAGCTTGGGCACCACAAAGGAGATGCTGATGGCGAACACATAGCCCGGCACAAGGAACCACAGGATGGAGATGCCGGTCAGCACCCGCACCATGGCAAGACCCACCGAGATGGACACGCCCGCAGAAAGCGCCAGACCCATGGCCTGCGCCGAGATGGCACCATCGGTCACCTCTTCCACCTGCTTGTTCAGCACATAGACCGCAGGCTCGGCCTTGACGATGAAGTAGCCGATAAGCATCCCGATGGGAATGAGCGCCCAGCGCACCCCGCTGCCTGCCAACACCTGACCCAGATAGTTACCGGCGGGCATAAAACCCACGTTTGCGCCGGTCAGAAAGAGCACAAGGCCGATATAGGTATACACAAGACCCACACCGATGCGCCCCAGTGTGCGGCGGTCCAGCCGCAGGGCGATGAGCTGAAACGCTCCGAACATCAGCACGATGGGCAGCAGCGAGCGGGCGATCTCTGCCAGATAGGTGGGCAGACCTTCCCGGAACAGCTTCCACAGTTCCACCGAGTCTGCCACCTCCGGCAGAACAGGCGGGATGTAGGTGCTGTCCGCTGCGCGGAACGCGATGCCCAGCGTCAGCACCGCCAGAATGGGGCCAATGGAACACATGGCCACCAGACCAAAGCTGTCGTCCGCCGCATGGCGGTCACTTCGGATGGAGGAAACACCCACGCCCAGCGCCATGATAAAGGGCACGGTCATGGGGCCGGTGGTCACGCCGCCAGAGTCAAAGGCCACAGCGAGGAACTCCTTGGGCACAAAGGCTGCCAGCAGAAAGATGATGCCATAGAACAGCACCAGCAGCTTTGGCAGCGCAATGCCGATGAGCATACGCAGGAAGGCAAAGACCAGAAACAGGCCCACGCCCGCCGCCACTGAAAGGATCAGGGTGCCGCTGGGGATGGAGGGCACCTGATCTGCCAGCACCTGCAAGTCCGGCTCGGAGATGGTGATAAGGAAGCCCAGCAAAAAGCCGAGCACAAGGATGAGGGGCAGCTTGCGGCTGCGGGTGATGACTGCACCCACCCGCTCGCCCATGGGGGTCATGCTCATCTCTGCCCCCAGAGTAAAGAACATGATGCCCACCACGATCATGGCAGCGCCCAGCAAAAAGCACAGCAGGATGCTGGGCGATACCGGTGCTACCGAGAAGCAGAGCACCAGCACAATGGCCACAATGGGCAGCACCGCCTGCAGCGCCTCCAAAAGCTTTTCCCGCAGCTTGGGGAGCGATCGTCTGAGAATGATGTCCACCGCCTTTCGTCTGTATCCTGTTTGTACACTTTTGTACAAGATATATTTATAGTATACGGATTCCGGGGGATGCCGTCAACCAGCAGAAGGAAAAAACTTGAGCAAGTTCCATAAATTGTAAAAAAATACGTTTTCCGCTAAAGGCAAACTTCAGCTTCTCCGCAGCGCCGCCGCTTCCGCAGGAAGCAGGCGCTGCAAATGCCGTTTGCCTTTACGACCCCTCCCGTGAAAATGGAATACCGGAGCGTCCGCAGACGCTCCGGTATTCCGAACTTATAAATAATTTTTCCGCTGAATATGCGCAAAGCAAATGCGGAGCGCATTCCAAATCGTCCCGCTTTACGCCTTTTTCGGCTTCAGCCAGCCGTCCACGGCGGCTACCAGCGCCTTGCCCCGGCGGCCCAGCAGGCGGGGCAGCAGCACCCGCGCCATGGCCCATACGCCCGCAAAGTTGTACAGGATGATAACCAGCGTGATCAGCCCCGTCCACAGCCCGTACAGCGGCGGCTCTGCCAGCAGCACAAAGGCCTCGAACACCAGCGCGGCGGCGTTTGCCAGCACCCGCGCCGGGTGGACGTGCATCCCGATCATGCGGCGGGCGTCCACCGCACGCAGGGTGAACACCAGCGCAAGGCCAAGGAAGGACGCATAGGTCGCGCCCACAGGCCCCCACAGCTTGATGAAGAAGTAGTTCATAACACAGTTGCTGATGGCACCCGCCATCATGGTGACCATGCTGCGCTGCGACTTTTTGGTCACCACATAGACGCTGTTCATGAACTGGTTGAAGCAGCTGCAAGTAGAAGCCAGCACGAGGAACGGCACAAAGTGCCATGCGTAATAATAGTTGGACTTCATGACGTGCATCACCGGGCGGCACAGCCAGATAATGCCCGCCGCGCAGCAGAACAGCACACTGGAATAGGTGCGGAAGATCTTGGTAAAGAACCGGGCGCGCTCCTCTTCCTCGGTGACGGCGGAAAGCTGCCACGCATCGTAGAAGATCAGACCCAGCGTGGTCAGGATGGTGGGCAGGAAGTAGCCGGTGGAAAGCAGACCGCTCCATGCGTTGCCGGTGCGCCCGTCCAGTCCCTCGCACATCTCGCGCACAAAGAACAGGTCGGAGGCGTTGATGATCCAGAAGCTGATCTGCGCCGGGATCATGGGCAGCGAGAAGTTGAGCATCTGCCGCCACAGCTTTTTGTTGATGCCCTTCAGCTCCACATAGTTCCACAGCTTGCCGGTAAACAGCAAAAACAGCACGCTGGCAAGGTCACCGCTGATGATAGCCAGCAGATAGCCGTTAGCGCCCCACTTGAAGCCCACCAGATACAGCACATAGAACGCCATGGTGGCCACGGTACACAGCACGCCGTCCACCGCCACCAGCTTGTTCCACTGGCAGCTGCGCACGAACTGGGTGCACAGGGTGCGCAGGCAGCTCATGAGCACATAAATGTAGATCAGCAGGCCGTACTGCGCCATATCCGGCAAAAACTGGGTAACCGGCCAGCACAGCACCAGAATGCCGAAGCCGCCCAGAATGGTGAGCAGGCCGTTGGTGAACACCTGTTTTTCGCTGTTGCCCTTGTCCAGACCAAAGCGGATGATGGCGTTGGACATACCCATGGACACAAAGGGGATGAGCAGGTTTGCGTACTGGCTCAGGATCTTGGACAGACCCAGATCCGAGATCTCCGCCATGGCGTAGGTCAGAAAGGGCTGTACGATCAAAGTGAGCAGCTTGGACGAAAAGCTGGAAATTGCAAAGATCAGGGTATTGCCGGCCAGCTTGGAATATTTATCGCCGGTCTTTTTTTCGTTTTCCAAGGGAACTTCCCTCCATTTTTACGATAGATTATTTTTTCAGCAGTTCCCGCCGGGCCTTCCAGTCCGGCAGCAGCTTTTCCACCTCCGCCCAGAAGGCCGGGCTGTGGTTCAACTGCAAAAAGTGGCAGTACTCGTGTACTACCACATAGATCTGCGCCGCAGGGGGCTGGTTATACAGCTGCAAGGCAAGGGTGATCTGCCGCTTGCCCGGGCAGCACACGCCCCAGCGGCTGGTCATGCTGCGCACCTTCAGGATGGGCTTCTGCCCGCCCAGCACCCCGGCAAAGGCCGGGTAGACCTTATCGCTCATGGCGGTAAAGTAGGCCAGCGCCGTGGCCTTGTCCGGCAGGTCGGCGTTGTCCTTGTTCAGCTTGGTGATGTTCTTCACCCGGGTATCCCGGATCCACTGGGCGTTTTGCAGCACAAAACGGTCAGCCTGTTCCAAGCTGGCCGTCAAGGGGATGCTTACCATCACGGTGCCGTTGTCCCGCACCCGCAGGTGCAGCTGCTTTACCTTTTTGCGCACCAGCTCGTACTGGATACCCTCCACGCTGCGCAGCTGGGCGCACGGCTTTGCCGCCATGTCAGGCCTTGCTCCGCTTCAGGCGGCCAAGGGGCAGCTGCGCCAGCACCACGGCGGCAAACAGCAGCACGCAGCCGGAGGATTCCCGGAAGGAAAGGTTCTGGTGCAGCAGCAGCCAGCCGCCCAATGCGCTGAATACGCTTTCCAGACACATGATCAGGCTTGCCACCGCGGGGTTCAGGTCCCGCTGGCCCAGAATCTGCAGGGTGTAGGCCACGCCGCTGGACATGATGCCGCAGTACAGGATGGGCCCGGCGAAGGTGACAAACTCTGCCATGGCAGGCTGCTCGAACAAAAACGCCGCCACGGTGCTTTCCACCGACACCACAAAAAACTCCACAAGGCTCAGGCGCACGCCGTCCATCTGCGGGGAGAAATGATCCACCGCCATGATCTGGAAGCTGAACAGCACCGCGCACAAAAGCAGCAGCCAGTCGCTGCTCTGGATGCTTCCAAAGCCGTCCTTCATGCACAGCAGGTACAGCCCCACCACGGCAATGGCCATGCTCACCCACAGCTGCGCGCTGCCCTTGCGGCCCAGAAACAGACCGAACACCGGCACCAGCACCACATACATGGCGGTCAGAAAGCCCGCCTTTGCGGTGGAGGGGTCCAGCGTGATGCCCAGCTGCTGCGCCGCGCTGGCTAAAAACAGCAGCGTGCCGCACACAAGCCCGGCCTTCAGCAGCAGCTTGCGCTCGGCCGCCGTCTTGGGCTTGCCGTCCGGCTTGCCCTGCCGATTGTGCAAGGCGTCAAACGCCTTGACCGTAGGGATCAGCACCAGCACCGCCATCCAGCTGCGCCCCGCCAGAAAGGAGAACGCGCCCATGCCGGAACCGGCGCTCTGCGCCACAAAGGCTGTGCCCCAGATCATGGCGCACAGCATCAGCAGCATTGAATTTTTCGTCTGATTCGTCATCCGGCAATGCCCTCCACCTTCAGCAGGCCGTACAGGTAGTACCGGCTGGAATCATACGAGATGGTCACGCGGTACTGTGCCGCCGGGTCCAGCCCGGAAATGGTGCAGCGGTAGTCGGTGCCGTCGGTCTTGACGTAGTAGGTGCTGTCCGGCACATACGCTGCGCCGCCGTCCACCTTTTTCCACAGCGCCACCTTGAACTTCTGGGTGCCCTCGGCGGTGCCGCAGGCCATGATGTTCAAACTGCCGCCCGGCACGGTAAAGTAGCCGGTGTTGCGGCTCCAGATGCCGTTGAACACCGCGTACAGGCAGCCGTCTGCGGTGGCGGTGGCATACTTTGCCGAGGCATCCGCAATGCCCTGAATGATCAGCGGGTCGGTGGTGGCTTCCGCCCAGCGGGTGGTGTCCTCCTCCTGTACTTCCTCGGAGTGGCCCGTCACCTTCTGCGCCACCTTTTTCAGGGTCTCCTTGCAGCCGGTCAGGCTAAGCACCATCACCGCAGCCAGCAGCAGTGCCAAAAGCTGTTTTTTCATCTTCATAGCTTTCCTCATAGAAACAAAGAAACTTTTCTTTTTCGTGTGTCTCTGCCAACGGGCAGATACAGGGTAAGTATACCGCATTTTGCCGCTCTGCACAAGATACCTGTATTTATTTTGTGCGGTTTGCCGCCTGTTTCTGCACAAATTTTCACGTATTCAGCGCCCGCAGCGCTGCGCACTCGGCCCCGGCCAGCGCGGGAGCCTCCGGCCCGAACAGGCTGCCGTAGCGGTACAGTGCCCAGCCGCTCGCCGCCTGCTGCCGTAAGTCCTCCACCTGTGCCGCCAGTGCGCTGCCGGTGCTCCAGCCGGACACGCTGTCCGGGTTCGCGCCGCCGTCCCCGGTGCCCACCCGGTACGCACCCAGCCCGAAGTACAGCGCCACATCCCCCGCCCGGGGGTAAGCAAGCCACGCCGGGACGATGTTTTCAAAGGCAAAGCGGGTGCTGCCGGAGTGCAGGGTAAAGCCGTAGCCCCAGTACACCTGCGGGCAGAGGTAGTCGATGACCTTCTCTTCCCCGCCCGCCGCCAGCCATACGGTCACATCGCTGTACTGCTGGTCAAGGTCGTTGTCCGGGTTGCCCTGCGGGCTGATGCCGAACCGCAGGGTGGGGTCTGCCGCCTTTACCGTGCGGTGCACTTGCGCCACCAGCGCGGTGACGTTCTGCCGCCGCCATGCGGCAAGGTCGGCTGCGCCGCTTGCCGCAAACTGCACCGCGTCCACAGCGGCATCGGTGGTGGGGTAAAAGTAATCGTCAAAGTGGATGCCGTCCACCGGATAGTTCTGCAAAAGCTCTGCCACCCCCTGCACCACATAGTCTGCGGCGGCGGGCACGGCGGGATTCAGGTACAGCCCCTCCCCGGCGGTGCACAGCCAGTCCGGGTGGAGGTTTGCCAGATTATTCTCTGCCAGATTCGGCGGCATCGCCGCCGAGGAGCGCAGGCGGTAGGGGTTCACCCACGCCTCCACCCCGATGCCCCGGCGGTGCGCCTCGGTAAGAAAGACATCCAGCGGGTCAAAGCCGGGGTCCTTGCCCTGCACCCCGGTGCACAGATGGCTCCACGGGAACAGGCTGCTGCGGTACAGCGCATCCCCGAAGGGGCGCACCTGCGCCAGCACAGTGTTCAGCCCCAGCCCGGCGCAGTTGTCCAGCAGCTGTGCCGCCCCGGCGCGGAAGGCATCCTCGGTGGAAAAATCCAGCAGCGCCCAGTCCAGATAGCTCACCCACACCGCCCGCCACTCCCCGGCGGGCAGGGCGGGGTTGGGTGCCGGGGGCGTATCCTGCCCGGAGGCAGCGGTGTGGTCTGCATCGCTTTTCTGCCGCAGATACCACCCCGTTGCCGCACAGGCCGCTGCGCCCGCACCAGCCAGAAAGGCGCGGCGGCCAAAGCGGCGTTTTGCCTTGGCTTTCAACGTCCTGCGGCGCTGGGTCACAGGGTCTCCTCCTGCGTCTTATACAGGGTAAGCCCCGCCCAGCCCCGGGCGCAGGTCAGCAGCACGAACATGATATTCGTCCAGAAGGCAAGGCCGCTCATGCCCGCATACTTGGTCAGCATCCAGAACACCAGCCGCAGCACCTCGGCGGCGCTCACCAGCTGCAGCTGCCGCTGGATGGGTCTGCCGCGCTCGTACTCGGTGGCAAGCAAAGCGGGCCATACCAGCGCCGAGCAGATATCACCCGCCCAGCCGCTGGCGCCCAGCTTGCTGAGCATCAGCACCACGAACACGCCGGTATAGTTGCGCTTTTCCCTTGCCGGTGCGCCCTTCTGCGCCGCCAGAAACAGCACCGCGATGCCGGTAAGGCAGAACACGACCATTTCCAGCCCGGAAAAATCCATCCCGCCCAGCACGGCAAAGCCGCCCAGCATAGACACTGCCGCCGCAGCCAGCAAAAAGAAATACCATGTCTTGCGTGTAAATTTAAGCTTCATGAGCCCCTCCCTCGGGCGTTTGCGCCCGGCTTGCAGAAAAATTTAAAAAAGAATTGTAAATATTATAGCACAAACCCCCGCAGGTTGTGTTACAATAAGGAAAACTCTTTTGGGGGAGGTCTTTCCATGAACGCTGTCGTTTCCGTCTGTCTTTTGGCCTGTGCGCTGGGCATCATCGTGTACCTGCTCTCCCGGCGGGAGACAAACCGCCGCAGCCAGTACGGCCCCGCCGGCCTGTCCGAATTCCGCACCAGCCTTGCGCTGGACGAATGCTTTGACCGTCTGGACACCCACAGCGACACCGACCTCTTTGCCTACGAGTGCCGCCGGGAGAACGACGGCGGCTTTATGCTGCACCTGACGCTGCACCAGCCCAGCCAGCAGCCGCTGGACACTTTGTACACCCTGCGGCTGGACCCCGGCCGCCAGACCGTGGTGACTTTGATCTTTATCCGGGAGGCTTTTGGCTACAAGGAGCCGCTGTTCCCGCCCGCCATGCTGGACGAATTTATGCTGCAAAAGCTGGATGCCCGCCGCACCAAATGATTTTTGCGGAAAATGCTTTCCTTTTTGCGCGGTTTTTGCTATACTAGTGCGTGTTGCAGCAATGCAGCACCCCTGTGGGCCAGTAGCTCAGCTGGTCAGAGCTGGCGGCTCATAACCGCCAGACCTTACCGTTTCTACCTTTTTCAAACAGCGTTTTTCCGTTGTTTTTTGGTTTGCGAGTGGCTTGAAAATCGGACTTGGGTATTTTCTGGGTACGAAAGCCACTTTACAGATCTTTGAAGCAACGTCATAAGGGCCAGTAGTTCAGTGGTTAGAACTCCCCGCTCATAACGGGGTTATCGCGGGTTCAAGTCCTGCCTGGCCCACCAAAAAAGCACGAAGGTTCCGGCCTTCGTGCTTCTTTTTTGCTCATTCGTACAGCTCCTTGCTCATCTGGTTGCGAATTTCTTTGCGCCGCTTGTCATAGACCTGCGTGTAAATTGCAAGGGTGGTACTGGGCTGTGCGTGTCCGGCTTCTGCGGCTACTGTCGCAACGCCGATCTCCGGGTTGGACAAGAGGATGCTCACAAAAGTGTGCCGGAACATATGAGGATGCAGCCCTTCAATGCCTGCCCGCTGTCCGATCCTGCGAACCAGTGCGCCATAGCTGTCCGGGTTGATCGGAAACCCATGGTCGTTGCAGATCACGAAGTCCGTTCCCCGAAGGGCAAGGAGCGAGGGAGCATACTTGGAACTTTTCTTATCAAGGCTTTTCTGCCAACTCCCTCCCATCAATTTTTTCTGGGACTTCCAATACTTATAATATTCTTTGAGGAAGTCCATGTACTCTGGAGCAACGTCCACATCCCGGATGTTGCTTTCCTTTGTCGTGGTCAACTGGTAGCCGTAATCTTTGAATACCAGAAGCGATTTAGAAATATGTATGGTGCATTCTTCAAAGTTGACATCTTTCCATGTCAGTCCAGCCAGTTCGCCACGGCGCACACCAGAATTGAGCAGGGACAGAACGATCACCTGTTCCAACATGGAACTTTCCTTCAAGGTGTCCTGAAGCTGTTTGATCTGGTGCTTCTTAATAGTGTCTACTGACCTGCTCCGGCTTCCCAGTGCAGGAATTTTGTGCATGGGATTCTTCACACCGTAATTTTCATCCGCATATTCCAATGTAGAACGAATGAACAGAGCGTATTCTCTCATGCTCTTTCTGGTCATAGGTTTTGCAATGGTTTCCACATCAAAAGCATCGTCCACTTTACAACCCAGCGCAATCGCCACCTGTTCTGCTGTTTTAATATCGACCACTTCGCTGCGAAATGCCTTTTCGATGGTTTTTGCACCGCAATCGCATCGCTTAGCCAGCTTCGGGCAAGATTCCTTTTTCATCTCCAGACCACGCTGATTGATAACAGCATGGGTGCGGCATCGTGCGCCGCCAATTTCGATCTGTTCCAGAACCCAATCACAATCCACCTTTTTGATGGAATCAACGGGTTTCTGTGCAAACTCAGGGAATTGCTGAATCTTCCGAAGGTAGTTTTCCTTGCCCCTCGTTGTGTTCGCCTTATTACGATGGCTGTCATAATCGCCCTCTAAGCGAGCAGAAGGAGCAAGTCTTGCCTTTTTGGATTCTATGTACTCCTGCGCCACTACTGCAAAGGTCTTTCCTCCGTTGCTGGCTTCTTTATCGGCCTTTTCCTGTTCCAGCCGCTCAAATTCGGCAGCGGCGGCTTTCGCAGCAGCGTTGCGCGCACGAGCATTTTTCAGTTCGGTGGGGTCAAAATCGAACCGGCCATAACGGCGTTCGATTTTGCCGTTCACCAGAACATTTGCGATGAGCTTATAATAACGAGGTTTCTTTTTGGGTTCTCTCAATTCAAACGATGCCATAGATTTACCGTCCTTTCCATGTGGTGGTTATCTCTGTCACGATGAGTATAGCAGTTCGGGCGGTTAATTTTTAGGATGTCGCAGTTTATGCCCGCATCCTTGACAATCACAAAGTTTTCGTTCCACCGTTGAAGTAGTCGGCCATCTTTCCAAGGTTGATATACCATTTGATGCCCGACTGAAATGCCATGCCCGGTACTTCCCGGCAAAGGCGGCGGATGTAATATTCAGGCAAGCCCATACGCTGACTTGCCTGCTTGATGCTGACGATCTGCGGCAGGACAACTGCTTCGCTCTGGATTTCCGGCGACACCATCACCTTTTCATTCATCGGCATTCCTCCTGTCCCATTCATTGATTTCCAAACTATTCATCAGGGCTTCTTCGATTCGGCGCATTTCATGCCGTGTAGTCTGCCCTAAGAAGCGCTGTATGCGGCTTTTGTCTATCGTGAAGATCTGTTCCAGTTGAACCACAGATGGCTTCTCAAAGGCCGTATTGTGGGCTATCAGAACGTGTGTGGGCTGGTATCTCTTTTTCTCGGTGCGGGAAGTCACTGTCGCCACGATAAGGGTAGGCGCATAGCGGTTTCCTACATCGTTTTGCAGAACCACCACAGGGCGGGTGCCGCCCTGCTCAGAGCCGATGTGCGGCTCCATGTCTGCATAGTAAATGTCCCCTCTGAGGTATTTCCAGTCTTTTGGTATGATAGCGATCAGACCTCCTATCCTTCTATATGTAGCAAGAGCCACCTGTCAAAACCGGGCGGCTCTTGCTAGAAAAAGGAGTATGCCTAGAAAGGCAAGAATGTCACTGCTTGATGGGCAGATTAAAGCGGCGGCTGGCACCGTTGTAGGTGCGCAGGATCAGCATCATATATTTGTAGCTGACCGTGCCGCTCAGAGATTTCTCGTCGTTTACCAACGTCATGGGATGAACAGTGTGCAGCCGCTTGACCAGACGCTCCGGGTCATACTCGCCCTGATACAGAGCCACAAAGCGAACCATGCCCTGCAGGATGCCGGAGCGGAGGGAATCGGGGTCACCCTCCCAGCC
>CAKTAT010000046.1:0-16666 GCA_934532365.1 uncultured Faecalibacterium sp. | reverse complement strand
AAGCGGCGGGCGATGCCGGTGGCACCGTCCACAAACCAGTCGCCGCCCTTGATCAGGCACAGCAGACCCACGATAAACAACAGAACAGGGATCAGCATAAAATCTCTCCTTTTTTTGAATGATGTCGGCAGAAGCGCAATAAAAAAGACCCTTATCACATCCAGCCCAAAACGGGAAAATGTGATAAAAGTCTCAAGCATCCGGTACTGCATCGGGCATCTCTGCCGGGTTTGTCGCTGCAGCACAGCGCACCAGTTTTTAACCAAGGTACGCCCCTTACTCCCTTTTATCCAGAGGGTATTATACCTGCTTTGGGGCAAAAACGCAAGGGGAAAAATGAAATTTATTCTGCCTTGGTCACTTTTTTGGCGTTGGGATAGATACGCTCCATGCGGGCATTGTCGAAATGCTCGTCCAGAAATACCTCCAGCTGTCCGTTGGGTGCTTCGCCGCTGGTGCGGGCATCGTACCGCGCCAGTGCCAGCGCACTGGTGAGCATATTCACCGCCATGAACACCGCCAGCGCCGCCGTCATCCACGGACGGATATGGCTGCGCACCTTTTTCATCAGCTTCAGCACCAGCGGGTAGCCGTAGCGCATCCACAGCACCGCCGCAATGCCCCAGAAAAAGCAGTACAGCAGGTTGATGCGCCCGCCCAGATTAAACTTGAACTTGCTGTAATCCCAAAATACCGTGCCGAACAGCAGCTCGGTGACGGCGCTGCACACATACTCGTACACGCCGCCCAGCACCGTGCCAAAGGCGAAGAGGTAGCGGTCGCTTTTTTCCTGATTCTGCCGCAGCAGCACGGTGGCCATGGCCAGCGCCAGACCCCACACCACGCTGAAAGGCCCCCACACCAAGCTGGAACGGCTCATCCACACCCCGGCAGTCAGGCGGCAGAACACGGTCTCCACCATATCGCCCAGAAACGCCCCGATGACGAACAGCCACAGCAGGTCTGCCGCGCTGAGGAAGTCGGCCTCCCCCTTCTGCACTGCCGTGGGCTGCCGCCGGGCAGCCTCCGGGTAAGCGCGCTGGATGCGCTTTTCCACATACACGGCAATGCGGCGGCGCAGGGTGTCGGAGCGCTCCTCCAGCTTCTGGTTCAGCTGCTCCAGCACCGGGTGCTGCGCCGCATACCGTCCCACCAGCACCGCCGAGCCCAACTGATCCAGCGCCGCAATGCCCAGCGCCACCCACACCAGCGGATGCAGCAGCCACCCCGGCACAAGGGCGCAAAGCCGCAGCAGCAGCCCGTTGCCCCAAAGCACGGTCACCATGCCCAGCGCACCCCAAAGCACCGAGTATTGCAGGCAGACGTAGCCGTTCAGATTGAACTTTTTCCCCGAGTAGTCCCACCATTTGCGGTTGTGCAGCCGCTCCAGCAGCTTTGCTGTAAGCCATTCCACCACGGTAGCCGTGAGCATACAGGCCACAAACAGCATCACAGGCTTTGTGCGCATATCCGCAAAGCCCACCGCCATCAGGATGGCCGTAGTACCGTACACAAAGCAGAACGGCCCCGCCGCCATGCCGCGGTTTGCAAACCGCTTGCCCCGGAAGGTAGCCACCACGGTCTCCCCTACCCACCCAAGGAAGGAATAGACCAGATACAGTACGCCCAGCGTGTAGAAGTTCAGTGTCATCGCGCTTTCCTCGCCTTCTGTTTTTATGTTTTGATTGTACTCGCCTGCACCGGTTTGTACAAGAGACAGCGGAAAAATGTTACAATTGGCTTATGCTTTTTCTTCTGCCAAAGCATCGTTCCGGGCAGACCACGGTCTGCCCGGAACGATGCAATTTAAAATAATTTTCCGCTAAAAAAGCCGCTGCACAAGCACGGTGCAGCGGCCCTCGGAGTTCTTATTTTACAGCTTACAGCTGGCTCTTGTACAGCTCCACGATCTCCTCCACGCTGGTGTCGCGGGGGTTGCCGGGACGGCAGGCGTCTGCAAAAGCGGACTCGGCGAGGAACCGGATATCCTCTTCCTTCAGGATGCCGTGCAGGTTTGCGGGGATGCCCACGTCTGCGCTCAGCTGCTTGACGGCAGCGATGGTAGCATCAGCGGCTTCCACGTCGTTCATCTCGTCGATGCCCATAACGCCCATAGCCTTGCCCACGGCGCGGTAACGCTCGCCGGCAACGCTCTTGTTGTACTCCAGACCCACCGGCAGCAGGATAGCGCAGGCCACACCGTGGGGGGTGTCATACAGGGCAGACAGGCCGTGTGCCATGGAGTGCACGATGCCCAGACCCACGTTGGAGAAGCCCATACCGGCAATGTACTGACCCAGAGCCATGCCCTCGCGGCCCTCCGGGGTGTTCTGCACAGCACCGCGCAGACTCTGGCTGATCAGCTTGATGGCTTCCAGATGGAACATATCGGAGATGACGCAGTGACCCTTGGTGATGTAACCCTCAATGGCGTGAGTCAAAGCATCCATACCGGTGGCGGCGGTCAGGCCCTTGGGCATGGAGGACATCATATCGGGGTCGACCACAGCGATCTCGGAGATATCGTTGGTGTCCACGCAGACGAACTTGCGCTTCTTCTCCACGTCGGTGATGACGTAGTTGATGGTGACCTCGGCAGCAGTACCGGCGGTGGTGGGCACTGCAATGGTGAACACGGCGTGCTTCTTGGTGGGAGCAACACCCTCCAGAGAGCGGACGTCCGCAAACTCAGGGTTATTGATGATGATGCCGATGGCCTTTGCGGTATCCATGGAGGAGCCGCCGCCGATGGTCACGATGCAGTCTGCCTCGGCAGCCTTGAAGGCAGCCACGCCGTCCTGCACGTTAGCGATGGTGGGGTTGGGCTTGATCTCGCTGTAAACAGCGTAGGCAAAGTTTGCGGCATCCAGCAGATCGGTGACCTTTTTGGTAACGCCAAACTTGATCAGGTCGGGGTCGGAGCAGACGAAAGCCTTCTTGTAGCCGCGGGCGGTCAGCTCGGGAACAATGTTCTCGATGGCACCGTGGCCGTGGTAGGAGATGGTATTCAGAACAATGCGGTCAGCCATAATGCAAATCCTCCAAATCTGTTTGCAACCGCCTTTCCGGCGGCGTTTCTCTACGTTTCAGCATAGCACATCGTCAAAAAATTTGCAATGTAAAATTATTTAAAATTGTAGCATATTTTTATACTTGTGCATTGTTTTCTGTTATTTTTGTCTGTTTTCCGGCATTATTATCCCCCCGCAAAAAACAATCCTTGCCAAATGGCCGTGCCTGTGTTATACTATTTTAGTAACCTTTGCTGGTGTGGCGCAATGGCAGCGCAACTGATTTGTAATCAGTGGGTTGCAGGTTCAACTCCTGTCACCAGCTCCATACAAAATCCCTGGATCCATTTGGATCCGGGGATTTTTTTGTGCCGAACACAGGCTCCTTCCTGCGCAAAGAACGACCTTCTTCGTAAAATTGTACAAGATGTCATAAAAATATTGTCTTTGTAAAAAAAAGTAGTATAATACAGGCAACAACTAACAGGAGGGAAAATGGAATGCGTCACTCTTTGGGAACCATCGCCTGGCGCGGGCTGAAAGGCCGCCGCCGCGATACCGCTATGATGCTCTGCGTGCTGGCGGCAGTGTTTGCGCTGCTTACGGCGGTGCTTTGCTATCAGCAGAGCGGCAGCCGCGCCATGGAGGCGCAGCGCCAGGAGCTTTACGGTGCCTGGCAGCTTGCCCGTTACGACCTGACCGCCGCAGATGCCGATGCCTTTGTGCAGCAAACAGCCCCCGCTGCGGTGGGGCGCGCGGCACAGTATGCGGCCCTTGTCAACGACAAGGGGCTTGCCTTTGGCGCGCTGGGCACTGTGGACGAGGGATATCTCGCCTGTGGGCAGCTGCAGCTGCTCAGCGGACGGCTGCCCGGCACCGCCGGAGAGGCAGCGCTGACCACCTCGGTGCTGGACAGCATCGGGGCCTCCTACGAGCTGGGGCAGACCGTGACCCTGCAGGCGGTGCACGGGGACGATGCGCCGGTCCTGCTGCAATTTACCCTGTGCGGGGTGCTGCCCTCCTATGACGCCTACTGGGCGGTGGGCAGCAACCTGCCGGTGGATGCGCTGGTCACCGCCGACAGCCTGCCCCAAAGCTGGGACAGTAAAGTGCAGTTGCTGTGCTGCTATGCCGGTGCCGTGCCGCTGGCTCCTTATATAAACGGCAGCCAGGATTCCACCTGGGTGCGCAACACCTACGCCTATCCGGAAGCGGATCTGACCCGGAGCGGCAGCTGGGCTTTTATGGGCGGCTGTGCCCTGCTGACCCTGTGCGCGGTGCTCGGGCTGTGCACCCTGCAGCTGCGCCGCCGGGAGCAGAGCCTTGTCACCCTGCGGATGATCGGTGCCGGAAAGACCACCCTCGTAGCGCTGTGCCTGTGGGAAGCCGTTTTTCTGCTGCTGTTCTGCCTGCCGATCGGCAGTCTGCTGGGGGTCGGCCTGTGTGCCGCCACCCTTGCCGTGCAGGGGCACGGGCGCTATCTCAGCCTGCCGTGGGGGCAGCTGGCGCTGGCGTGGGCTGCCGGCACCGGGGCTGTGCTGCTGGGCTTTTTGCTGCCTGCCCTGCGGCAGGCCGGGCAAAAGCTGACCCATCTGCCCCAGAAAAAAGTACGCTTACAGCGCCGTGTGCGGCTGCTTACGCCGCTGCCGCTGCGGCTGGTGGTGCTCAATGCACTGGGGCTTACGCTGGCGCTTTGCTGTGTGTTCCTGAGCACCTGGAAGCTGCTTCCCTACCGCCGCACGGCGGCTTCGGCAGCGGTGCAGGTAAGCGCCGGGCAGAACACCCTGACCGATGGCCTTGCGGAGGATCTGCTGCGCCTGCCGGACGTCCAGCAGGCCGCCATGCGCACCGATATGAACTATCTGTGCGGCCTTTCCAGCGATGCCTTTACGGCGCATGACCTGTGGGGACTGTATACCCACCAGGACAGCCTCTACACCATGTTTACCATGCAGGATGCGGACACGGTAAACACCCTTGTCACCGCATTGCCGGATGCAGAGCTGGAAGCGCTGGCTGCGCAGTGCAGCACCCCTGTGGATCTGGACGCACTGCGCAGCGGGCAGGCCGTGCTGCTGTATGCGCCGGATTTTGTACTGGACGAAAACGGCCAGACCCAGTGGGGCACGCAGGCCGCACCCTTTGCGGGCTGCACGGCAATGCTGGAGTACCCTACCCTGGACGGCGCACACAGCCAAAAGAGCCTGACCATCGGCGGCGTGATCGCAAGCATTGATATGGACAGCCTGCCCTTTGCAGACAGCTCCCCCATCACCTACCAGCTGTACTGCAGCCAGGCGCTGGGCCGCGCCCTCTGGGCAGAAGAATACGGCACGCCCTATGGGTATACCGCCATCAACCTGAAACTGAAAGCCAACGCCAGCTACGCTACCCAGAAATCCATTGCAGGGCTGGTGACCCGCCGGGGCGGCGTGCTGCGCACCAACAGCTACGAAACTGCCAGCCGGATGTATCAGGAAGGCAGCACCGGCGCGTTCTTCTGGGCAGTCGCCGGGGTGGTGGGCGCTGCACTGGCCCTGTTTTTACTGTGGAACCTGTTCGGGCTGTACTGGCAGCACCAGCGGCTGCGCATCGGTATCTTTCAGGCAGAGGGCACCTCGGCTGCCATGCTGCGGCACTGCGGCATCCGGCAGGGCGTGCTTGCAGTGCTGGGTGCGCTTTTGCTGGGCAACCTGGCCGTATGGGGCCTGTGGCGCTGGAGCTGGCACAGCCTGGTCACCCGGCAGAGCGGCCGCATCCTGACCTTTGCGGCCCTGCCTATGGCCGTATCGGAGTATCCCTGGGCGCTGCACCTTGCAGTATGCGCAGGTTATCTGCTGTTCGTGCTGGCGCTGCAGCTGGCCCCGCTGGAGCGACTGGCACGCAGCCAGCCCATGGACAATCTGAAAAAAGGAGTGTAATACGATGAGAGAGATCGTACTGGAAGCCCGGGCTGTGACCCGTACCTACGGCACCGGCACCGGTGCCACCCACGCCCTGCGCGGGGTGGATGTGGAGATCGAGCAGGGCAGGTTTACCGCCATCATCGGGGCCAGCGGCTGCGGCAAATCTACCCTGCTGCAGGCACTTGGCGGGCTGGATGCCCCCACCAGCGGCAAGGTACTGCTGGAAGGGCAGGATCTGTATGCGCTGCCGGATGCCGCACTTGCCCGGCTGCGCCGCACGCGGCTGGGGTTCGTGTTCCAGGCATTTCACCTGCTGCCGGAGTATACGGTGCGGGATAACATCCTGCTGCCGCTGCTGCTGGACAAACGGGAGCCGGACGAGGAATACCTTGCCCTGCTTACCCGGCAGCTGGGGCTGACCGCGCTGCTGCAGCGCCAGCCCACCCAGCTTTCCGGCGGGCAGCAGCAGCGCGCCGCCATTGCCCGGGCACTGATCACCCGCCCTGCGGTCGTGCTGGCAGACGAGCCTACCGGCAACCTGGACCACCAGAACAGCGTGGAGGTATTCCGCCTGCTGCGGGAGGCAGCCGCACAGCAGCACCAGACCGTGGTGTATGTCACCCACGACCAGGGGCTTGCAGCGCAGGCAGACCGGGTACTGCGGATGCAGGATGGCCGGATCGAAGAAGCATAAAACCTGCGTTTTTCTCTGCCCGGGTGTTTGTGAATGGCGGATCTTGTTGTATAATAGAAAAAACACGCCCCGGAACAAAAGGAGGAACCTACCATGATCCAATTTGGCCTGCGTCTGCACGACGCGGAAAAGCTGCCCATTGAGCAGGTGCTGCCGCTGGTACGCCAGAAGGGCTTTTCCTGCGTGCATCTGGCACTGAGCAAGTCCCTGAAGGAGGTGCCCAACACCCCCTCTGCCCTCACCCCCGGCTACGCGGCCTATCTGCGCCGCCTGTTCGACAAAAACGAGCTGGACATTGCGGTGCTGGGCAACTACCTGAATCTGGCGCACCCGGATGCGGATGCCCTGCACACCATTCAGGAAAAGTACTACGCCCACATCCGCTTTGCCAGCCTGCTGGGCTGCGGCATGGTGGGCACCGAGACCGGCGCACCCAACGCGGAGTACAAGTTCTGCCCGGAGTGCCGCAGCGATGCCGCCCTTGCCACCTTTATCAAGAACTTCAAGCCGGTGGTGCGCTGCGCCGAGCAGTACGGCGTGACCATTGCCATTGAGCCGGTGGTCAAGCACATCGTGTACGACGCCCGCCGCGCCCGCACCGTACTGGATGAGATCGGCAGCCCTAATCTGCAAATTCTGTTCGACCCGGTGAACCTTTTGAACATGGAAAACGTAGACCGCCGTGAGGAAGTGTTCGCTGAGGCCATCGAACTGCTGGGCAAGGACGTGGCCATGATCCACTTCAAGGACTTCTTGCGGCAGGATGCCGGCGGGCAGCTGGCTGCCACCGGTGCCGGGCAGGGCGGCATGGGCGATTACCGCACCATTCTGCGGTTTGCCAAGGAGCAGAAGCCCTATGTGTTCGCCACCATGGAGAACACCACCCCGGAAAACGCCGTCCAGTGCCTGCAATACCTGCAAAAGCAGTACGACGAGTGCTAAAATTATTTCGGGTCGGAGGAGTGCTTGTAAGCGTTCCTCCGGCCCTTTTTGCTGTCTGAAAAAATAAGTCGGGAAAATCTACGATTTTCCCGACTTATAGCTATAATATAGCGCTCAGCCCAGTGCCTGCTGAAGCTTGGCAAAGTCCTCCAGCGTCAGCGCCTCCGGACGGATGCGGGCATCGAAGCCTGCAGCCTCGATGGCGGCAATGACCTTCTCCTTGGGCAGGTTCAGCCCGCCTGCAATGGCGTTGGCGGCGGTCTTGCGGCGCTGACCAAAGGCGGCGCGCACCAGCGCAAAGTAGCCCGCCTCGTCCTCCACCTGCACGGCGGGGGTGGGACGGATGTCCATGCGCACCACAGCGCTGGTCACCTTGGGGGCGGGGTAAAAGCTGCCCGGTGCGGCGGTGAACATCAGCTTGGAGGTGGCGTAGTAGTTCACCGCGCAGCTGATGGCGCTGGAGGCGCGGGTGCCGGGCACGGCGGCCAGACGGTCGGCGGCCTCCTTCTGCACCATGACGGTCAGGCTCTCGATGGGCAGACGGTCGCCCAGCAGCTTCATCACGATGGGGCTGGTGATGTAGTAGGGCAGGTTTGCGCACACTGCCACCGGCATCCCCGGGAACTCCTCGGCAATGAGGGCCTTCAGGTCCACCTTCAGTACGTCCTGCAGCACCAGCTTGAAGTTGTCCACCCCGGCCATGGTCTCAGCCAACAAGGGCGGCAGACGCTCGTCCACCTCGATGGACACCACCTTGGCGGCGCGCTTGGCCAGTTCCTTGGTCAGCACACCGATGCCAGGGCCGATCTCGATGACACCGTAGCGCTTGTCTACCCCGCTGGCATCCACGATTTTTGTGGGGATGCCCGGGTTGATGATAAAGTTCTGCCCAAAGCCCTTGGAAAGTGCAAAATCGTATTTTTCGCACAGGGCACGGATCACAGAAAGATCGGTCAGTTCCGGCATAGGGTCAATTCCTTTCTCAGAAAAAGGCTGTTGCAGAACGCAGCAGCCTTTTTGGTGTTTATGGTTCAGTTCTGCGGGCTCATTCCGCTGCGCTTGCAGCCGTCTCCGGCTCAGACGCGGCAGTCTCACCCTCGGCGGTCTCCCCTTCCGCAGTCTCTGCGGGGGCGGTATCCTCTGCTGCCACAGAGGCGGCGGTGCTGTCCGCTGCGGCGGCAGAGCTTGCACCTGCCAGCGTAGTGGTGCCGCTCAGCTGCTGGGCAGCGCTGACAGCGCGCTGCACCTGCGGGTCGGTCTGGGGGGTGTAGTCGTAGAAGTTCGTTGCTTCCTCTGCGCTCAGAGCGCGCTCCACATCCACGGTCAGGCCGGTGCCGTCAAAGCAGCTGCCATCGCCGCAGACCAGCTTTGCCACCGTGATGACCACGGCGCTGCCGTCCGACAGGCGCTGCGGGCTGCTCTGGATGGTGCCCTTGCCCATGGTGGTGGTACCCACCAGACGGGCACCGTTCATGGTGCGCAGGGTGGCTGCAAACAGCTCGGCTGCGCTGGCGGTGTTGCCGTTGACAAGGCAGACCATGGGCAGGCTGATGGAGCTTTCGGCATCGCTGCTGCCAATGACGGTGCGGTTGCCGTTTTTATCCTCGGCGTAGGCCACCGTGCCCTCCGGGGCGATCAGGTCGATGCAGCTGACGGCATCCTCCAGAATGCCGCCGCCGTTGTCCCGCAGGTCAAATACCAGACTGGCCGCACCGCTGGCGGTCAGGGTGCGCAGGGCGAAATCCAACTCGCTGGGGGTGGTGCCGTCGAACTGGCGGATGCGGATGTAGCCTACATTGTCCAGCAGCTGATAGTCCACGGTAGTGCTGGTGTAGCCGGAGTGGGTCAGTTCAGCCGTCTTGCTGGCGGCGGCACTGTTCAGCCATGTCACGGTAACGGTAGTGCCGGCCTCACCCTGCAGGGCTCTGTACACGGCATCTGCGCCAGACAGGCTCTTGACGTCGGTATCGCCTACGGTGGTGATGTAGTCACCTACGGCAATGCCCGCCTCCTGCGCGGGAGAGCCATCGTAGACGCGGGTCACCTTGGCGTAGCCGGTCTGGTCGATGCCAAGTTCCACGCCGATGCCAAGGATCTTGCCGCTCTGGATGTTCATCAGCTCGGTGTAGGCGTTGGCGGTGTAGTAGCGGGCGTACTTGTCGCCCGTGCCCAGCAGATAACCGGCGGTCAGGCGGTCGTACAGGGTAGTTTCGTCGATAGTGTAGTAATCGTTGCTGCGGACGTAACGGTCCACCTCAGCGATCTTGTTGTACATACTTTCCTTTTCTTTTACGCTGTTGACCGTGCTGTCGAACAGACGCATGGCGATGAGCATCGTGATGGAAAAGGTCACGGTCATGGCAAGGATCACGATGGTGACTGCCATACCCAAAGAAATTTTACGGTTCATGGTTCTTTCCTCCCGGTCAGAGCAGCAGCATCATAAAGATGCTGCCCAGCAGCGAGAGTACGAACACCCCTGCCAGAACCAGACAGCCGATGCGCAGCACGCGCTTGCGTTTTTGTTCGTTCATAGATCAACCAGACTCCTTGCTTATTAGTTGTGGGGAATGGGGATGCAGCTCCGGGGGTTCACGGCGTTGGCCTTGGAGCCGCCCTTCCACACCTCCAGATGCAGGTGGTTGCCGGTGGAATTGCCGGTGGTGCCCACATAACCGATCAGGTCGCCCTGATTCACATACTTGCCTGCACTGGTAGCCACCGAGCGCATATGCGCGTACAGGGTGGTATAGGTATTGCCATCGGACATTTTGCCGTGGTAGATGATAACATAGTTGCCGTAGCCGCCGGTGGACCAGCCTGCCACCTGCACATAGCCGCTGGCGGCTGCGTAGATGGGCGTGCCGCCGGCAGCCGCAAAGTCGATACCGGCATGGAGCTTGTTCACGCCGGAGACAGGGTTTTTACGCCAGCCGTACTCACTGGAGATGCGGCTGTAGCTCTTCAGCGGGCAGGCAAAGCCGCTAAAGCTCAGCTGCGGCTTGCTGGCAGAGGCCGCTGCGATCAGCTTCTGGATCTCCTTTTTCACGGCCTCGTAGTTCAACTCGTCGGATTCAATGGCCGCCTGCGCCTTCTGCTGCGCTGCCTGTGCCTCGGCAGCAGTAAGCTTTGCTGCGGAGATGCTGCTGTTCAGTTCGCTCTGCTTGCTCTTCATCTGGGCGTTTTGGCTGTCCAGTTCGCTCTTCTGGCTCTGCAGCTCTGCTTTCTCGGCCTCCAGACCGGCCTTCTGCTCTTCCAGCGCGGCCTTGTCGTCCTCCAGCCCCTGCTTGGCGGACTTCATGTTGTTCATGATCTCGGTGTCCTTGACAGAGATATCCTGCATCACCTCATTGAAGGTAAGCAGCTCGTACAGGTCGTTCACCGCACTGAGCATGGCCACGCTGCCGCCGTCCCGCAGTTCCTGCATGGCAGCCATGTGCTTTTTAAAATCGTCCCACTGGTCGTCGATCTCGTTCTGCTTCTGCTCGATCTGGGTCTGCTTGTCCGCGATCTGGGTCTGCATCACGCCGATCTGCTGTTCCTTCTCGCCGATGCTGTTCTGCACTGCGGCGATCTGACCGCCCAGCACGCCGATCTGATCCTGCAGGACGGTGACCCGCTCCTTCAGCTCGCTTTCCAGCGCCTTGGCGGCGGATTCCTTCTTTTTAGCGTCCGACAGTTCCTTTTTGTGCTGGTTGATGGACTGGGAAAGCTTATCCAGCTTGCTCTGCAAGCTGGCCATACTGGTGCTATTGGTAGCTGCCGAGGCCGGATACACCGTGGCTGTCAGCAGCAGGCAGACACAGGCCAGCCCAAGGCTGACCGCCCGGATCAGCTTGTTGCGGGGGCTTTCCGGCCGGGCGTGCCGGCCGGTATAAGGGCCTGTGAGCCGGAAGGGCTTTGCGTGCATTGCTTTACTCATAAAACGCGGCTCCTTTCGGTCACACATTCAGATGTTTGCGGATAGAGAACATACTGCCCACGCCGCCAACAACAGCACCGCTGAGCAGGCTTGTTACCACGATGGTCGGCAGCACATTTGCCACCGGCACCAGTGCGCGGCCCATGAGCATCTGCCAGATGCCGCCCAAGCCGCCGGCGGCGTTGACCACATAGGTATAACAGCCAAGGCTGACCGCTGCGGTCAGGATGCCGGAGATCAGACCCATGGTCAAACCCTCCACAAAGAAAGGCAGGGTGACCATGCGGTTGGTGGCACCCACATACTTCATGATCTCGATCTCGCGGCGGCGGGCAAAAACGCTCAGACGGATGGTGCTGCCCACCGTGATGATGCTGACCACCATCAGCACCAGCACGATCATGCGGCCGCCCTTGGTGACCGCCTTCTGGACCTCCACAAAGATATTGGTCATCTCCACCGGGGCGGTAACGCTGATAACGCCCGGGATGGCCTGCATCTTCACGCTCATGCTCTCCATCTGGGTCAGATCACTCAGGGTGACCCGGTAGTTGGCCTTAAAGGGGTTATCGGTCTCAAATTCATCCCACAGGGAGGAATAATCCTGCATATAGCCGCGGTAAGTGTTGAGCACATCCTGCTTGGAGACGTACTGCACCCCGCTGACCCCCGGCATGGCCGAAAGGGTCTCGCCTACCTGCGCGGCGGTGGCATCATCACATTCGGGGTCCAGATAGACCACCGTCTCGTTCTGGCTGCCCAGATAGGCCACCATGCTGCCCACGTTCACCTCGGCCAGACTGGCGAAGATGTTCAGGGTCATACACACGCTCAGGGAAGCGATACAGGCAACGGTCATAGCCCAGTGCTTGCCCAAGTTGCGCACACCGCGCCGGGTAAGGAAGAAGAAGGTAGAGGGACGCATCATACGGCAGCCACCTCCTTTTTCACAGCGGGCGCATTGTCCGCATCAAAGGCGGCAATATCCAGCGAAAGATCGTCCTCGGCGGCAGCCACAGGGTCTGCGGGCACGTCCGAGACAATGCGGCCATGGCTCAGGGTGACCACACGCTGATGGAAGCGGTGCACCAGTTCGTGCTCGTGGGTGACCACCAGCACCGTGATGCCCATTTTGCTCACCCGCTCCAGCAGCTGCATCATTTCCAGACTCAGCTCCGGGTCAATGTTGCCGGTGGGCTCGTCCGCGATGACCAGCTTGGGGTTATGCACCAGCGCACGCGCCACAGCCACACGCTGCTGCTCGCCGCCGGAAAGGGTATCCGGGTAGCACTTGGCCTTATCCTCCAGATGCACCAGTTCCAGAATGTACTCCACGCGGGGACGGATCTCCTTGCGGGGCACGTTGAGAACGTGCATGGCAAAGGCCACGTTCTCATACACGGTCATACTGGGGATCAGCCGGAAGTCCTGAAAGATGATGCCCATCTGACGGCGCAGGTAAGGGATCTTGCGGCGGCGCAGCTTGGCTACGTCCTTGCCCAGAACGGTCACCTTGCCGGAGGTAGGCAGTGCCTCCCGCAGGATCAGCTTGAGCAGGGTGGATTTGCCCGCACCCGAGTGACCCAGCAGAAAGACGAACTCGCCTTCATCCACATGGAGGTTGATATCCTCCAGCGCAAGGCGTCCGCCCTTTTTATATTCTTTGGAAACGTGTTCAAAATCGATCATGGAATCGTATTCGCTCCTGACATCAAGATTTTTGACGGTCAAGACAGCCCGTCCGCAGCCCGTACTGCAAAAAGAACCGGCCAGCATCGGTTTCGAGCGGCCGGTTCGGCGCCGGCGGGGCAAAACCCGCACAGCAAAATATCAGTATTTGGCCGGGTTGTTGGACAGGTACTTCTTTACCATCAGCGCTACCTTAAAGACGATAGCGTCGTCGAACTCACGCAGATCCAGACCGGTCAGCTTTTTGATCTTTTCCAGACGATACACCAGCGTGTTGCGGTGCACAAACAGGCCGCGGCTGGTCTCGGACACATTCAGGTTGTTCTCAAAGAAGCGCTGGATGGTGAACAAAGTCTCCTGATCCAGGCTCTCGATGCTGCCCTGCTTGAACACCTCACGCAGGAACATCTCGCACACGGTGGTGGGCAGCTGGTAGATCAGACGAGCAATGCCCAGATTATCGTAGCGGATGATCTGCTTTTCGGTATCGAACACCTTGCTCACTTCCATGGCGATCTGGGCTTCCTTAAAGGAGGTAGCCAGATCCTTCACGTTGGCAATGGGGGTGCCAATGCCTACCACAGCCTTGATGTAGTGCTCGCCGGAGAGGGTATCCACAATGCTGGCAGCCAGCTTTTCCATATCGGTGCGGTCGATGCCCTTGCGGATCTCCTTGACCAGCACGGTATCGGTCTCGCTGATATTGAACACAAAGTCCTTCTGCTTATCGGGGAACAGGCTGCTGACTACATCGTAGGCAGAGATATCACCGCCGCTGATCACCCGCACGATGAACACCACGCGGGAGACATCGGTGGCAAAGTGCAGCTCCCGTGCCTTGGCGTAGATATCGCCGGGCAGAATGTTGTCCAGCACCACGTTCTTGATAAAGTTGGACTTATCGAACTTTTCGTCGTGGTACTGCTTGATGCTCTGCAGACTGATGGCCAGCACGCCGGCAAACTGCCCTGCAGTCTCATCGACGCCCTCCACGAACACGGCATAATCGTTATGCTTGGCATTGGAGAACTGCTGGTAAGTATAGCCGTCGCGCACAAAGCGGTCGCCTGCGGTCAGGCGCTCGGCCATATAGCCCTCGCGCACCTCGCCGATCAGGTTCAGCTCCGAGCAGGAAATGACAGCGCCGGTCTCATCCACAACGCCGACCACCCGATTGATCGCGTCCTTCATCTGGTAGATCACGCTTTGAAATACTCTATTGGCCATAAATGGATACCCCTTTTCCTCGTTTGTGCAAGCCGCGGCGGCATGGGTTGTGATTTTAAACAATTTAGCCGCATTACAATCTATATTTTACACAAAAGAATTTACTTTTGCAACAGATTTCAACAAAAAAAATAAATCTTTCTTGTTGAAATTATCTTTCGGGGCCATTTTCTGCCAAAAAAGTGCCTTTTGGCGTGGTTCTTACCGTTATTTTACCGGTAAAATGTGATACATTTTTGAAAACTGCGTGAAAAGCGCAGCGTTTTATCTGGTAATTTTTGCCACCTCTTCGTCAGAAAGTTCCCGCCACTGCCCCGGGGCAAGCTGTGCATCCAGTGCAAGGCCGCCAATGGCCTCCCGGTGCAGGGCATTCACCCCGGCGCCGTACACGCCGAACATCCGTTTGATCTGGTGGTACACCCCCTGCCGCAGCACCACCCGCACGGTAAGTCCATCGGGCGAAAGGGCGGTCACCTCGGCGGGCGAAAGGGCAGTGCCGTCTGCCAGCGTGACCCCCGCCGCAAAACCGGTGCACATCTCCTGCGTGAGCGGGGTGTCGATGGTCACGGTGTAGGTCTTGGAAACATGGTGCCGGGGGGACAGGATATCGTGGGCAAAACCGCCGTCATCGGTCAGCAACACAAAGCCGGTGCTGGTTTTATCCAGCCGGCCTGCCGGGAACAGCTCCCGCCGGGGGTAGGCGTCCCCTACCAGGTCCACCACGGTGGTGTCCCGCTTATCGGTGGAAGCGCTCACCACCCCCTCGGGCTTATTGAGCATGAGGTAAACGAACTTCTGATAGCGCAGCGGCGCGCCGTCCACTGCTACCGTGTCGGTATCCTTCAGCTGGGTGTCCCCTTTTTTGCACACCGCGCCGTTTACCTGCACGCGGCCCTTTGCCAGCATGGTTTTGGCCTCGCTGCGGGTGCACTGGGCAGTTTCGGCCAGATATTTATCCAAACGCATAAGCGATTCTCCTTTGTTGATGATGCCCTCAGTGTAACATGACAGACAGAATCGTGCAAGGCACAAACGCAAAAAGGAGAAGCCCGCAGGCTTCTCCTTTTTGCAATTGATCTTGTTATCAGACGCTCAGAGAGGCGTGCTGCTCCACATCCTCGGGGTCAGCATCGAAGATGGGCTGCAGGACGTTGGCGATGAACTCCTCCACCTGCTGGGGTGCACGGCCCACAAAGTTCTCCGGCACCAGCCCTGCCACGATCTCCTCGCGGGTCAGGCCAAAGGCCGGGTCTGCAGCAATGCGGTCCACCATATCGTTGGGCAGCCCCTCTTCCTTGACCTGCTTACCGGCAGCGATGGCGTGCTGGCGCAGGCGCTCGTGCAGCTCCTGACGGTTGCCGCCCTTTTCCACAGCCTGCATCATGATGTTCTCGCTGGCCATGAAGGGCAGCTCGGCCATCAGGCGGCTGCGCACCACCTTGGGGTACACCACCAGACCATCGGTGACGTTGAGCATGATGTTCAGGATGGCATCGGTGGCAAGGAAGCCCTCGGCCATGGCCACGCGCTTGTTGGCACTGTCGTCCAGCGTGCGCTCAAACCACTGGCTGCCGGTGGTAAAGCTGGGGTTCAGCACGTCCACCATCAGGTAGCGGGCAAGGGCGCAGATGCGCTCGCAGCGCATGGGGTTGCGCTTATAAGGCATAGCGGAAGAGCCGATCTGGTTCTTCTCAAAGGGCTCCTCCATCTCCTTAAAGTTTGCCAGCAGGCGCAGGTCGGTGGCAAACTTCATGCAGCTCTGGCCAATACCGGCCAGTGCGTTCAGGATAAAGGAGTCCACCTTGCGGCTGTAGGTCTGGCCGGACACCGGCACAACAGCCTTGGGGTCAAAGCCCATCTCCTTTGCAATGGAAGCATCCACGGCGCGGATCTTGTCGGCGTCGCCCTTGAACAGCTCCATAAAGGAGGCCTGCGTGCCGGTGGTGCCCTTGACACCGCGCAGCTGCAAGGTAGCTAAGCGATGGTCGATCTCGGCCAGATCCATCACCAGCTCGTTGGCCCACAGGGTAGCGCGCTTGCCCACGGTGGTGGGCTGTGCGGGCTGGCAGTGGGTGTAGGCCATGCAGGGCATATCCTTGTACTCCTTGGCGAAGTGTGCCAGCTTTGCCAGCACACCCACCAGCTTTTTGCGCACCAGCTCAAGGCCCTGCCGCATCACGATGATGTCGGTGTTATCGCCCACATAGCAGCTGGTGGCACCCAGATGGATGATGCCTGCTGCCTTGGGGCACTGCTGACCGTAGGCGTAGACGTG
>CAKTAT010000045.1:0-17040 GCA_934532365.1 uncultured Faecalibacterium sp. | reverse complement strand
GATCATAGCACCAGTACCGGAATAGATGTTGCGGCTTTCCACCTGCCAATCCAGACCAGCCAGCTCCAAGGCTTCACGGCTTGCAGGGGCATCCATCACGATACGGCCAAGGCCATGCCAAGGGGTCTCACGGACAGAGAACATGGTTTCAACATTTGCAGACATAACTACTACCTCCTGAAATTTTAATGTGATTACTTGTTTTCGAGTTTATGGGCGATCCAAATAATGAGTATTACGGCAGTTTTCCCGATTGCCTTTGCACCCTTCATTAGAATCTTTACCATAACATCAGCCATTGTTTTTCCTCCATTTTCAAGTAAAAAGTAAAGACCTGTGGACAGAATCAAACTGCTCACAGGTCTTTCTACAAAGATAATATATAACTGTAATTTTTTCAGATACGCTTTGCCTTGTGTCGGGTGTGTCAAATGTGTCAGGTTTTTATGAAACTCTCTATATATTTCTTTATTTTTATCCCTTCTACTCTATTTTTTCTCTTAGATAAAGCGATAGGATAAAAGAGAATAGATAATATATAATAAAGATTTCTCGAAAATTCTGACACATCCGGCACAGCTGACACAGTACTTTACGGTCAAGTTTTTGTACGGATACCCACGGCTACTGTGAGGTCATGCCACTCATTTTTACGAATTCTCTGATTTCGGGATGCCTTAAAAGCCTTTGCCTCCTCAAAGGAAATCGAAAAGCGTGCCATCTCTACAAAGCCATCCATCGTATATGCTGCGGCGTTTCTCGCCCGTACCTCTGACATCTGAAAGTCGAGTGCCCAGCGAAATTCTTCATTTGTCAAAGGCGTGATCTGTGCCACGCAGCTGTTGATAAGTTCCCGGTTGACATCGTTCTCCGATGCCCGCTGCCACTCGTCCAGCTTCTGCGAAATCAGGTTCATATCCAATGCTCCACTGCGTTCATCCTCCTGTTCTACATTATCATACTGGACCTGCAATTCTGCAATCTGCTCGTCCAGACCCTTGCGGCGTTCCAGAAGCTCCTGTTTGGTGATGATGCCGTCTGCACACAGGTCAATATACTTGTCCAGCCGTTCTCTCTGCTTAGCGATGCTCTTTTCCAGCATTGCCTTTCTGGAAATACGAACCGTCTTTTCCTCTGCCATGCAGCGACTCAGGATCTTATAGACCTCTTTGACTGTCTTTCCCTTGTCAAATGTGAGATGTTCAAACACCTTTGCCGCCATCAAGTCCAGCTTCCACTCACTGATAGCCTTGATTTGGCAGCTGATACTCAAATCAAGGCCATGCTCCTGCAAATAGCCGATGCTCGGCCTGCGTATACGGCGGTAGCACTGAAATCCATGAATTACAGCACCATCCCGGTTCGCACGCCACTTGAACTGAATAAATCCGGCACCACAGTTACACCGGAGCTTTGCCGTCCAGATAGATTTCGGCGTGTTCCGCATATACTTGTGCTTCTTTCCGTTTTCATCGATCACTCGTGCCGACTTCGATAACAAGATCTGCTGGCATCTGTCCCACGTTTCCTCTGACACCAGCGGTTCAAAATCGCCTTTCACATAGACGTAGCTGCTTTCGTCCAGATTTTTAACACGTTTCTGTGTCAAATAGCCGTCACTGTGGGATTTGTTGTAGCAGATGCAGCCTTTATAGGTCGCATTATGTAACACCCGGCTCACCTTGGAAGCGTCCCACGAGACATGCCCGCTTGCATCCAATCTGCCTAGCCTGTATAATTCTGCTGCCACTTTTTGAAGCCCAACCTTTCCAGTCGAATACATCTGGTAAATCAGTTTTACGGTCTGTGCCTGATCCGGGTCTGGAACATAGGTTCCATTCTCCCTGCGGTATCCCAAGATATTTCCGCTGCCGTACAAAACGTGCTTTTCCCGGCTGATTTTTTGCCCAGCCTTGACGCGCTCTGAAATTTTGCGGCTTTCATCCTGTGCCATGGAAGACATGATCGTCAACCGAAGTTCACCATCATTGGTGGCCGTGTTGATGCCGTCGTTGATAAAAAGCACATCCACGCCCATAGCCTTCAGCTGGCGCGTATAGGACAAAGCATCCACCGTATTTCGTGCAAACCGGCTCACCTCACGGGTAACGATAAGGTCAAATTTACCTTTCTTTGCATCCTCCATCATGCGCAAAAATTCCGGTCGCTTCTGCGCTTGTGTTCCGGTGATGCCTTGGTCTACATAAATCCCCACGATTTCCCAGTCCGAATGCCGGGAACCTTCGATTTTATACCACTCCAACTGATTTTCCAGCGCATTAATCTGCGCCTCATGCTCTGTTGAGACACGAGCATATACTGCTACTCGCATGTTTTTACCTCCATTTTCTTGCTTTTGGTGATAAAAAGAAAGGCTCTGGCAGAATCCTCCACCAGAGCCTTTCTCTGTTGCTTACGAAGCCTTTGCAGGCGGTTCTTCCTCCTGCTCACGCTTCATCCGAAGGAAGTTCTGATAGGTAGGCAGGTTCAGCAGTCCTGCCGCAAAAAGAGCTTCGATCAGACAGTAAGCCATCGCCTTTTCGTCAACGTCCATCATCGTAACACCTCCGTAGTGCTTGTGATCGTGCTTCGGCTCACAGATATAACGTATCATCGAAAAGTCTGACGTTACGGACGAAGATAGATGCCTCGAAACGCCGACACAGCATGTTCGTGTGCAATCATTCCTTCCCCTGAGCACCGGGAACGCACGTGCTCAAATCCCATCTTAATCAACGCCTTTCTTAAATCCGAGTCTGTGCACGCTCCTACATTCTTTTCCTTGCAAAAATCCAGATAGGCTTCGTATAAGTCAGACAAAGCCACTTCAGCATTTATATTGCTCGTATCACAGATTTCTTGCACAAACCTTTTTACAGGCGAGTACTTCGCGCTGTCAACATAAGGAATCTCAGGGAAGATGTAGTTGCGTTGAACGAGCTTTTGCGCATAATACAGTGCCTTTGTAACAATGGCATCTCGCTCCTCCCAAATTTTGGCGTTCAAATACGGGTCTTGCCGGTCATCCGGGATTGCATAATTAAAGGGCAGATATACGATACGCTTCAGAAAAGCATCATCGTCTCCGTCAATGGAGAGCGGGTGATTACTAGAAAAGACAAACTTGATTCGTCTTTCCAGCAACGCATCATCGCGGTATTTTCGTGGGATATTCATTGAATCTCCTCCCGTGATTTGTTTCAGCCGAGAAGCCGCTTCCTCGTTGATCTTGGAACTGGACATATCCATGTCAAAATTGATGACGGAAGTTGCCAGGGATGCCATCCCAAATTGGTTTGTCAGCTGCTTGAGCTTGATATTGCTGATGGATTCTTTGGGGTACAGTTGTCGGATAAATCTTCCAAAAACGCTCTTACCGCTATTTCCGACGCCTTTCATGAAAATGAAAAACTTTCCCCGTGCAGGATAGATAAGCAAATACCCGATTACCATCCAAAATCGCTCCATCAGCTGGGGATCACCGCCCGTGACCTGATGCAAATAGCCCTCAAATATCGGGCATTTTGCCTCCGGAGCATATTTTGCCTTAATGTAAGTAAAGGTTATTTGATCAGGACTGTGTGAGTAAAGCTTCCACTCTACAAGTTCAAAGATCCCATTTTCTAAAGGTGCATAAATCGGCTCATCCTCCGGCTCGCTACACTCAATTTGGGGATCCGTCATAAAGCACCCGTAGAGTTCCTTATACCCGTAGAGACTGGATTCATTATTTAGTTCATAGTCCACATACTTACGATATAGCTTGATCAGTTGTTTTGCATCAAGCTGTGTGTAGTAGTATTCGTTGTGATAATACAGCGTATTTCCATAGGAAATAATGTGGACATATTTTTTCAGTTCCCTTGTCAAGTCCACGAGGGACTGATCTTTAGAAACTTTCTTGACGGCCGGTTCTGGTGTTGGAAGACTTACTGGATCAGACAATGTGCTTTTCTGCACATCATCTGGTACGTCATCCATCATCAAGACCATTGGTGGTACCGCATCTCTCGCATTGAGAGAACCCGGATAGTCCGAAAGCCGTTCTGAGAGTATCGGCGCATCCAACTTATGCCGTGTAGCCTCCAGTTTCGATTCAAGGTTCTCGCGAGCTTTCATTGCACTGACAGATTCGAGGGATATGGTGCTATCCATGCTCTCCAGATCAGTATACTGGTCAAATTCCGATTGTTCATCAGGATTCTCGAAATCCGTATCCCATGCTGATATCTCGCACGAGGTTTCATTGTTTGGAACACCATCAAAACAGCCTGATGGTTCCTCAACAAAATCAGCTATATGTTTTGCCGAAAGCACATTTTTTTGCTGACGTTCCATCAGCTTTTGTTTTATATCCTTACTCATGATTGTCACCCTCCACAACAGGTTTCTGGAAATAGCACCAGTCAATAAGCTTTTCGACAGAATTTTTGACAGGGTTCTGCCGATCTTCCATATTATTGATAATCAGGTACTCAGTCCTTGTCAGGCTACTAGTCTGGTCATTGCTCATCCAGAGATAGCCTGTGTCCTCGCCCCAAATGTGGATCACTACTCTATAATCCGCATCCGGTTTGATTTCTCCAAATGCATCCGTAATAATCGGTGCTTTCATTGCTCCCCCTCGAATGAAAATGCTGGCAGAAACTTTGCCTGCTTTGTTGGTTCGAATAGCACAGGAAAGCGGGTATTTTTCAATCCCATCTTCAGCCTTCCACGCACATGTTGCAACAAGTTTCTCGCTTGTGCTAACAACCGCCTGGACGTGCGTAATAGGATACAGCTCTTTATCTTCGCGAAGGACGGCCATCTCCCTCGTCCGCGTAATAGCAACATAGTTTTCCTTTCCTTTACGCGCCTTTTCCATCATTTCTTCATGGGCATCCAACATATCCCGCTGTGCCTCAGTAAGGGTTTGAAGAAATTTTTCGTAAGCATCATTGTTTTTCATAGTTAGAAACCTCCATTTGATGTTTTGCCTTCGGACTTGTCCCTTGGGCGTGTCCATATATTACCACATTTCCGCCTTACCCAGTTAAGATTCAGATCTCAAAAACAATCGTATTATCGCTATATTTTAGCAGTTGTTTTTTAAAATTATTATGAACCTCTTTCAACATACCATGTTGAAAACAGGCGCAGTTCTTCTTTCGCATTCCTAGCAAACAGAAAAACACCTGGAGCATTAGTTATCAGCCAATGCTCCAGGTGTTCATCCAATTTTATTTCAAAAATCTTCCGAAGATTTCTTTATGCGCACATACTCAATTTCAATTTTATCCCTTGTTCTAGCAAATTGCTCATCCCCCGTGTCTCTCAAAAGATTTTTCATATTTTCATTAAGCCGATTTATAGCTATGGCCGTATCGTCCAGCACCTTTTTCACCAGCGAAAAATATACCACTTTTTCTCTTTCATTAAGAAAGCCTTCTGTTTGGCTGATGTCAAATCCTATATTCTCGTATACTCTCTCGGCCTCTTGCTTTGAAGTTCCAAACAAATCATCTATTCTTTCTTCTATCAAGTCCTCTGTGATTTGACTTCCTGGAATCTGCCTTAACAACCTCATCCCCATTTTAACCTGATCTATAACTCGTTCATCTAGCTCAGTTCCTCTTCCAATACGAATTTTTCCGATAATATCATATTCTTTTAGAATATCTTCCTCTATAGAGTCTTCTTCTTTGTAGAGCAACAAATCAAAGAAATCTTTGATTTCCGCAGTCAACTGTATATCTTCATTAATCGTCAGCAGTTCACGAAGCTCACTATTCGGTTGCCTAGAAATATCTTTTCCGAGTAAGATAAAGCCCAATGCAACATACAACTTGTCTCTGAGCGGCGCTATCTTATCATCAAAACTGATGTCCTGATCTATATCGAAAATGTCCCTTAGTTCCTGATCTGACTTTTTTTCTTCAAACGGATTCCAACTTTTTTCTGTTCCTTGCTCCAATCATTTCGAAATCAAATACTGTCTCAGCGATATAAAATATCTTACTTCCTTTAATCTCTTATAAATATTAAAGTCCTGATGGCTGTGTGTCCATTCTTCATATAGCTCAAGAACCTTATCTCTACGCTCCTTATCAATTTTCATTTTTAATTCCATATAGGCAGTTTCAATACTGCTCGCTTCCTTTTTATACTCTTCATTGACCTCCACCATCAAACGCTCTGCATCTTTTTTTGCTTTTTCAATTTTTTCGAATGCTTCTTTTTCCCGTGCCTCGACTTCTTGATCAAATTCACCGTCAATACATCTTATCCGCGCTATATTGCCCCATTTTGGGCTTTCATCCTTACTCATTTCGCGAACTGTTGTTTTCATGGTTCAATTTCACTCCAATTAATTTCTAGCAAGAAACCCTCCCCGGCAAAACCATTCAGTTTCACCGGGGAGGGTTTATCATACGCTTATCTTCCCATGTTTTGCACGATTAGTGCATCTTCATGCAACAATCTTACTTTCTGGGATTTTTGATAGCAGCCTGAGCGGCAGCCAGACGTGCGATGGGCACACGGAAGGGAGAGCAGCTGACGTAGTCCAGACCCACGTTGTGGCAGAACTCCACGCTGGTGGGATCGCCGCCGTGCTCGCCGCAGATGCCCAGACCCAGATCGGGGCGGGTCTCACGGCCATCGTGAGCAGCCATCTTGACCAGCTTGCCTACGCCGGTCTGATCCAGGTGCTGGAACGGATCGCTCTCGTAGATCTTGTTCTCGTAGTATGCGCCCAGGAACTTGGCAGCGTCATCACGGCTGAAGCCGAAGGTCATCTGGGTCAGGTCGTTGGTGCCGAAGCTGAAGAACTCAGCCTCCTTGGCAATCTCGCCGGCAGTCAGGGCTGCACGGGGGATCTCGATCATGGTACCGACCTGATACTTCATGTCAACGCCGGCAGCAGCGATCAGCTCGTCAGCAACCTTGACGACAACGTCCTTGACGAACTTCAGCTCCTTAACCTCGCCGACCAGCGGGATCATGATGTGCGGGGTGATCACATGGCCGGTCTCAGCAGAGACGTTCAGAGCAGCCTTGATCACAGCGCGGGTCTGCATAGCAGCGATCTCGGGGTAGGTAACAGCCAGACGGCAGCCGCGGTGACCCATCATGGGGTTGAACTCGTGCAGAGAAGCAACCACGTTCTTCAGGTCATCGTAGGTCATGCCCATGTCGGCAGCCAGCTCCTTGATGTCCTCGTCCTTGGTGGGCAGGAACTCGTGCAGGGGCGGGTCCAGATAACGGATGGTCATCGGGCGCTCACCCATGATGCGGTACATGGCCTCGAAGTCGCCCTGCTGGAACGGCTCGACCTTGGCCAGAGCAGCCTCGCGCTCTTCCACGGTGCGTGCGCAGATCATCTCGCGGACAGCCTTGATGCGGTCCTCAGCGAAGAACATGTGCTCGGTACGGCACAGGCCGATGCCCTCAGCACCCAGATCCACTGCCTGCTGTGCGTCACGCGGGTTGTCGGCGTTGGTCATGACCAGCAGCTGACGTGCTGCGTCTGCCCAGCCCATGAAGCGGTTGAAGTTCTTGTTGCCGGTAGCGGCCACGGTAGCGACCTGCTCGCCGTAGATGTTGCCGGTGGAGCCGTCGATGGAGATCCAGTCACCCTCGACGAACTTGTGGCCGTTGATCTCGAAGGTCTTGGCCTCCTCATCGATCTTGACCTCGTTGTCGTTGCCGCAGCCGGAGACACAGCAGGTGCCCATACCACGGGCAACAACGGCTGCGTGGCTGGTCATGCCGCCGCGGACGGTCAGGATGCCCTGAGAGACCTGCATACCCACGATATCCTCGGGGCTGGTCTCCAGACGCACCAGAACGACCTTCTTCATCTTGCCGGACTTGACCATCTCCTCTGCCTCTTCAGCAGTAAAGACGATCTGGCCGCAGGCAGAACCGGGAGAAGCTGCCAGACCCTTGCCGACGACCTCTGCAGCCTTCAGGGCAGCAGCGTCGAACTGGGGATGCAGCAGGGTATCCAGCTGCTTGGGCTCCACGCGCAGGACAGCCTCCTGCTCGGTGATCATGCCCTCGTCCACCAGGTCACATGCGATCTGCAGAGCAGCCTGTGCGGTACGCTTGCCGTTACGGGTCTGCAGCATATACAGGTGGCCGTCCTCAATGGTGAACTCCATATCCTGCATATCGCGGAAGTAGTTCTCCAGACGGGTTGCGATCTCGATAAACTGATCGTACACCTCAGGCATCTGATCCTTCAGGTGGCTGATGGGGGAAGGAGTGCGCACGCCGGCAACAACGTCCTCGCCCTGTGCATTGATCAGGTACTCGCCCATCAGCTTCTTAGCGCCGGTGGCGGGGTCACGGGTGAAGGCAACGCCGGTGCCGGAACGGTCGCCGGAGTTACCAAAGGCCATCTGCTGCACGTTGACAGCGGTGCCCCACTCGTAGGGGATCTCGTTCATCTTACGGTAGACGTTTGCACGGGGGTTATCCCAGCTGCGGAACACGGCCTTGACAGCCTCGATCAGCTGATCGCGGGGATCCTGCGGGAAGGGACGGCCTTCGTTCTCCTCGTAGATCTTCTTGAAGGTGCCGACCAGTTCCTTCAGGTCGTCAGCAGTCAGGTCCACGTCATTCTTGACGCCCTTGGCTTCCTTCATCTTGTCGATCTCGACCTCGAACAGGCTCTTCGGGACCATCATAACGACGTCGGCGAACATCTGCACGAAGCGGCGGTAGCAGTCGTATGCAAAGCGGGCGTTGCCGGTCTTCTTTGCCAGACCCTCAACAGCCTCATCGTTCAGGCCCAGGTTCAGGATGGTGTCCATCATGCCGGGCATGGACTGACGTGCGCCGGAACGGACGGAGACCAGCAGGGGGTTGGTGTTGTCGCCGAACTTCTTGCCGGTGATCTCTTCCAGACCCTTGACGTGCTCAAAGATGTCAGCAGTGATGTCGTCATTGATCTGACGGCCGTCTGCGTAGTACTGGGTGCAGGCGTCGGTGGTGATGGTGAAGCCCTGCGGCACCGGCATACCGGCTGCGGTCATCTCGGCCAGACCGGCACCCTTGCCGCCCAGCGTGTTCTTCATGGTGACCTTGTCACCGCCGAAAGCGTCATTGCCTTCGCTGAAGTAGTACAGATACTTTTTGCTCATGCGTTGTTTACCTCCCATTCGTGACCGGCGGCATGGCAGCCGCGGTCTCATCGTTTGCCTTGTCTTGAACGTACGATGAACATTGTTTTGTGAATGCTAAACTATTATACCAGAAAATCCATTCCTTTCCACCATGCAAAATCCCGAATTTGTCTGTTATTTTTTATGCAAATCTCTTGAAATTCTCCAAGTTTTAAGGTAGTATAGAATGGGAGAAAGTTCGAGAGGTTTTTTGTTTATACACGCGATTTCTCGTCCTGTTGGATACAACTTTCTATCCCTGTAACTTTTTCATTTTTATTTTGTCGGAACAAAGCTTTCCGCAGCGGAGATGCTGGGCGGACAGGCAACATTTTTCCGGTCGCCTTTCCCGTCTCTCTTCCGCCGCGCGCTTTGGTGGGAAGGGAGATTTTTTTATGCAGAATTCCATTTCTGAGCAGGCCCGTGCCGCTGCTCTGGCACAGCTGGATGCCGCCGAGGCTGCCCGCGAGGACATCCTTGTGCAGCACATTGCAAACGGCGTGGTCATCAACAGCCGCACTGTACAGATCGACCCTGAGGTGGTCATTGCCCCGGGCGCTGTGATCCTTGCGGGCACCATCCTGCGGGGCAAGACGGTCATCGGTGCGGGCTGCGTCATCGGCCCCAACACCCTCATCGAGGACAGCACCGTGGACGAGGGCACTGCCGTGAACGCCAGCCAGATCTACGGCAGCCACATCGGCCCCCACAACAACATCGGCCCCTTCACCCATGTGCGGGTGAACACTGTCACCGACTACGGCGTGCATCTGGGCGCCTATGTGGAGACCAAGAACTCCAACTTTGCCCGCGGCAACACCGTGAGCCACCTGACCTACATCGGCGACAGCGATGTGGGCAAGTACTGCAACTTCGGCTGCGGCACCGTTACCTGCAACTACGACGGCAAGGATAAGTTCCGCACCCAGATCGGCGATTACTGCTTCATCGGCTGCAACACCAACCTTGTGGCTCCGGTCAAGGTGGGCGATGGTGCCTACACCGCCGCCGGCAGCACCATCACCAAGGATGTGCCCGCGCAGGCACTGGGCATCGCCCGGGAGCGCCAGACCAATCTGGACGGCTGGGCAGAGCCCAAGATGGAAGCCTACATCGCCAAAAAGCAGAAATTGGAAAACGAGCAGAGCAAGTAATCCTCTGCCGGAAGGGAGCTGTGCATGAAGTCTGAAAGTTTTCGCAAGCAGGCGCTGAGCCTTGTCCTTTTCTTCGCGGCTGTTGCCGCCGTGTTTGCCCTGACACGCCTGCGCAGCGACCCCGCCAAAAAACAGGCAGAGTTCGTGGTGCAGCAGCTGCTCTCCTGCTCCTCTGCCGTGGAGCAGGCTGTGGACGCCGCCGCAGCGCCCGCCGGCAGTGAACCGGGGCTTGTTGCTGTGGACACCGATGGCCTGTACGCCTTTCTTCAGGCACAGCTGGGCGATGCCATGACTGCCGATTGCCTGAACAAAGTCATGGCAAACCGCCTGCCCACCCGCATCACCGCGCTGGCCGGGCAGTCCGGCGATCAGCTGGTGCCCGCTGACCTCACCCTGAAAAAACGCGCCGGGGCAGAAAATTGCTACGACTTTTCCGCCGCCCTGCTGACCGCTGCGGACAGCACCGCCGCTGCGCAGGTATCCGGCACCATCACCATGGTGAAGGAGGACGGCCGCTGGAAGGCCTCTGCCATCACGCTGAACCTGTAATAACTCCTTTTGCCCCTGTGCCTTGCGGCATGGGGGCATTTTTTGCTTATAATGTATATCTTTTTGCGCGCGCGTATGTTATACTTAGATGTTGTATCACACTATTATCAGGAAAAGGTATTATCATATCATGAATGAAAACGATATCTGGCTCATTGCAGGGCTGGGCAACCCCGAAGCAAAATATGATGGCACCCGCCACAACACCGGTTTTGCCGCGCTGGACGCGCTGGCCGACAAGTGGAACATCTCTGTTGGCAAGACCAAATTCCAGGGCCTGTGGGGACAGGGCGAAGTGGACGGCCACAAGGTGGTGCTGCTGAAACCCCTGACCTACATGAACCTCTCCGGCGATTCCATCGCCCCCATGGCGGGCTTTTTCAAGATCCCTGCCGACCATGTGCTGGTGCTGTGCGATGATATCACACAAGCACCCGGCAAGCTGCGCATCCGTCCCTCCGGTTCTGCGGGCGGGCACAACGGCCTGAAGAGCATCATTGCCCGGCTGGGCGGGGAGAACTTCCCCCGCATCCGCATCGGCATCGGCGCAAAGCCCCACCCGGACTACGATCTTGCCGCATGGGTGCTGGGCAAGTTCCCGCCGGAGGACGCCAAGGCCATCACCGACCGCTACCCCGACCTTGAAGCCGCCGCAAAGCTTATCATGGACGGTAAGCTCAGTCTGGCGCAGAGCAAGTATAACGGGTAAACGCCCCCACTCGTAAAAATGCGTTTGGAGCGCTCCGCAGAGCGCGACAAACGCGAAATTATAAATAATTCTTCCGCTAAAAATATCCAGAGCGCAAGCGGAGGATATTCAAAATCGTTATTCTCCCGCATCCTGACAGGAAAGGAGGTTTTTCCATGTACGAAGCCTTACTCAAGGCCACACCGGAATATCAGAAGGTCGCTGCAAGCTTTGGCTCGGCCGGGCCGGCGGCGCTGTTCGGTCTGCCGCCCGCAGGCCGGGCGCTGCTGTACGCCGCCCTGCAAAAGGACCTTGGGCGGGTGCTTTGCATCGTGACCCCCGGCGAGGCCGAGGCCACCCACTTTGCGGATGACCTCAAGGCGCTGGGGCTTACCGCTGCGGTGTTCCCGCCCCGGGACTTTATGCTGCGCCCGGTGGAGGGCGCCGGCCGCGAGTACGAGTACCGCCGCCTTTCGGTGCTGGGCGCACTGGCAGGCGGGCGGCTGCAGGCCGTCTGTGTGCCCGCCGAGGCGCTGTTGCAGTACACCGTGCCGCGGGCAGAATTCATCCAGAACACCCTCACCCTGAAGCCCGGCATGGTGTATAACCGCGAGGCGCTGGTGGCGCGGCTGTTTGCCGCCGGGTATGTGCGCCGCAGTCAGGTGGACGGCCCGGGGCAGTTCAGCGTGCGCGGCGATATCGTGGATATCTACGCGCCGGATATGCGTCAGCCCGCCCGTGTGGAGTACTGGGACGACGAGATCGACTCCATGTCCTCCTTTGACCTGCTGACCCAGCGGCGGGACAGCGCACTGGAAAAAATCTACCTCTCCCCTGCCCGCGAGGTGCTGTTCGGCAGCACCGCCGAGACCGCCGAGGCGCTGCGCAGTGCCATCAAAAAGGCGCGCGGCAAGCGCCGCACCGCGCTGGAAAAGGCCACCGAAGCCGATCTTTCCCAGCTGGATTCCGGCCTGATGCCGGAGGCCATGGATAAATATTACGGCATCCGCTACCCCGCCCCGGCCACGCTGCTGGACCATCTGGACGCACCGCTGTTTATTCTGGACGAAGTGGGCGGCATCCGGGATGCCCAGAAGGCCACCGAGTTCCGCCGCAGCGAGGAGCTGACCGGGCTGCTGGAAGAGGGTGTGCTCTGCCCCGGGCTGGATGTGCTGTACCAGACCATGGACGATCTTGTCATTGCCGCCCAGAACCACAGCACCCTGCTGTGTGAGAATTTCCTGCGCGGGATGAACGAGTTCAAGCTGAAAGACCTTATCAACGCCGAAGCCTTTGCCGCCCCCAACTGGAACGGCGACCTTGCCTCCCTGCGGGAGGACTTAGACCCGCTCATTGCCCAAGGGTATGCCGTCACCCTGTTTGCCGGTACGCCCAAGGGCGCAGCCGCGCTGACCCGCGACCTTGCCGACAAGGGCTACGCCGTGAGCATGAGCCGGGATGTGCGCCCCGCCAAGGGCATTTTGCAGGTGCTTCCCGGACATCTGACCGCCGGGTGCACCTTCCCCTTTGCCCACGCAGCGGTGCTTTCCAGCCGCCGCCACGGGCTGGACGAGGAAGCCGCCGCCGAGGCCAAAAAGCGCAAGAAGAACAAAAACGCCCTGTCCAGCCTTTCGGACATCAAGCCCGGGGATTATGTGGTGCACCAGAGCCACGGCATCGGCATGTATGCCGGGATCCAGCGGTTAGAGGTGCAGGGCGCTACCAAGGACTACCTCAAGGTGCAGTATTCCGGCTCGGACGTGCTGTATGTGCCGGTGACCCAGCTGGACCTGCTCAGCCGCTACACCGCCCCCGGCGATGAGGAAAAGGTAAAGCTTGCAAAGCTGGGCGGTGCCGAGTGGCAGCGCACCCGCGCCAAGGTGAAAAAAGCCACCGAGGAGATGGCGCAGGAACTGATCGAACTTTACGCCCGCCGCCGTCAGGCCACGGGCTACGCCTTCCCGCCGGACGGCGACTGGCAGCGGGACTTTGAGACCCGCTTTGATTACGACGAAACGGACGACCAGCTGCACGCCACCGCCGAGATCAAGCAGGACATGGAAAAAGGCTACCCCATGGATCGCCTGCTCTGCGGCGATGTGGGCGTGGGCAAGACCGAGGTGGCGCTGCGCGCCGCCTTCAAGTGCATCATGGGCGGCAAGCAGTGCGCTCTGCTGGCGCCCACCACCCTGCTGGCATGGCAGCACTACAACACCCTGCTCTCCCGCATGGAGGCATTCCCGGTAAAGATCGGGATGCTGTCCCGCTTCCGCACCGCCAAGCAGCAAAAGGAGACCCTGCGCGGCCTGCAGGCCGGCAGCGTGGATATCGTGGTGGGCACCCACCGGCTACTGTCCAAGGATGTGAAGTTCCACGACCTCGGCCTTGTCATCATCGACGAGGAACAGCGCTTTGGCGTGAAGCACAAGGAAAAGCTGAAGGAAAACTTCATCGGGGTGGATATGCTCACCCTGTCGGCTACCCCCATCCCCCGCACCCTGAACATGGCCATGAGCGGCATCCGGGATCTTTCCACCATCGAGCAGCCGCCCATCGAGCGGCAGCCCGTGGAGACCTTTGTGCTGGAATATAACGATGTCATCCTTGCCGAAGCCATGAAGAAGGAGCTTGCCCGGGGCGGGCAGGTGTACTACCTGCACAACCGGGTGGACAATATTGAATCCTGCGCCGCCCATGTCAGCCAGATGGTGCCGGGTGCGCGGGTGGGCATTGCCCACGGCAAGATGACCGAAGAAGAGCTGAACCCTGTGTGGCAGCACCTGCTGAACGGAGAGATCGACATTCTGGTCTGCACCACCCTGATTGAGACCGGCATTGATGTGCGCAACTGCAACACCCTCATCATTGAGGACGCCGACCGCATGGGTCTGGCGCAGCTGTACCAGATCCGCGGGCGGGTGGGACGCTCCGGCCGCAAGGCCTACGCCTACTTCACCTTCCGCCGGGACAAGACCCTGACCGATATCGCCCAGAAGCGGCTTTCCGCCATCCGGGAGTTCACCGCTTTCGGCTCGGGCTTCCGCATTGCCATGCGGGACCTGCAGATCCGTGGTGCGGGCAGTCTGCTGGGGCACAGCCAGCACGGCCACATGGAAGCCGTGGGCTACGACCTCTACGTTAAAATGCTGGGACAGGCCATTGCCCGGGCGCGGGGCGAGCCCGTTCAGCGGGACAAGAGCGATTGTCTTGTGGACCTGCGGGTGGACGCCTTCATCCCGGAAAAGTATATCCCGGACGGCGCAGGGCGCATCGAGGCCTACAAGCGCATTGCCGCCATCCAGACCCCGGAGGACGCCGCCGATGTGCTGGACGAACTCATCGACCGCTACGGCGACCCGCCGCCCTCGGTGAGTGATCTGGTCAACGTTTCCCTCGTCCGCGTACAGGCTGCTGCCGTGGGCGTATATGAGGTGACCCAGAAGAAGGATACCCTCATCCTGAATCTGGAAACGCTGGACCTTGCCATGATCCGCGGCCTGCTGCAGGCCTTCAACGGCCGGGTGACCGCCGGGGCGGGCACAAAGCCCTATCTCTCGGTGGTATTGCAGCCGGACGAAAAGCCGCTGGAACTGCTGCAAAGCATCCTGAAAGCCATGGATGCCATTTTGAACAACAAGGAGCAAAACGCATGAAAAAGAAACTGCTTGCGCTGGTATGCGCACTTGCACTGACCGTCAGCCTTGTAGGCTGTGTATTCTCCACCCCGGACACCGTGGGCAAGATCGGCGATTTCGAGGTGACCAGCGGCCTGTATCTGCTGGCGCAGTACGATGCCTACCAGCAGGCTGCGCAGCTGGCAGGCTCTGAGCAGGACACCAGCAAGGTGAAGTCCTTCCTCAAGGCCACCATCACCACCGATGCCGACACCGGCGAGACCGCCGTGGTAAGCGACTATGTGGCGCAAAAGACCCTTGAGACTTTGCAGACCCTTGCCGCCGTGGATGCCCGCTTTACCGAGCTGGGCGGCCAGCTGACCGAGGAACAGAAGTCCGCCGCCGACAGCTACGCTCAGCAGCTGATGGATAACTACGGCGATGCCTACACCGCCAACGGCATCGGGCTGGAGACCTTGAAGCTGTACCAGCAGCTGCAATACAAGCACACCCTGCTGCTGGATCTTGTCTACGGCAAGGACGGCGAGACCCCCGTGGACGACGCCGACCTGACCGAGCATCTGGACAGCCAGATGTACGAGCTGGCCTATGTGAACATTCCGCTGTACAACACCAGCACCTTCGTGTTCGCCAGCGATGACCAGAAGGCCGAGATGCTGCAGCTGGCCCAGCAGGCAGCCACCGCTGCCAACCTGATGGACTACGAGAATGTGGAAGATCAGGTCAGCGCCCTGCACGCCGCCGCGCAGTCTGCCCTGCCAGACATCTACGCCGTGCTGGATGCCACCCCCTCCGATGACGCGTCCAGCGTGCAGACCGAGCTACTGACCGAGAGCGACCTGACCAGCACTTTTACCCAGGACGGCGCCGCTGACGCCGTGCGCGGCCTTGTGTACGGCGAGGCTGCTGCCGTGCAGTACAACGGCTACTCCGTCATCCTGATGATGCGCATCGACCCGCTGCAGGTATCCACGCTGGACGCTCTGCGCAGCCAGATTTTGAGCGACATGAAGGGCGAGGAGCTGGACGACGCCCTTGCCGCCTACGGCGCCCAGCTGGCGAACACCCTGAGCAGCTCTGCTATGGATAAGCTGCCCGCCGCCAAGATCGTGAACGACAGCAGCGCCAACAGCTGATGCCCGCATAAACAAGACACCCGGGTCTTTCACCTTCCAAGAGGAATGTGTGAAAGACCCGGGTGTTATTTTTTGCTTTGTGCTGCGCGCTGCTTACTTGCGTGCGATCATCTCGGTATAGGCCAGCACCAGCGGGCCTACGCCCTTGGCGTCGTTGCAGACTACCGGCTCGCTGAAGTAGTAGGCCAGAGAGCCGTCACGGTGATCCTTGCCGCCCAGACCGGCCACAAGGCAGATGCCGTCCAGCTGCAGGCTGCCGTCCGGATTCTTGGACAGATACCGGTCGCAGGTGCCGTAGAAGGCCTTCTCCGCCCATGCAGCCATGCGTTTGGGCAGGTAGCCCAGACGCACGCCCTTGAGCACCGCGTAGGTGAACAGGGCGGTGCCGCTGGTCTCCAGATAGTTGCCCTCGGCCTCCGGGTGGTCGATGACCTGCCAGAACATCCCGCTCTGCTCGTCCTGGAACTTGTGCATATCCTCTACGGTCTGCTTGAGCATAGCCATGATGCCGCGGTACTCGTTGTACAGCTGCTCGTCCATGCGCTCCAGCACATCCACCATCGCCACAAGGAACCAGCCCATGGCGCGCAGCCAGAAGTTGGGGCTGCAGCCGGTCTCGGGGTCTGCCCAGTACATCTGGCGGCTCTCATCGTAGCCGTGGTAGTACAGGCCGGTCTTTTCGTCCCGCATGTGCTTTTTGATGTTCATGAACTGCTTGTAGCTGTC
>CAKTAT010000044.1:0-17517 GCA_934532365.1 uncultured Faecalibacterium sp. | reverse complement strand
GAAGCCAAGAAGAACCAGAAGGTGGTCGAAGTCAAGGAGACCCGCCTCTCGCTCAACATTGACACCAACGACTTCAATACCAAACTGAACCAGACTGCCAAATTCCTGGCAGCTGGCCACAAGGTTAAGGTTTCGATCCGCTTCCGCGGCCGTGAAATGGCGCACAGTGCTCTGGGCGCAGACGTGCTCAAGCGTTTTGCCGAGGCTCTGCCGCAGGCATCCACCGACAAGCCGCCGGTGCTCGAGGGCCGCACGATGTCCATTCTGCTGATCCCGAAACCCAATAAGGACTAATTTTAGGAGGAAACTAAAATGGCTAAGATGAAACTGAAGACGCACTCCGGCGCTAAGAAGCGCTTTAAGCTGACCAAGAACGGCAAGATCAAGCGCGGCCACGCATTCCGCAGCCACATCCTGACCAAGAAGACCACCAAGCTGACCCGTGGCTACCGTCAGCCCAGCTACGTTGATAAGACCAACGCAGCTACCATCAAGAGCATGCTGCCCTACGCCTAAGAGCGAGCCGCAGGCACAAACATTCTACTACTGATAACTAAAGGAGATATAAAAAATGGCACGTATCAAGGGCGCAACCATGACTCACAAACGTCGTAAGAAGATGCTGAAGCTGGCCAAGGGCTTCTACGGCTGCAAGAGCAAGCACTTTAAGATGGCCAAGCAGCAGGTCATGAAGAGCGGTAACTACGCTCTGGCTGGCCGCCGCATGAAGAAGCGTCAGTTCCGCAACCTGTGGATCTGCCGTATCAACAACGCAGTTCGTCCTCTGGGCATGAACTACTCCACCTTCATGGCTGGCCTGAAGAAGGCAGGCATCGAGCTGAACCGCAAGATGCTGTCCGAGATGGCCATCAACGATCCCAAGAGCTTTGCCGCTCTGGTCGAGACCGTGAAGAACGCCTGATAAAGACCTTGCATCGTGACGCCCGCGCGTATACGCGGGCGTCCGTTTTGTATCCGGGCATTTTTTGCGGCCAGGGAAACAAGGCAACGGGGCAGCGCCCTGCCGCAGAAATCTGCGGCAGACGCTGCCCTTTTTCTATTGTATCCAAAGCATACACACCTGTTCGGGAGGAACTCATGGACGAAAAGATCACCAGCCGGGAAAACGCAAAAATAAAATACGCCTGCCGCCTTGCTTCCAGTGCGGCATTCCGCCGCACCGAGGGGCGCTTCCTGGCCGAAGGGCGCAAGCTGTGCCCGGAACTTGCCCGGGGCGCAGAGCTGGAGACCCTGTTTTATACCGAAAATGCGCTGGAAAAGTGCCCGGAACTTGCCGCTTTGCCGGGCGAGCACTATCTGGTAGAGGATCATGTGGCGGACAAGCTGGCAGACGTGGGCACCCATCAGGGAGTGTTCGGGGTGTTCCGCACCCCGGTGCACACCTTGGAAGAGGTGCGCCCCGGCGGGCGGTATCTGGCGCTGGAGCGGGTGCAGGACCCCGGCAACGTGGGTACCCTGCTGCGCAGCGCGGCGGCCTTTGGCTTTGACGGTGTCATCCTCAGCGAGGGCTGCGCCAGCGTCTACGCTCCCAAGACCTTGCGCGCCTCCATGGGTGCGGCGGTGCGCATCCCAGTCATCGAGACCGGCGCCATGCAGCAGGCCATCGCCCTGCTGCGGGAAAAAGGCATCACCTGCCTTGCGGCGGCGCTGTACCAGTCCCAGCCGCTCAGCGCGGCAAAGGCCGGGTATCCCGGCGGCGTCTGCGTGGTCATTGGCAGCGAGGGTCAGGGCCTGACTGATGAAACTATCGCCGCCTGCAACAGCACGGTGCGCATCCCCATGACCGACCGGGTGGAAAGCCTGAACGCCGGCATTGCGGGCAGCATCCTGCTGTGGCATTTCCGGGAGGAAAGCCTGTGACCGGGCAGACCAGCCTGTTCCCGCCGGAGCCTGCACCTGACCCGCTGCTGTGCTGGCTGTGGCTGTCGCAGGTGCTGGGGCCCGCCAGCCTCCACGCCGGAAAGGTGCTGGACGCCTTTGGCGGTGCACAGGAAGCGTGGGAAGCGCGGGAGACCGAGGAATTCCGGCAGGCGGCAGGAGATACAGCCTTTAAGCGGGCGGCGCAGCTGGATGCAGAAAGCTTCCACACGCTGGTGATGCAGTGCGACGCCCTGCGGGTGCGCATCCTGCCCTTTGACGACCCGGATTACCCGCTGGCCTTTTCCCGCATTCCGGATATGCCGCTGGTGCTCTACTGTACCGGCGACCCCCGCTGGCTCAACGAGCCCGGGGCGGTGGGCATCGTGGGCAGCCGCAAGCCCACGGAATACGGACTGAACGCGGCGGCGGATATCGGCGGGGAACTGGCAAAAAACGGAGCCATTATCGTCAGCGGTCTGGCCGATGGGCTGGACAGCGCCGGACACCAGGCGGCAGTGAAGAACGACTGCCCCACCGTTGCGGTGATGGGCGTACCCATCGACCGCACCTATCCGGCAGCCAATGCCGCCCTGCGGCAGCAAATCGAGCGCAAGGGCTGCGTCATCAGCGAGTACCCGCCGTACAGTGAATATATCGGCCCTACCTGCTTTTTGCAGCGCAACCGGCTCATCGCGGCGCTTTCCTCGGCTGTACTGGTGGTGGAAGCGCGGGAAAAAAGCGGCACCATGTCCACCGTTGCCCATGCCGAGCGCTACGGCAAGCCGGTGTACGCCGTGCCGGGGAGTATCTATTCCCCCAATTCGGCGGGCACAAACGGCCTGCTGCGGGACGGACGCGCCCGGGTCGTGGCGGGTGCAGCCGACCTGCTGGCGGCGCTGGGACTGCATACCCGGCAGGCAGCACCGGCGGCTGCAAAGCAGTCTGCACCCCTGGGCGATACCGAGCGCCGGGTACTGGCGTGCATCGGGCCAAAGCCCGTGGGCATCGAGGAACTGTGCGTGAGCACCGGCCTGTCCATGTCCGCGCTGCTGGGCACCCTGATGAAGCTGGAACTCACCGGCCGGGTGTACAAGCAGCCGGGGCAGCGGTATGTGCTGCGGTAAAATTGTGGAATATTTCCGCTGGTAAAGCACACAACAGCTGTGGTACAATAATATGAGCGAAGAACCGTGCATCCCCTTGGGGGCACGTTGCAGATAGAGGAGAAAAGAAGAAATGGCGAAACTGGTTATCGTGGAGTCGCCTGCAAAGGCGAAAACCATCGGCAAATATCTGGGCGATGACTACGAAGTCACCGCCAGCATGGGTCATATCCGCGATCTGCCCGCATCTCAGCTGGGCATTGATGTGGAGCATGGCTATACCCCGCAATACATCAGCATCAAGGGCAAGGAAAAGCTCATCAAGGAGTTGAAGAGCAAAGCCAAACACGCCGACGGCGTGCTGCTGGCGACCGACCCGGACCGCGAAGGCGAAGCCATCAGCTGGCATCTGGCAAACATTCTGGGGCTGGACCCCCACGAGCCCAACCGTGTCACCTTTGACGAGATCACCAAAAAGGGCGTGAAGGAGGGCATGTCCCACCCCCGCGCCATTGACGAAGATCTGTTCAACGCCCAGCAGGCGCGCCGCGTGCTGGACCGTCTGGTGGGCTACAAACTCAGCCCGTTTCTGTGGCGCAAGGTGCGCCGCGGTCTGTCCGCAGGCCGTGTGCAGAGCGTGGCGGTGCGGCTGATCGACGACCGGGAAAAGGAGATCGAAAACTTCAAGCCCGATGAATACTGGAACGTGGACGCCACCTTGGGTGCTGGACACAAGAGCTTTGTGGCACGCCTTGCCACGGACGCCAACGGCAAAAAGCTGCTGCCCAAAAGCGAGGCCGAGGCCCGCGCCATCGAAAAGGGTCTGGAGGGCGCAAGCTATGTGGTGAGCGAGCTCAAGCGCGGCAAGCGTGCAAAGCAGCCCACCCCGGCCTTCATTACCAGTACCCTGCAGCAGGAGGCCTCCCGCCGTCTTGGCTTTACGGCTACCCGCACCATGCGCGCCGCTCAGACCCTGTACGAAGGCGTGGATATTGCCGGGCACGGCACCATGGGTCTGATCACCTATATGCGTACCGACAGTCTGCGCATCTCGGACGAGGCCGTGGCTGCCGCCAAGGAGTATATCGCCGGAGCTTACGGCGAAGCGTATATCTGCCCCTATAAGCGCACATGGAAGACCAAGAGCGCCACGGCAGCACAGGACGCCCACGAAGCCATCCGTCCCTCTGTGCCCTCCCTGACCCCGGACGAGGTGGACAAGAGCATCAGCGGCGACACCGCAAAGCTGTACCGCATGATCTGGAGCCGCTTCATGGCCAGCCAGATGGCAGACTGCCAGCAGGACACCGTGTCGGTCACCGTCAGCGCGGCGGATTACCACTTCAAGGCCAGCGGCTACACCGTGACCTTTGACGGCTTTACCGCCCTGTACGAGGAAGCCACCGACGAAAAGGAAAAGAAGGAAACCAACCTCCCTCCGCTGGAGCAGGGACAGGTGCTCAAGCTGCGGGAACTGAAGAGCGAGCAGAAGTTCACCCAGCCGCCCGCCCGCTACACCGAAGCTACCCTCATCAAGGCGCTGGAGGAAAACGGCATCGGCCGTCCCTCCACCTACGCGCCCATCATCACCACCATCATCGACCGCGGCTATGTGGAGCGCGACCAGAAAAAGCTTAAGCCCACCCTGCTGGGCCGGGCTGTGGACGGGCTGATGCTGGAGCAGTTCCCCCACATCGTGGACGTGGATTTCTCTGCCCAGATGGAGAAGAATCTGGATAAGGTGGAAAGCGGCAAGGCAGACTGGCGCAAGACTGTGGACGACTTCTATCAGGGCTTTGAGGCCAGTCTGGAACAGGCCGAAAAGAACATGGAGGGCAAAAAGGTCAAGGTGCCGGACGAGCCTTCCAGCGAGGTGTGCGACCTGTGCGGCCGCCCCATGGTCATCAAGGTGGGCAAGTACGGCAAGTTCCTTGCCTGCAGCGGCTTCCCGGAGTGCCGGGGCACAAAGCGTCTGGTCAAGGATACCGGCGGCATCTGCCCCAAGTGCGGCAAGGGACGTCTGCTGGAGCGCAAGAGCTCCAAGGGACGCATCTACTATGGCTGCGAGTGCTACCCGGACTGCGATTTTATGACTTGGGATATGCCGGTGGCTACCAAGTGCGAAAAGTGCGGCAGCACCCTGTTCCGCAAGGGCGGCAAGCTGTACTGCGCCAAGGAAGGCTGCGGCTTTGAGATGCCGGTGCCCAAAAAGGATTAAAGGAAAGACTAAATGAGCGAATATAAAGTAACCATTCTGGGTGCGGGTCTGGCGGGCTGCGAGGCGGCTCTCTGGCTGGCGGGCAAGGGCGTGCAGGTGGATCTGTACGAGCAGAAGCCCGTCCACTTTTCCCCCGCCCACAAAAGCGAGGGCTTTGCGGAGCTGATCTGCTCCAACAGCCTGAAGGCTGAGCGGCTGGACTCTGCCTCCGGTCTGCTGAAGGAAGAGATGCGCCGCATGGGCAGCCGGCTGCTGACCGCCGCCGAGGAGACCCGCGTGGCCGCCGGCGGTGCGCTGGCGGTGGACCGCGATGCCTTCAGCGCCGCCGTCACCCGCATGGTGGAGCAGTGCGAGAATATCACCGTTCACCGGGAACAGGTGGAAACCATCGACGAGAGCGCTCCCATTCTGGTGGCTACAGGCCCCCTGACCGATGGCGCGCTGGCTGATGAGATCGGACGCCTGACCGGGGACGAGCGGCTGCATTTCTACGATGCCGTTGCGCCCATCGTCACCGCCGAAAGTCTGGACTACGGCAAGGTGTTTGCCGCCTCCCGCTACGACCGTGGCGAGGCCGACTACCTGAACTGCCCCTTCAACAAGGCAGAGTACGAGGCTTTCCATGCCGCGCTTGCCGGTGCCGAGCGTGCCCCCCTGCACGACTTTGACACCGGTGCCGAGCAGAGCGCAAAGCCCGACCCGGACGCCCACGGCAAAAAGGCCGATACCGTCACCGTGTACGAGGGCTGTATGCCCATTGAGATCATGGCTGCCCGGGGTGCCGACACCATGCGGTTCGGCCCGCTGCGCCCGGTGGGTCTGGTGGACCCGAACACCGGCCATCGCCCGTGGGCAAACGTGCAGCTGCGCGCAGAAAATAAGGAGCGCACCCTGTATAACATCGTGGGCTTCCAGACCAACCTCAAGTGGGGCGAGCAGAAGCGGGTATTCAGCATGATCCCCGGGCTGGAAAATGCCGAGTTTGTGCGCTACGGCGTGATGCACCGCAACACCTTTCTGGATGCACCCCGGGTGCTCAGCGCCCAGCTGTGCCTGAAAGCGCACCCCAACGTGTTTTTTGCCGGGCAGATCACCGGCTTTGAGGGCTATATGGAAAGCGCTGCCTGCGGTCTGCTGGCAGCACGCAACCTCTACGCCCGCCTGGAGGGCAGGCAGCTGCCCCCGCCGCCCGCCGATACCATGTGCGGCGCGCTGGTGCAGTACCTGACCACCGAGAACAAGAACTTCCAGCCCATGGGCGCAAACATGGGCATCCTGCCGCCGCTGCCCGCCGAGACCCGTCCCCGGGACAAGCGGCTGCGTTACATGGCACAGGCCGAGCGCGCTGTTGCCAGCTTCCAGCACTGGCTGGAGGAAACTGCTCTGTAAGGCAAACCACCTGAAAGGAGAAAACAGGTATGAAGATCATTGTGGACATGATGGGCGGCGACAACGCCCCGCTGGCTGTTCTGGAAGGCGCTGCACAGGCCGTCAAGGAGTACGGCGTGCAGCTGATCGGTGTGGGCAACGAGGCGCTGGTGCGCAAGACTGCCGCCGAGCACAACATTCCGCTGGACGGCATCGAGCTGGTGAACTGCACCGAGACCATCGAGATGTGCGACGAGCCCGCCCGCGCTATCCGCCAGAAGAAGGATTCCTCCATCGTGGTGGGTCTGAATATGCTTAAAGAGGGCAAGGGCGATGCCTTTGTCTCTGCCGGCAGCACCGGTGCGCTGCACGTTGGCGCAAGCCTCATCGTGCGCACCCTGCGGGGCGTCAAGCGCCCGGCACTGGCTACCATGGTGCCTGCAAAGCAGCAGGCTTATCTGCTGCTGGACTGCGGTGCCAACGTGGAGTGCCGCCCGGAGATGCTGGCCGCTTTTGCGGTCATGGGCAGCTGCTATGTGAACAAAGTAGAGGGACGTAAAAACCCCAGCGTAGCACTGGCCAACAACGGTGCCGAGGAGAGCAAGGGCACCCCCGTGCTGCGGGACGCACACCAGCTGCTCAAGACTACCCCGGGCATCCGCTTTGTGGGCAATATCGAGCCCCGGGATGTGCCGAACGGCGAGGTGGACGTGGTGGTCTGCGACGGCTTTACCGGCAACGTCATCCTCAAGCTGACCGAGGGCGTGGCAAAAATGCTGCTGGGCATGCTCAAGCAAATGTTCCTCGCAAACCTTGGCGGCAAGCTGGCGTATCTGCTGCTCAAGGGCGGCGTTACTGACCTGAAGCACCAGATGGACAGCGAGGAGTACGGCGGCGCGCCCTTCCTTGGCGCAAAGCAGCCGGTCATCAAGGCACACGGCTCCTCCAAGGCAAAGGGCATCAAAAACGCCATCCGGCAGGCAAAGATCTGCGTGGAGAACGATTTGTGCGGCACCATGCAGTCCGCACTGGACGAGCTGGCAGCAGCACAGAAAACTGAGGAATAAAAGGGAGTAAAAACGACCATGAGCCATCAGTTGGAAACTATCATCGGTTACAAATTCAAAAACCCGGAGCTGCTGGAGATCGCGCTTACCCACACCAGCTACGCCAACGAGAGCCGCACCCCGGTCAAGCACAACGAGCGGCTGGAATTTCTGGGCGACAGCGTATTGCAGATCGTATCCGCGGATTACCTGTTCCACGCCTACGCCGACCGCCCGGAGGGTGACCTGACCCGCATCCGCGCCAGCCTTGTCAGCGAGGGCGCACTGTTCCAGTTTGCACAGGAGATCGGCCTTGGCGAGTATCTGCGCCTTGGCCGCGGCGAGGAGCGCTGCGGCGGCCGCACCCGTCCCAGCGTGGTGTCGGACGCCTTCGAGGCCGTTATTGCCGCCTTGTATCTGGACGGCGGCATGGAGGTGGCGCGCAAGTTCATCCTGCCCTTCATCACCGAGGGCAAGCACGCCGAGGCGGACTACAAGACCCGTTTGCAGGAGATCGTGCAGCAGAACCCGGAAGAGCGCCTGAGTTATGTGGTGGAAAGCGAATCCGGCCCGGACCACGACAAGCATTTCGTGGTGGCAGTGCGCTTTAACTCCGACCGCGTGGCGCGGGGCGAGGGACGCAGCAAAAAAGCCGCCGAGCAGTGCGCCGCCAAGGAAGCGCTCAAGCTGCTGGGCGTGATAAAGGAAAAGTAAATGGTATTCAAGGAACTGGAGATCCAGGGCTTTAAAAGTTTTCCCGATAAGGTAAAGATCAGTTTTGATACCGGCGTTACCGGCGTGGTGGGCCCCAACGGCTCCGGCAAGTCCAACCTTTCGGACGCAGTGCGCTGGGTGCTGGGCGAGACCAGCTCCCGCCAGCTGCGTGCCGCCGGCAAGATGGAGGACGTCATCTTCGGCGGCACCCGCAAGCGCAGCCCCATGGGCTTTGCGCAGGTGCGGCTGACGCTGGACAACGCCGCCCACACGCTGGATGTGGACGCGGACGAGGTGACCATCGGCCGCAAATACTACCGCTCCGGCGACAGCGAGTACACCATCAATGGACAGGTATGCCGTCTGCGGGACGTGTACGAGCTGCTGCTGGATACCGGCATCGGACGGGATGGCTACTCGGTCATCGGGCAGGGACGCATTGCGGAGATCGTGGCGGCAAAAAGCAGCGAGCGCCGCGAGATCTTTGAGGAAGCCTGCGGCATTGCCAAGTACCGCTACCGCAAGACCGAGGCCGAGCGCCGCCTGGCTGCGGCGGGCGAAAATCTGGAGCGCCTGCGGGATATCCTTGGCGAGCTGGAAAGCCGGGTGGGCCCGCTGGAAAAAGAAAGCGCCAAGGCGCAGAAGTTTCTGGAACTGAGCGCCCAGCGCAAAACGCTGGAAGTGACCCTGTGGACCGATGGGGTTCACCGTGCCCGGGAGGCCGTGCGCCAGCAGGTGCGGGACTACGAGACCGCCCAGACCGACTACGAGCGTTTTGACCGGGAGACCAAGGCCGCCGAGCAGGAGGCTGAGGAGATCCGTATGCAGGCACAGCAGCTGACGGTTGCTGTCGAGCGCCTGAATGGGGATATCCGCAGCATCACCCAGCAGATCAGCGGCTCCGAAAGCCGCATCGCCGTGCTGGAAAACGATATTCTGCGCAATGATGAGAGCGCGGCTGCCCTGCAGCAGGAGATCGCCGCCGGGCAGCAGGATACCGCCGAAGCGGATGCCGCCTTGCAGCGCCACCGCGCCGTGGCAAAGACCATGGAGGCAGCGGGCGAAAAGCTTGCGGCAGAGATCGAGGCGCTGAACGCCGAGCTTGCCCGGCTGGCAGATGCCAGCACCGCCAGCGGTGCCCGCAAGGACAGCCTGCGGGCAGAGCTTGCCGACCGCACCGCAAAGCGCACCGAGGCACAGGTGGCACAGGCGGCCGCCGAAGCCGCCGGAGATACCGCCCGGCAGCGCCTGCCCGCGCTGGAACAGAGCGCCAGGGACGCCGCCGCACAGCTGGAAGAGACCAAGCAGGATCTGGCCGATACCGTAAAGTACCGCCAGACACTGGAGGAAAACGAAAAGCAGCTGGGCAACATCCGCTCCGGTCTGGAGCTCAAGCTGCGCAGCCGCAAGGCCGCGCTGGACGAGGCCGATGCCGCCGAGCAGCGGCTGGGCAGGGAACTGGATGCCGCCCGGCAGCGCCTTTCGGTGCTGCGAGAGCTGGAAAAGAACATGGACGGCTACCAGAACTCGGTGCGCGCGGTCATGCGCGCCGCCGGGGCACGCCGTCTGCGGGGCGTTCTGGGGCCGGTGTCCACCATCCTGAAGGTGGAGCCCGGGTGCGAGGTGGCCATCGAGACCGCGCTGGGCGGTGCGCTGCAGAACATCGTGGTGGAAAACGAAGCCGCCGCGAAAGCCGCTATCGCCCTGCTGCGCAACGACCATGCGGGCCGCGCCACCTTCCTGCCGCTGGATACCGTGCAGCCCGGCGCGTTCCGGGGACGGCTGTCCGGCACGGCACGGCTGGCCTCCGCGTTGGTGCAGGCTGACCCACGGTATGAGAATATCGTCTCGAACCTGCTGGGACGCATCATCGTGGTGGAGGATATCAACGAAGCCTCCCGCGTGGCGCGGGACAACGGCTACCACAACAAGGTGGTCACCATGGACGGACAGGTGATCAATGCAGGCGGCAGCTTTACCGGCGGCAGCGTGCAGCGCAGCGCCGGTCTGTTCACCCGCAAGCAGGAGATGGAGGAACTGCGCCTGAAGGCGGCAAAGCTGCAAAAGGACTGCATTGCCGCACAGGAAAAGACCGACCAGTGTAAAGAACAGACGGATGCGTTGCAGGCAGAATTGACCGCCACCGCCAGCGAGCAGATCACCGCCGCCAACGACCGGGTGCGTGCCGAGGCCGAGCAGAAGCGGCTGGAAGCTGCCGCCGCTCAGCTGGAAACTGCCGTGCAGAACGCACAGCAGCAGATGGACGCTTTGCAGGCTGCCTTGAACGACAGCCGCGCCAAGGCCGATGCTGCCGCCTTGCAGCAGGCAGAACTGACGGCGCAGATCGAGCAGCTGACTGCCGAGCTGAGCCGCATCGCAGAGGGCAGCGACAGCTTTCTGACCCAGCAGAACCAGCTGGTACAGGCGCTCAGCGCCAAGCGGCTGGAGCAGGTGACCCGCCGCAAGGACGCAGAACTGGCCTACAGCCAGATCGCTGCGCTGGAACAGCGTGCCAAGGATGCCGCTGCCCGCCGCACCGCGCTGGAAGAAAGCCTTGCCGCCCTTGCCGCCCGCAGCGAAGCCTGCCGCACCGAGATCGCAGCCATCCGCAAGGCCAAGACCGACAGCCAGACAACCATTACCCAAAAGGAGCAGGCTATCCGCGAAGCCACCGAAAAGCGGCTTGCCTGCCAGCAGAAGGAAACGGAAGCGCTGGCAAAAGCCCGCACCGCCTCCGACAGCCGCGAGGAGATGGGCCGGGAGATGGCGCGCCTTGCCGAGCGCAAGGCCGCTGCCGAGACCGAGTACGACCAGACCGTGGCAAAGCTGTGGGACGAGTACCAGCTCTCGGTCAGTCAGGCCGAGCAGCTGTGCGTGGAATTCGACAGCCTGACCGCCTTGCGAGCACAGGTGGCCGACCTGCGCGGCAAGATCCGCGCCCTTGGCAGCGTAAATGTGAGTGCCATCGAGGAGTACAAGGAGGTCAAGGCCCGCTACGATGAGCTGTCCCGTCAGGTGACCGACGTGGAGGAGAGCCGCAACGAGCTGAGCCGCATGATCGCAAAGCTTTCCGCCCAGATGCGGGAAATTTTTACCGACAGCTTCCGCGCCATCAACGAAAACTTCAGCCGCGTATTCACCGAGCTGTTCGGCGGCGGCGAAGCCAGCCTTGTGCTGGAGGACGAAAGCGATGTGCTGGCCTGCGGCATCGGCATCCGGGTAGCACCGCCGGGCAAGGTGATCAAAAATCTGGAAGCCCTTTCCGGCGGCGAGCAGGCGCTGGTGGCCATCAGCATCTATTTTGCTATTCTGGCGGTGAACCCCGCGCCCTTCTGTATTCTGGACGAGATCGAGGCCGCCTTGGACGATGCCAACGTGGTGCGGTTTGCCCAGTATCTGCGCCGCATCAGCGATAAGACCCAGTTCATCGTCATCACCCACCGCCGCGGCACCATGGAGGCCGCCAACGTGCTGTATGGCGTTACCATGCAGGAGGACGGCGTGTCCAAGCTGCTCAAGCTGGATCTGGAACAGGTTGACGCAACGCTGGTTTCCTGATATAAAATAAACAGAAAATAGATAGGAGGACCACTATGGCGTTCTTCGGATTTGGAAAAAAAGAAAAAGACAAGATGAAAACGGGTCTGGAAAAGACCCGCACCGGCTTCTGGGGCAGTATTATGAACACCCTGACCGGCAGCGTCATCGACGATGAGATGTACGATGATCTGGAGGAGCAGCTGATCCTTGCCGACGTAGGCGGCGAGGTGGCGGTGCATCTGGTGGATAAGCTCCGCGACCGTGTGCGCGATAAAGGGCTCAAGACCGGCGAACAGGCCGCAGATGCCCTGCGCGACATCATTGCCGAGGAGATGACCCCAGAGGCCGAGATGGCGCTGGACGGCAAGCCCGCCGTCATTCTGGTCATCGGCGTCAACGGCGTGGGCAAGACCACCAGCATTGCAAAGCTTGCCGATTACTACACCCGGCAGGGCAAGCGGGTCATGCTGGCTGCCGGTGACACCTTCCGCGCCGCAGCCAGCGAGCAGCTGGAGATCTGGGCAAGCCGTGCCGGTGTGCCCATCGTCAGCGCGGGCGAAGGCGCAGACCCCGCCGCCGTCATCTTTGATACGGTCAAGTCTGCCACCGCACGCGGCTATGATATGGTCATTGCGGACACCGCAGGCCGTCTGCACAACAAATCGAACCTGATGGCAGAGCTTTCCAAGATCAGCCGCAGCGTCAAAAAGGCAAGCCCGGAAGCCAGCCTTGAGACCCTGCTGGTGCTGGATGCCATCACCGGCCAGAACGCCATCAGTCAGGCCAAGGAATTCTGCAAGGCTGCCGATGCCACTGGCATCATCCTGACCAAGCTGGACGGCACCGCCAAGGGCGGCTGCGTCGTGGCGGTCAAGCAGCGTCTGGGCCTGCCGGTGCGCTTTATCGGTGTGGGCGAGGGCATCGACGACCTGCTGCCCTTCACCCCGGAGGGCTTTGTGGAAGAGCTGCTCCCCCGGGAATGGAAGCACTAAGGAGGCGCGGAAAATGAAAATTTGTGCAGCCACCGGCAACGCCGGAAAGCTCCGCGAACTGCGCCGCATTCTGGAAGCGCAGGGGCACGAGGTGGTCAGCCAGAAGGAGCTGGGCATCACCATCGAGCCGGAGGAGACCGGCACCACCTTTGCCGAGAATGCTCTCATCAAGGCCGAGACCATCTGCAAGGCCAGCGGCCTGCCCACCATCGCCGATGACTCCGGTCTGTGTGTGGACGCGCTGGACGGCGCACCCGGCGTGTACAGCGCCCGCTACTGCGGCCACCACGGCGACGACGAGGCCAACAACGATAAGCTTCTGGCTGCCATGCAGGCAGTGCCTGCCGGGCAGCGGGGCGCAAAGTTCGTCTCGGCAGTGTGCTTCATCCTGCCGGACGGCCGGCACCTGACCTGCATGGGCGAGTGCCCGGGCAGCATCGCCTTTACGCGGCTGTGCGGCGACTACGGTTTTGGCTACGACCCGCTGTTCATCCCCGCCGACTGCGGCGTGGGCAAAACGGACAAGCGCCCCAACACCGAGAGCCGCAGCTACGCCCAGCTGACCCCGGACGAAAAGGACGCCATCAGCCACCGCGGCAACGCGCTGGCAGCGCTGGAAAAGCAGCTGCCCAGCTTTCTGGGAGAGTAAAGAGACGCAAAGGCAACTGCGCCTGCCCCGGGCGTTGGGTACTTTCTCTTCGGACACGAATCGGGCCATTCCATCGCCCGCCCTATTGCCCTGCGGGCAACAGGGTCCCACCCCAGCGGACGGTCCTCAGAGAAAATACCCGCCGCCCGCAACACATAATATTATTTTATTATAAAATAAAGGAGAAAAACTATGCTGACTAGCAAACAGCGCGCTATTCTGCGCGGCAAGGCAAATACCATGGACCCCGTTTATATCGTGGGTAAGGGCGAGATCGACGAGACCCTGATCCAAGGCGTGAAGGATTGTCTGGACGCCCGGGAACTGATCAAGCTCAAGGTGCTGGAAAACAGCATGTACAACGCCCGCGAGGCCGCTGCCAAGCTGGCCGAGGCCACCGGCGCAGACTGCGTGCAGGTCATCGGCTCCAAGTTCGTGCTGTATCTGCAGAAGAAAAAGGACAGCGCCTACGCTGCCCTGCTGAAGTAAGATGAAGATCCTTCTCTATGGCGGCAGCTTCGACCCGCCCCATAACGGCCACCTGAACAACCTGCGTGCAGCGGCAGAGCGTGTGCACCCGGATAAGATCGTGGTGATGCCGGCAGGCACCTCCCCTTTTAAGGAGGGAACGAATGCCTCCGGTGCGCTGCGGCTGGAAATGTGCCGGTGCTTTGCGGCGCTGGCGCAGGAGCCCGGGATGCCGCCGCTGGAAGTAAGCGGCTGGGAGGTGGCGCAGGCCGCAGCGGGCAGCCGTAATTATACCGTGCTCACGCTGGAAATGCTGGCGCGGGAAAACCCCGGTGCCGTGCTGTATCTGGCCATTGGCAGCGATATGCTGCTCAGCTTTGAGGGCTGGCACCGCTGGCAGGATATCCTGCGCATTGCGCGGGTGGTGGTCACCAGCCGGGATATCGGCGATGCCCCGGCGCTGCACGCAAAGGCAAAGCAGCTGGACCCGTCGGGCGGACGCATCCTGTTTGCCCCGGTGCAGGCGCTGCCCATGTCCAGCAGCCAGCTGCGGGCCCGGCTTGCCGCCGGAGAAGAGTGCGAAGCCGAACTGCCGGAGGAAGTGCGCAGCGTTATCCGGCGGGAGGGACTATACCGGAACACAGAAGGAAGTAGCAGATAAATGGATCTGAAACAGGCAAAGGAACTTGTGCGCGGCCGCTTGAGCGATAAGCGCTACGAGCATACCATCAACGTGAAAAAAATGGCCGTCAAGCTGGCCAAGCACTACGGCACCGACCCGGAGCAGGCCGCACTGGCTGCGCTTTTGCACGATGCCGCCAAGGAACTGCCCAAGGACGAAATGCGCGCTATCATGCAGGCGCACCCGGAATACGCGCAGGGCGGCGAAGCACGCCCCACGCCGGTGTGGCACGGCATCTGTGCCGCCATTCTGGCGCGGACCGAATGGGGCGTTACGGACGAAGCCGTGCTCAGCGCCATCGCCTGCCACACCGCAGGCAAGGCGGGCATGACCCAGCTGGACAAGATCCTGTATCTGGCCGATATGACCAGTGCCGAGCGGGACTGGCCCGGGGTGGAAAAACTGCGCAAGCTGGAAATGAAGGACTTGGACGCAGCCATGCTGGCAGCGCTCAAACAGACCAACGGCTTTGTGCTGTCCGAGGGCAAACCCTTGGACCCCGAGAGCAAGGCCGCCTACGAGGATATCTTAGCGCACAGCGGGCAGAATGAAGGGTGAAAAGCCGGACGCCGGTTAAAAATGGTTCCGGCCATCCCCGGATAAAACAATTGCAGATTTTGCCGTACCATGCTATACTGAAGGATATGACAGGTCTGCAGGTAAAAAACTCTGCAGAGCAGTGAAAAGCTGGAGGATACAAAAAGCATGAGCCAGACGCCACGCCATATCAATACAGACCGCTCACTCAGCCGCCCGGATCAGGCGGCGCGCGCCCCGCAGGCTGCCCCGGAGCAGAACACCCGCAGTACCGCCGGGGCGCAGCACGCCGCGCCGTCCCGCCGCCCGGCACAGCCCGACATGGGCGGGGATGATGCACCGCGCCGCCGCAAAAAGAAGAAAAAGACCCCGCTGTGGCTGCCCTTTGCCATCGTGATGGGTGTGATCGCCGTGATCTCCGGTGTGGTGGTGTACGGTGTGAGCCTTGTGAACAAGGTGGAGGACAGCATCCGCCCGGCGGAAAGCGCTCCCTCCATCGTGCAGGAGATCCAGACCGCCGAGGAGTACAAGGGCGATGTGGTCAACATTTTGGTCTGCGGCATCGACTTTGAAGAGGGGCGCAATTACAGCGACAGCAGCTCCAACGACGGCATGACGGATATGATCCTGTACTGCCAGTTCGATATCAAGGGAGGTGCGCTGCGGATGCTGCAGATCCCTCGCAACACGCTGGTGACCACCCAGAACCGCAAGCTTACCCTCTCCAACGGCAAGACCTATGCCGTTTCCAACTACCAGATCAACTCGGTGGCACTTTCCAACGGCGGCAGCATTGCCGCGCTGGCAGATGTCATCTACGACCAGTACCACCTGCCCATCGACTACTATGTCACCATTGATATGCAGGCGCTGGTGGAAATGGTGGATAACTTCGGCGGCATTGAGGTGTATATCCCCCGGGATATGTCCTACGGCGGCAGCAAGCTGCTGAAGGGCTACCGCAATCTGGACGGTGCCTCGGCGGAGTTCTTTGTGCGCTGCCGCCACGGCGATGGCTACGCAAACTCTGATATCGACCGTTTGAATATGCAGCGCTACTTCTACGCAGGCCTGTTCAAGCGCGCCCGCGCCATGGGCATTACCGATATTCTGAACCAGCTGCCGCTGATATTCAAGGACTATATCCACACGGATATGGATATCACCACCATTGCAAAGCTGCTGGCGTCCTTCCTTAAAATTGACAGTTCCAATATCATTCTGGCGCAGACGCCGGTGTTCATGGGCGTGCCCAATGTGGGCAAGACCGACTCCTTTGCCGGCTACTCCTGCGTGGTGCCGGATGCCGGCTCCATCGCAAACCTGCTCAACCAGTATTTCTGCACCTACACCGGCCCGGTGGAGGTAAGCGAGCTGCACATGGTCACCGACCAGTGGCCCCACGGCAGCGCATCCACCGATGCCAACGTGCAGTATATGGGACGCATCGATAAGGAATCCGACGATGCTATCCTCAGCGGCGATACCGACCTTTCCGGCGCTGTGACCACCGATGGTCAGGCAGCGGGCACCGGAGAGTAACAACAGAAAACAACGCCCTGCACACCGGGTGCGGGCGTGTTCCGACAGAAGGGAGAAACACATGGATAATTTCAACGACAGCAAGGCGCTTGCCATTGAGATCGCCAAGATTCTGGACAAGAAGAAGGCGCAGGATGTGCGGGTGCTCAAGGTGGAAAGCCTGACCGTCCTGACCGATTATTTCGTCATCGCCTCCGGTACTTCCACCACGCAGGTGGCCTCTCTGGCCGACGAGGTGGAGTACGAGCTTTCGCAGAAGGGTCTGGAGCCCTACAGCACCGAGGGTCACGACACCAAGAACTGGGTGCTGCTGGATTACTCCAACGTCATCGTGCACGTCTTTGTGCCCAACAGCCGCGCCTACTATGATCTGGAGCACCTGTGGGCAGACGGCGAGCCGGTGGACATCTCGGAGTACCTGACCCCGGATAGCAGCATTGAATAATTAAGGCAAAAAGGTTTGCTTCTGGCAGAACCCTCTCCGTCATCGCTGCGCGATGCCATCTCTCCCGAAAGGGAGAGGTTTTGGCGCAATAGGGAAAGTTGGCAGAAAAGCTCCCCCCTCGGGGGAGCTGGCAGGGCGAATGCCCTGACTGAGAGGGTTTATACCGGAAGTACCTTAAAAGCATACGCCCCCAAGCAACGGTATTTTGGTTAAAGTCTGGAGCTGATTACAAACATGAAGTATGATTACAAGGCTGTTGAAGCCAAGTGGCAGAAGGTGTGGGAGGACGAAAAGACCTTCCATGTCGAGATCGACCACAAAAAACCCAAGTT
>CAKTAT010000043.1:0-17527 GCA_934532365.1 uncultured Faecalibacterium sp. | reverse complement strand
TTAAAGCGATAGCGCCGACTGGCGCAGCGCTAGCTTTTTTGTGCTTCGACTTCTTCTTTAGGTTTGTCAAGGGCGTGTAGCCCTTGACCCGTTGCGGGGTGGGTGGAGTCCAGAGGTAGGGAGGGGGGAGTCGGAACACCCCTCCCTGCCTCTGGCCCAGCGGAGCGTCCCTGCACGCTGAAAGCAGGCAGAAACTTTCCCCGCGGAGCGCGGCGCGCATTCTAAATCGTCCCGCCTGTGGGCAGACAATCAAAAAGCGCCCCGCACTTCCGGTGGAAATGCGGGGCGCTGCATGTTTTTATTGAAACCTGCCGATTACAGCTCGATCTTGCCGAAGCTGAAATCTGCAAAGTCGTCCACGCGCTCGGTGCGCTTGGGTGCTACGGGTGCTGCGCTCTCGGCGTCGCGGGGGGCGTAGGTGCGCTCCGGCACGCTGGACGGACGCGGGCCGCGGGGTGCACCGCTGCGGTTGCCGCGGTAGCCGCCATTGCGGCCGCCGTTCTCGCTGCGGCGCTCGCCGCGATAGCCGCCGTTGCGGTTGCCGCCGGGGCGGCGGCCATTCCGGTTGCCGCCACGGCCACGGCGCTCGCCGTAGGTGTTCTCGGTCTGGGCATCCGGTGCGGTGGAGTAGATGACCACGCGGCGGTCACGGCCCTCGCCCTTGCTCTCGCTGCGCACGCCCTCCATCTTGCTGATGGCAGAGTGGATGATGCGGCGCTCGTAGGGGTTCATGGGCTCCATGGCAAAGCTGCGGCCGGTCTTGCGCACCTTGGCGCCAATGCGCTGTGCCAGTGCGGTCAGGTCGCTCTCGCGCTTGTCGCGGTAACCTGCAACGTCCAGACCCAGCTTGATGTAATCGCCCTCCAGACGGTTTGCCACAAGGCTTGCCAGATAGGACAGGCTCTCCATGGTCTCGCCGCGGCGGCCGATGAGGGCACCCAGCTTTTCACCGTCCAGACGGATGATGGTAGCTTCGCCCTTCTGCACGGCGCTGAAGGTCACGTTCTCCACGCCCATCAGGGTGATGACCTCCCGCAGATAATCCACGGCGGCCTTCACCTTGGCGTTCTCCTCGATGACGATGGGCACCTCCACCTCTTCTGCCTCCTCGGCAGCTTCGGCGGGCTGCTCGGCAGCGGGTGCCTGCTCTGCGGCGGGTGCGGCGGGCTCCTCCACAACAGGAGCTTCCTCTGCCACGGGGGCAGTCTCCTGCACGGGGGCAGCAGTCTCAACAGGCTGCTCTGCCACCGGCTCCACCGGCTTTGCGGGTGCAGCGGCGGGGGCATCCGGCTCTTCCACGCTCACGCGCACCTTGGCGGGGGTGGTCTTTAAGCCCAGAAAACCGGTCTTCTGGGGCATTTCCAGCACTTCATAGCTGACGTTCATATCGTCGGCCTGCACGCCCAGCAGGGCGCAGGCTTTGGCGCGGGCTTCGTCCACCGTCTTGCCGGTGGATTCCTGTGTACGGATCATAACCGTTTACCTCCCTTGTTACTGTTTATCCTGGTTGTTCAGCTCGCTCAGCGGCACGGTGCGCTCGTCCTTGTAGCGCTCGGCGTCCTGCTGACGGGCATACTCCAGCCGGCGCTTGTTCATCTCGCTGGCGGAAAGGTTCTTTTCCACGCTCTTGCCGGTCTGGGGGTCGGTCACCGTGATGGTGGTGTTCTTCACACCGCGCTTTTCCTGCTTGCGCTTGGCAGCGATCTCAGCCTCCACTTCCTTGCGCATCTTCTCGGGGTCGTAGAACTTGCGCATGACCTGGGTCTGCACGGTCATGACGATGTTGGAAATGACGTAGTACAGAGAGAATGCCAGCGGGTAGGTAAAGCAGAAGAACAGGTACATCAGCGGCATCATGTACATGGTCAGCTTCATGCTGCCCTGCATCTGCTGGCCGGAGGCCTTCATGCTGACGTGGGTGGACCAGAACATGGTGAGGACCGACAGCAGCGGCAGCACGATGTCCAGAGACAGACCCAGCTTCGGGATGCGGGTCAGGTCGATGCCAAGGAAGTTCATGTGCTGGCTGAACTCGGTGATGGTAGCGATCTGCTGTGCGGTAAAGCAGCCCAGCACGCCGCTGTTGCCGGCCAGTACCTCGGCGATGATGTTGGTATCGCGGGTGATGGCGGTAAAGGAGATACCGGCGGCGGTCATAGCCTCGCCTGCACTGGCAAGTGCGGCGGTGCTGATATGGAAAATGCGCTCCAGCGGGTTATACACCACGCCGATAACGCCGAACATGATCATAAAGTTCAGCAGCATGGGCAGGCAGCCGGCAGTGGGCTTATAGCCAAAGTCCTGCTGCAGCTTCATCAGCTCTTCCTGCTGCTTTTCGGGCTTGTCCTTGTACTTGGTCTGGATCTCCGTGATCATGGGCTGGAAGGCAGACATTTTTGCCATGCTCTTCTGCTGGCTGGTCTGCAGGGGGATCTTGACGATGTTGATGAGTAGGGTGAAGAGGATGATGTCCCAGCCGTAGTTCGGCAGCAGCTTGTAGATCCACTCCATGACATAGCCGAGAGGACCGCTCAGGATGTAAAAGAAGTTCATACCTTTGTCCATTCTGCCCCGGCTGTGGCCCGGGACGCATTATTTTTTTATCGTAGGACACGCCGCCCACAGTGCAGCGCGTCACAAGAAGCGAAAACTTTATCCCCTATGCCGCTTTTCAAACAGCTTTGCGGGCTGCAGGTTGCGGGCGGGGCTTTGCCAGCGGCCGGGCGGCGGTACGGGGTCGTAGCCCCATTTGCCCAAGGGGTTGCACCGGGCAATGCGCCATGCGCCCAGCAGGACGCCCTTTACACAGCCGTGGGTCAGAATGGCCTGCATGGTGTAGTTACTGCAGCTGGGCGAAAACCGGCAGCTGCGGCCGATCCATGGGCTGAGGGTGTGCTGGTAGATGCGGATGGGCACGCACAGCGCCTTGCGGCAGAGCATTTGCAGCCGGTTCACGCGCGGGGCTCCGGCTTCTGCTTGCGGGCGGGGGGCACGGTGGCAGGCGGCTTTGCATCCGGGCGCTTGGCCTTATCCGGCAGACCGGCCTGGGCAAACAGCTTTGCCACAACGCTGCTCAGCTGCCAGCTTTTCAGCTTGGGGGTCATGCCCCGGGCCACGAAGATCAGATCGTAGCCGCCGATATTGTAATCCAGATGCTCGTCGATGGCGGCCTTCATCACGCGGCGGGCGCGGTTGCGCTGCACGGCGTGGCCGATCTTTTTGGTGGCAGTCAGGCCCACCCGGGTGTTGCGGCCGCGGGTCTTGAGCACATACAGCACCAGTGCCGGGTTCACATAGGACTTGCCGCGGGCGTACACACGGCCAAACTCGCTGTTGCGGCGGATCGGACGATAACGCATAACGTCGGCACCTCCTTTCGTCCGGGTGCACAGGGGTGCACTCTTTAGCCAGTATATCAAAAATTTTTGCAGTTTAAAAGCCCATCCGGGCATTTTTACGAAAAAACTTTTGACGGGTAAAAAAATAAGACCGCCAATGGGATATCAGCGGTCTTTTGTGCGCATATTCATTTCTGCGCCGGATCTCACCTGCAAGGTTTAAGATCAGACAGTCAGGCTCTTGCGGCCCTTTGCACGGCGAGCATTGATGACCTTACGGCCGTTCTTGGTGCTCATGCGGGTCAGAAAGCCATGAACTTCCTTGCGCTGACGCTTCTTGGGCTGAAAAGTTCTCTTCATGGTTGTATCCTCCGTAAAAACTTATCCCCGGTATGGGGTCTTGATCGGTCCCAGATTGGGGACAGGCTTGCAATTCAACAGTATATCGCATAGTATGACGTTCTGTCAAGCATTTTTTGCAGTTTTCTGCAAACTTTTTTCTGATTTTTCTGTTAAAAGCTTTTCAACTTTTTCACCATTTTGCTGTGGAAAACTTTTTTCTACCAGATATTGTGGTCTTTTTTGCGTGTTTCCACAAGGCTGCTGTACCAGCTTATCTTATGTATTATAAATTACATTATAGTAATATAGACGCAGGGAGATTTTTGTGGTATACTAACGGGGTATCAGCAGCATTGTTGAAAACTTCGACCGATTCAATGGAGTGGATGTTTTATGGATTCTTTCAAGGACGTTTTAGAAGCGGCCCAGATGTACTGCAAGGCGCAGATGGCCGAGCCAACGTACAATCTCTATATCGACGGGTTGGAGCCCATCAGCTTTGAGGACTCCAGCCATATCACCCTGTCGGTGCGCAACGATTTTATCTGCAAGATCGTCACCGACCGGTACCTCGGCCTGCTCAAGGAGGCCTTCAAGTCCGTGCTGGGCTTTGATGTGGACATCACCCTTGTGGTGCCCAGCACCCCGCCCCACGAGGTAGTGCTGGCCCAGCAGTACGAGGCAAACCCCGCCTCCCCGCAGGGCAACTACGAGTTCACCTTCGAAAACTTCATCAAGGGGCCGTCCAACCAGTTTGCGTTTGCTGCTGCGCAGGCTGTGGCGGCAAACCCCTCCGGGGCCTATAACCCCCTGTTCATCTACGGCGGCTCCGGCCTTGGCAAGACCCATCTGCTCACCGCCATTCAGACCGAGATCAAGCGCACCCACCCCGATTTCGTCATCATGTATGTCACCTGCGAGCAGTTCACCAACGAACTGATCGCCGCCATCCGCGCCGGCAGCACCGAGGACTTCCGCATGAAGTACCGCGTAGCAGACCTGCTGCTGGTGGACGATATCCAGTTCATCGCGGGCAAGGAGTCCACGCAGGAGGAGTTCTTCCACACCTTCAACTCCCTGCACGATGCCCACAAGCAGATCGTCATCGCCTCCGATCGTCCCGCCAAGGAGATCAAGAGCTTGGAAGAGCGTCTGCGCACCCGCTTTGAGTGGGGTCTGACCGCCGATGTGCAGCCGCCGGATTTTGAGACCCGCGTCGCCATCGTGAAGCGCAAGGCAGAGCTGTTGCATCTGGACCTGCCCGAGGACGTGGCAGAGTTCATTGCCAACCACCTGAAAAACAACATCCGCCAGCTGGAAGGCGCAGTGAAAAAGCTGAACGCCTATTATATGCTGGAGGGCATCCAGCCGGTGATCAGCGTGGCGCAGAACGCCATCAAGGATATCCTCAACGAGACCCAGCCGGTGCCGGTGACCATCGAAAAGATCATCGGCGAGGTGTCCCGCACCTTCAACGTGTCCCCTGCCGACATCCGGGGCACCAAGCGCAACGCCAATGTGGCCTCCGCCCGGCGCGTGGCCATCTATATCCTGCGGGAGGTCACCGGCATGAGCATGGAGGAGATCGGGCGGGAATTTTCCGGTCGCGACCACTCCACCATCGTCTACTCCCTCAAGACCATGGAGCGGGACATGAAGAACGACCAGCATCTGCGGGAGACCGTGAGCGATATCATCAAAAACGTGAAGGCTTAAACCGGGGAAAACCGGGTAAAAGTCATACTCATTTCAGGGTGTGACCCCAAAATATGGGGAGAAAACGGAACAAAAAGGGGAAAATAAGCCTATATCTTGTGGCAAAAAGGCGAAGCTTTCCACACTTTCCACTTAGTTTTCAACATTTAACATCAGTTCTTCACATCGGCTGTGGAAAGAAACACCGTTCCCCACCTTTCAACATTTCCTTCACGAGCCTTCCACATCCCGGTGGAAAGCCAAAGCCCCGCATCCCGGCAAGACATTTCCGGGTTTTCAACATCTTCCCCACCCCCTACTACGGTTACTACAACAAGTTCAATATATTACTGCCTTCCGGCAGCAGCCCAAAGGGCAGGGATCAAGCCGGAAGTGTGAAAAAAGGAGAGATACTGTTTTGAACATCGTCTGCGATAAAACGCTGCTCAGTGCAGCCATCGACGGCGTTTCCAAAGCTGTCACCATGCGCTCATCCATCCCGGTGCTGGAGGGCATTCTGCTGAAGGCCGAGGGCTTTCAGCTCACCCTGACCGGCTACGATCTGGAAATGGGCATCGTGACCACCATCGAAGCCAACATCAAAGAGCCGGGCGAGATCGTGCTGAATGCAAAGCTGCTCAGCAGCATGATCAGCCGGATGCCGGCAGGCCAGATCAGCATCGTGGCTGCCGATAACGGCAAGACCACCATCCAGAGCGGCGTGGCTCAGTTCGAGATCCAGTCCATGCCGGCTACGGATTTCCCGGATCTGCCCAACACCGGCGCAGAGCAGACCCTGACCATCAAGACCGGCGTGCTGCGGGACATGATCGACCGCACCCTGTACGCCGTCAGTCAGGACGAGAAAAAACCCGCCCACACCGGCGAGCTGTTCGAGATCGAACTGGACAAGCTGACCATGGTAGCGCTGGACGGCTACCGCCTTGCCATCGTGGAGCGGCCCATCACTGCCGTGAAGGATATCCGCATCATCGTGCCCAGCAAGACCATGACCGAAGTGTCCCACCTGCTGGCCAACGATGACGAGGAGGACGTGCACATCAGTGCCAACCGCCGCTATGTGGTGTTCACCACCGCCGGTTACACCATTATGAGCCGCCTGATCGAGGGCGAATTTTTGAATTACCGCAACGTTATCCCCGCCGGAAGCCGCACCCGGGTGACCATCGACACCAAGGACTTCATCTCCACCATCGAGCGTGCCTCTCTGATTATTACAGAGCGTTTAAAAAATCCCCTTCGCATCTCCTTTACAGATGGTAAAGTCGTGGTGCGCTGCCAGACCAACCTTGGCCGCGTGGTAGACGAGTTCAGCGCCGCCTGCGAGGGCGACGAGGTGGAGATCGGTTTCAACAACCGCTATCTGTTGGATGCGCTGCGCAACGCCCGCACCGAGCAGGTGCGCATGGAGATCAGCGGACCCTTGAGCCCGGTCAAGGTACTGCCGGTGGAAGGCAACGATTTTTTGTATCTGGTACTGCCGGTACGGTTTAAAAACGACTAAGGAGCGCGTTTTATGCAGAAGATTCTCATTCATACCGAGTTTATCAAGCTGGATGCCCTGCTCAAATTTGCCGGCCTGTGCGAGACCGGCGGCGAAGCCAAGGAGCTGGTGCAGGGCGGTGCTGTGAAGGTGAACGGCGAGGTGTGCACCATGCGGGGCAAAAAGTGCCGCGCCGGGGACGTCATCGAACTGGACGGTCAGAGCGTAGAGATCGGGCAGGGTCAGTAAATGCGTCTGCTTTCGCTGGAAGTACAGAACTATCGCAATATCCGCGCCGCGCGGCTGGAACCCGGGCGGGAGCTTACCGTCATCTGCGGCAACAACGGCCAAGGTAAGACCAACCTTTTAGAGGCCATCTGGCTGCTGACCGGCGGCAAAAGCTTCCGGGGCGGCAAGGATGCCGAGCTTGTGCGCCGGGGAGAAGCATTCGCGGTGCTGGAGGCCGACACCCAGCGGGACCGGCCGGAGGGCTGTGAGCCCGCCGAGCCTGCCCACATCCGCATGACCGTGGGCACCCCGGAGGCCGCAAAGCCCGGCCGCTATGCGGCGGTAAACGGCGCAGCGCCCAAGCGGGCGGCGGCGCTGGCGGGCAGCTTTCCGGCGGTGGTGTTCGACCCCGGCCACCTGAGCCTTGTCAAGGGGGCACCGGAGGGGCGGCGCAAGTTTCTGGACGCTGCGCTGTGCCAGCTGTACCCCGGGTATCTGGCCAGTTACCGCCGCTATGTGCGGGTATTGCAGCAAAAAAATGCGCTGCTGCGCCACTCTGCAAACGGGCAGGAACGCCCCTATGCGGAAAAGCGCACCCTGCTGGAAGTGCTCAACACCGAGCTTGCCGCGCAGGGCGAGGCCCTGCAGCAGCGGCGGCGGGCGTATCTGGAGCTGCTGGCTCCCCGCGCCTGTGCCAATTACGCGGAGCTTTCCCATGGGGCGGAGCGGATGAGCATCCGCTATGCCGCTCAGTTTGCAACCGGCGGGCTTGCCGCACTGCTGCGTCAGCGGCAGGAGGAGGAGCTGCGTGCCGGGCAGAGCCTGTGCGGCATCCACCGGGAGGACTTGGAGCTATTACTGGACGACCAGCCTGCCCGGGTGTATGCCAGTCAGGGACAGCAGCGCAGCGTGGTGCTGAGCCTGAAAATGGCCGAAGCCGCCGCCGCGGCGCAGATCACCGGGGAGCACCCGGTACTATTGCTTGATGATGTGCTGAGCGAGCTGGACGAGGGGCGCAAGCAGTACCTGCTCACCTGCATGAAGGAAAAGCAGACCTTTGTGACCAGCTGCGATGACACGGACTTTTTAAAGACCGACGGCGAGGTGTACCGCATGGACGGCGGGGTGCTTTGCAAGGTCTGACAGCATGGAAAAATGTTGTAAACAATGCTGCATAAAAGCTGCATTTTCGCAGGTTTTATGCAAACAAAAGACACAGGAGAAAATACAGTATGTATATTCATCTGGGGCGGGACTATGTCCTAAACGACCGTGACATCATCGGCATCTTTGATCTGGAAACCACCACCACCTCCCACCGGGGGCGGGAGTTTTTGAACTACGCCCAGAAGAACGGGGCGGTGGTCAGCCTTTCGGACGAGCTGCCCCAGTGCTATGTGCTGGCAGACGGAGGGCTGGTGGATGCGGTGTATCTTTCGGAGCTGTCCAGCGCCGCCATGCGCCGCAGAGCGCAAAAGATGGTGGAGTGAAATTTGCGGAAAACGGGCGGAAGATCCACAGAAAAAGAGGGATGGGAAAGCCCCGGAACTGCCCGGAAAGCCGCACCGTGCCAGCCGGAACGCCCTCTGCGGGCAGCGCGTGAAAACACAACAAAACGGCGAGAAAAAAGTACACCATGGTGTACCGGTTCCCGCTTTGCTATAATTTGAAAAAACAAACGCAAAAATGAACAAAAGGGAGAAAGGATATGGCAGAAGAAATCATTACCAGTACAAATGCTGATACCGTAACCGACCACGAGTATAACGCCAGCGAGATCCAGGTGCTGAAGGGTCTGGAGGCGGTGCGCAAGCGCCCGGGTATGTATATCGGCTCCACCGGTGAGCGCGGTCTGCATCATCTGGTGTACGAGATCGTGGACAACGCCATTGACGAGGCGCTGGCCGGCTACTGCGACCACATCGAGGTCAAGATCCTGAAGGACAACATCATTCAGGTCACCGATAACGGCCGCGGCATCCCCGTGGACATTCAGGCCGATACCGGTCTGCCCGCCGTCACCGTGGTGTACACCATCCTGCACGCCGGCGGCAAGTTCGGCGGCGAGAACTCTGGCTACAAGGTGGCCGGCGGTCTGCACGGCGTGGGCGCTTCGGTGGTCAACGCCTGCTCCGAGTGGCTTACCGTCAACGTGCGCCGCGACGGCAAGGAGTACGAGCAGACCTTCCGGCGCGGCGACCCGGACGGCGCACTCAAGTGTATCGGCACGGTAGCCGAGGGCGTCACCGGCACCCGGGTCACCTTCAAACCCGACCCGGAAATGTTCAAGGACACCACCGTCTACGACTTCGACACGCTGGAAAAGCGCCTGCGGGAGGAAAGCTTCCTGAACGCCGGTGTCAAGATCACCCTGACCGATGAGCGTCAGCTGTACACCCCCGTGCTGGAGGACGGTCAGGAGGGTGACCCCTGCTACCGCTCCGAGGTCATGTGCTACGAGGGCGGCATCAAGAGCTTTGTCACCTATCTGGGCGAAAAGCGCAAGCTGGAAGTGCTGCACCCCAACGTCATCTACCTCAAGGGGCAGACCGACCGCGGCGTGGCGGAGATCGCTTTGCAGTACAATTCCAGCTACAACGAGCTGCTTCTGAGCTTTGCCAACAACGTCAACACCCCGGACGGCGGCACCCATGAGGAGGGCTTCAAGGCCAGCCTGACCCGCGTGTTCAACGACTACGGCCGCAGCCACGGCCTGCTGAAGGACAAGGACGAGAACCTGTCCGGCGCAGACGTGCGCGAAGGTTTGATCTGCGTGATCTCGGTCAAGCTGCAGGAGGCCGAATTTGAAGGCCAGACCAAGGCGAAGCTGGGCAATACCGAGATCCGTACCCTCGTTTCCAACATGGTCTACTCCAAGCTGATGGAGTTCTTTGAGGAGAACCCCGGCGTGGCAAAGGCCATTTTTGAAAAGGCCACGCAGGCCGCCCGCGCCCGCGCTGCCGCCAAAAAGGCCCGCGAGCTGGTGCGCCGCAAGAGTGCACTGGAGACCAGCCGGATGCCCGGCAAGCTGGCCGACTGCCGCGAAAAAGACCCCAGCCGCACCGAAATTTTCATCGTCGAGGGCGACTCTGCAGGCGGCTCTGCCAAGATGGGACGCGACTCTGCCATTCAGGCCATCCTGCCGCTGTGGGGCAAGATGCTGAACGTGGAAAAGGCCCGCGCCGATAAAATTTACGGCAACGACAAGCTGATGCCGGTGGTGCTGGCACTGGGCTGCGGCATCGGTGACGAGTTCGATATCTCCAAGCTGCGGTACGACAAGGTGTTCATCATGGCCGATGCGGACGTGGACGGCTCCCACATCTGCACCCTGATGCTGACCTTCTTCTTCCGCTATATGCGCCCCCTCATCGAGCAGGGTCATGTGTATGTGGCACAGCCGCCCCTGTTCAAGGTGCAGAAGGGCAACACCATCAAGTACGCCTACAACGACGCGGAAATGGCCATCCTCTCGCAGGAGATGCCCGGCGCAAAGGTGAACCGCTACAAGGGCCTTGGTGAGATGAACCCCGAGCAGCTGTGGGAGACCACCATGAACCCGGACAACCGGGTCATCGTGCAGATCACCATCGAGGATGCCGAAAAGGCCGATGAAGCCTTTACCATCCTGATGGGCGATCAGGTGGAGCCCCGCCGCCGCTTTATCGAGACCAACGCCCAGTACGCAAAGCTGGACGTGTAAGAAAACCCTCTCAGGCGCTGACGCGCAGAGATGGGTAACGCCTTTTGAAACTTTCGCCTGCGCCCTCTCAGGCGCTCCCGCGCCAGCTCCCCCAAGGGGGGAGCCAAGCCGTAAAGTTCAGCACTAAAGTATTAGGCGCAATGAGAAAGTTTCCGGCAGTGCTCTTGCCTCTCCCTTTGAGGAAAGACTTCCCCCGCTCCGGGGGAAGATGTCGCGTAGCGACAAAAGGGGGAATCTGGCAAAGCCGACAGGCTTTGACTGAGAGGGCGAGGCTGTTTTCCGAGAAAAAAATCCCTTTCCTGTACAAGAGAGAGGGTCAAACCCTACGGAGGAACAAATGGAAGAAGATTATGTGATGATACCGGGCAGCGGAACCAAAAAGATCATCCGCGATGTCAAAAAGGAGATCGAGACGGCCTTCCTGGATTATTCCATGTCGGTCATCGTGTCCCGCGCCCTGCCCGATGTGCGGGACGGTTTGAAACCTGTCCACCGCCGCATCCTGTACACCATGCACGAGCGCGGCAACGACCCCAGCCATGCATACCGCAAGTCCGCCGATACCGTTGGTGCGGTGCTGGGCTCTTACCACCCCCACGGCGATGCATCGGTCTACGACGCCATGGTACGTCTGGCACAGGACTTCTCGCTGCGCTATCCGCTGGTGGATGGTCAGGGTAACTTTGGTTCTGTGGACGGCGACCCCCCGGCTGCTTACCGTTACACCGAGGCCCGCATGAGCCGCATGGCGGTGGAGATGCTGACCGATATCGAGAAGGACACCATCGACTGGGACCCCAACTTTGACGAGACCAAAAAGGAGCCCAGCGTGCTGCCCTGCCGCTTCCCGAACCTGCTGGTCAACGGCAGTCAGGGCATCGCAGTCGGTATGGCCACCAACATCCCGCCCCACAACCTGAGTGAAGTCATTGACGGCTGCATCGCCTATATCGATGACCCGGATATTGACCTGCCCGGCCTGATGGAGCACATCAAGGGCCCGGACTTCCCCACTGCCGGCATCATCATGGGACGCAGCGGCATCCGCGCCGCCTACGCCACCGGCCGCGGCAAGATCACCCTGCGCGGCCGCGCCACCATTGAGGAGACCAAAAACGGCCGCACCCAGATCGTGATCACCGAGATCCCCTATATGGTCAACAAGGCGCGCCTCATCGAGCACATGGCAGACCTTGTCAAGGAAAAGCGCATCGAGGGCATCACCGGCCTGAACGATGAGACCAACCGCAAGGGGATGCGCATCGTGGTGGATGTCCGCAAGGACGCCAATGCACAGGTCATCCTGAACCAGCTGTACCAGTACACCCAGCTGCAGGATACCGTGGGCGTTATTATGCTGGCCATCGACCACAAGGTGCCCAAGGTGCTCACCCTGAAGCAGATGCTGCAGAAGTATGTGGAGTTTCAGGATGAGGTGGTGCGCCGCCGCACCCAGTACGACCTGAAAAAGGCCAAGGAGCGCGCCCATATTCTGGAAGGTCTGAAAAAGGCTACCGATATCGTGGACGAACTCATCGCCACCATCCGCGCCTGCAAGGGCGGCATGGCGGAAGCCAAGGCTGCCATCATGGAGCAGTTCGGCTTTGATGACCCGCAGGCAGACGCCATCGTTAAATTGCAGCTGGGCCGTCTGGCCGGTCTGGAGATCCTGAAGATCGAGGAAGAACTGGCCGGTCTGCAAGCTAAGATCGAGGACTGGGAAGCCATTCTGGCGGATGACGCCCGGGTGCTTGCCATCGTCAAGGACGAGCTGCTGGAAATGAAGAAGCGCTTCGGCGACGAGCGCCGCACCGAGATCCAGTCTGTGACCGGTGAGGTGGATATCGAGGATCTGATCGCCGAGGAGCAGTGCGTCTACACCCTGACCGAGGCCGGTTATATCAAGCGTCAGCTCAAGGCCACCTATCAGGCACAGCGCCGCGGCGGCCGGGGCATCTCCGGCATGACCCGCAAGGAAGAGGACATCGTGCAGGAGATGTTCGTAGGCTCCACCCACGACTATGTGCTCTTTGTCACCGACCGGGGCCGCCTGTTCCGCATCAAGGGCTACACCATCGCCGAGGGCAGCCGTACCAGCAAGGGCATGAACATCGTCAACCTGCTGCAGCTGGCTGAGGGCGAAAAGGTGACCAACATGATCTGCCAGAGCAAGGATGCCGAGCAGTCGGGCGGCTATGTGACCATGGTCACCAAGCAGGGCCTGATCAAGCGCACCCCGCTGGAGCAGTACGCCAACATCCGCAAGAGCGGCCTGATCGGCATTGCCCTGAACGAGGGCGATGCGCTGGCATGGACTCGCCTGACCTCCGGCCACGATATGCTCATCGTTGCCACCCGCAACGGTCAGGCCATCCGCTTCAACGAGGAGAACGCCCGCCCGATGGGCCGTAACGGCCACGGCGTGCGCGCCATCCGTCTGGCAGAGGGCGACGAGGTCGTCGGCGTGTGCATCTGCCGCGAGGGCGGCACGGTGCTGACCGTGACTGAGAACGGCAAGGGACGCCGCTCGGATATTGACACCTACCGCATTACCGCCCGCGGCGGCAAGGGCATCCGCAACTACGATGTGAGCCGCGACAAGGTCGCCGCCGTGAAGATCGTGGATGACGTGGATGACGTGCTGCTGAGCAGTCAGGAGGGCATCATCATCCGTCTGCACGCCAACGAGATCCCGCTGCAGAGCCGCTACGGCTCCGGCGTGCGGGTGATGCGTCTGGGCGAGAACGATAAGGTGATGGTGCTGGCACGCACCGACCACGACGACGAGGCACAGACCGAGAAGATCGACGCTTCTGAGGCCGATGCCGAGCCCACCGCCGAGCAGCTGGCCGAGATGGAGGCCGCCGACGCAGCCGCCGCCACCGAAGCCCCGGAGGCAGACCCGGAAGAGAAGGAATAATTGAGCTGAGGAAAAACCCTCTCAGTCACGGCTTACGCCGTGCCAGCTCCCCCGAAAGGGGGAGCTTTTGGTCATCTGCCGGTTAGCACTGATAAAGCTCCCCCTTCGGGGGAGCTGGCGAACGCAGTGAGCCTGAGAGGGTTCAGCCCGCTGCCATCCAGTGCAAACCTTTCCTAAAGCGGAGCACATTCAAAATCGTTTCACCGTCAGGTTTGTCTGGACTTCCCCTTGAAACTGTGCTAAAATAAACAAAATCACAATACCCGTGGGGGAGTAGCAGGCGCTTTGCAGAGCGCAGCAAGTCAACATAATGACCGTTTTCCGGTCTGGCTTGCTTTCATTTGCGAGACTCATGTGTTTTGGTGCGTGTTTGCTGCGCCCGTGCACATGGAGTGGATTTCCAAAAAATCACCCGGTCCCGGACGTACAATGCGCCCGTGGCCGGGTTTTGTTTTTGCTTGGAATACGGTCAACAAACAGGAGGCAGACAGAATGGAATGGAGTTTTGTGTTTTTTCTCAACAGCGTTTTGCTGGGCGTGGGGCTGGCGATGGATGCGTTTTCGGTGTCCATGGCAAACGGTCTGCATGACCCTAAAATGAACAAGGGCACCATGTGCAGAATTGCGGGCACTTTCGGCATTTTTCAGGCCGCAATGCCCATGATCGGCTGGGTGTGCGTGCATACCATCGTGGAGCTGTTTGCGTCCTTTGAGACCCTGATCCCGTGGATTGCGCTGGCGCTGCTGAGTTACATCGGCGGCAAGATGCTGCTGGACGGCATCCATAGCGAGGAGGCTGAGGAGGCGGCAGAGCTCAGCGCCGGGGCACTGTTCATGCAGGGTGTAGCTACCAGCATCGACGCCCTCTCGGTGGGCTTTACCATCTCGGAATACGGCTGGCTGATGGCGCTCACCGCTGCCATCATCATTGCGGTGGTCACTTTCTTCATCTGTATGGCGGGCTTGCGCATCGGCAAAAAGTTCGGTACACAGCTTTCCGGCAAGGCCAATATTCTGGGCGGTGTCATCCTCATCGGCATCGGGCTGGAAATTTTCATCACCGGAGTGTTCTGAATATAAACAAACCCGGAGCGTCTGCGGACGCTCCGGGTTTGTTATATCGTCTTTGTTCCCCGTGGAACAATTTGGCTTATTTCACATTTTCCGGCTCGAAAAAGTCGGCGTATTCCTCGGTCAGCTTGCTGCCAAGGCGGCGGATGCCGCCGTACAGGTGGCGCTCCACCAGCGGCTCAAAGGCGGCAAGGTCGCACCGCTCGATGGCGTTCAGCAGGTTGCGGTGGTCGGCGATCACCTCGTCCAGCCCCCCGGTGGTCATGGTGTCCAGCATACGGAACCGGCTGTAATCGGCGTGGGCGTTCTGTAAGGTGCTCCACAGGTACATCTTGTCCATGGCGGCAAACCACGTTTCGTGCAGGCGGCAGTCCATCTCGTACAGCTTGTTGAAGTCCGGGTTCTCGGCGCGGGCCAGCGCCTCGTAGGCGTCCACCCGCGCACGGATCTGCGCCCGCTGCGCCGGGGTGGCGATGGGGGCAAAGTCCCGCAGGATGCGCCCCTCCACGGCGGTGCGCTCGTAGATCAGCTCGTCCACGATGCGCCGGTTCAGCCGGGTGACGGTGGTGCCCTTGTAGGGCACGATGCGCACCAGCCCGTTTTCCTGCAATTTTTGCAGCACCACCCGGATCAGGGAGCGCGGCGCACCGAACCGGGCGCACAGCGGGTTCTCGCTCAGCGAAGAGCCGGGACGGATGGTCAGGTCGATGATCTCCCGCTCCAGCACGGCGTAAATTTCGGCATCAGTCTTGTATTGCTGTTCCATATCACTCACCTAATTCCAAAAACTCCTTCCACGGTGCGGCGGCGGGCAGGGGCAGAGAAAAGGCCATGGGCTTGCCGGTGTCCGGGTGCACAAAGCGCAGGCCGCAGCTTTGCAGGGCGATGCTGCCCTTCTGGCGGCTGCCGTATTTGCCGTCGCCGTACAGCGGGTGCCTGCGGGAAGCAAACTGTACCCGGATCTGATGGGTGCGCCCGGTGTGCAGGGTGATCTGGGCAAGACTGTTCTCCCCTGCCGTGGCAAGGATGCGGTATTCCAGCACTGCCTCCCGCACCCCCTTGCGGGGACGGCTGACCGGAAACACCCTGCCCTTGCGGCTGTCCTTGAACAGGTAGTCCCGCAGCACCCCGGCGGCGGGCAGCTGCGCGTCCGGCGCACCGGCGATGACCGCGCGGTACTGCTTGACGAACTGCGGCGCGGCGGCTTTGCCCTCGGTGCGGCCGTCCTGCACGGCGTAGGCCTCTTGACTTTGGGTCACCTGACGGCTCAGGGCGGCGGCTGCCGCCGGGGTGCGGGCATAGACCATCAGCCCGGACACCCCGGTATCCAGCCGGTGCACCACCCCCACAAAGGCGTCGGGCGCATTCCAGTGCGCGCGCAGCGCGGCGGGCACGCCCTCCTCGCTGGAAAGCCCGGCGGGTTTGTCCAGCACCACAAGGGCGGCGTCCTCGTATAAGATCACAGCTTGCCCTCGGCCAGCAGCGCCTTCAGCTTCAGGATGCCCGCAATGGTCTTGCCGTCTTTAATTTCGCCGCTCATGACCATCTGATACGCCTTTTCCAGCGGCACCCGGTCGGGGGTCAGGAATTCGTCCGCATCAAGGTGCATCTTGGTCTCGTGCAGACCGGTGGCCACCCAGGTATAGATGATCTCGGTATCGTAGCCCACGGTGGGGTAGAACTCGCCCAGCGAGATGTAATTATCGGCGGTCAGACCGCACTCCTCTTCCAGCTCCCGCTTGGCGGCTGCAAAGGGATCCTCGCCCTTTTCCAGCTTGCCGGCGGGCAGCTCCCACAGCTGCTGCTGCATGGCATAGCGGAACTGCCGCACCATGCAGATGGTGCCGTCTGCAAAATAAGGCAGGATGCAGGCGCCGCCGTGGTGATGCACCACCTCGCGGGTAGCGGTCTTGCCGTTTTCCAGCAGCGCGGTGTCCTTGGTCAGGGTGATGACCCGCCCCTCGAACAGGGTCTCGCTGGAGAGAGTTTTTTCAAAGTGTACTGTATCGTTCATTTGCCTTACGCCCCTTTTCCGGCGCTGCGCCGGTTTTATGCTCTCAGTTTACGGCAAAGTGCGGTTTGTTGTCAATAAAGATATGATAAATACAAGAGGGCGGGACGATTTGGAATGGCCTCCGCTTGCGCTCTGGCCATGTTCAGCGGAAAGAATATTTATAATTTCGCAATTCTGGAAAATCTGCGGATTTTCCAGAATTGCCTTTTCACGGGAGGGGCCGTAACGGGAAACGGCATTTGCAGCGCCGCTTTCTGCGAAAGCGCGGCGCTGCGGGTTAGCGTCCTCGCCCTCTCAGTCAAAACCTAACGGTTTTGCCAGCTCTCCAAAAGGGAGAGCCAAGAGCACGCCCGGAAGCTTCCTCGTTGTACCTAATACTTTAGTATCGAGGCTAACGGCTTGGCTCTCCCTTTGGGAGAGCTGGCGCGGGAGCGCCTGAGAGGGCGAGCCCGCCCCCCAAAAACTAAAAATCTGCATCACTGCTTGCTTTAGCGCACTAAAGAAAGTACAAAACCGCTAAAAATTTTCTTTATTTTTGGTGCGTTTGTCGGGCGGTTTGCGTTTACTTTATTGCCGGAATCTGCTATTATAGTATACAAGCAATAGTGCCTTTTATGGGGTTCTCCGGTCCCAGCGGGCATATTGCCCCGCGCAAAAGGTACCAAATTCTGAATAATGGAGGAAGAAAAATGCCTAGAGCAAAGCAAACTAT
>CAKTAT010000042.1:0-17745 GCA_934532365.1 uncultured Faecalibacterium sp. | reverse complement strand
TATGCGCCGGACTGCTGGGTGATCTTGAAGGCCTTCAGCGCCTTGGTGTAGGTCAGGTGGGGTCCGATGCACATATCAACGTACTCGCCCTGCTGGAAGAAGCTGAACTCGGTCTCGTCGGCCAGATCTGCCATGTGCTCGACCTTGTAATGCTCCTGACGCTCCTCCATCAGCTTTTCAGCCTCGGCACGGGGCAGGATGAAGGGCTTGATGGGCAGGTTCTCCTTGACGATCTTGCGCATCTCTTTTTCGATGTTGGCCAGATCCTCGTCGCTCAGCTTCTGGTCGCCCAGATCGACATCGTAGTAGAAGCCGTTCTCGGTGGCAGGGCCGAAGGCAAAATCAGCCTGCGGGTACAGGCGCTTGATGGCCTGTGCCATAATGTGGGCTGCGGTGTGACGGATAACGTGCAGTTCCTGATCCTGCGGGCACTCGTCCACATGACCGTCCTTGTAGATGATCTTCATAGTAGATTCTCCTTTGACAATGTGGTGTTGAACAAAAATAAAAAGCGCTTCACCCCGTAAAACTCACGGGATGAAGCGCCGATCAAATGTCTGCGTTCCACGGTTCCACCCGAATTGCGCGTTCCCCGGCGGGGAAACGCGCCCCTCGCAGTGCTGTAACGGGCACGCCCGGCAGAGGTTCGCCTCTGCACTCTGCGGTGGTAGAAGCCGGGGTCATGGCAGGCTGCTTGCAGCACCCGGAAACCCGGGGCAGCCCTCTCTGCGGCATGAAAAGCGGGGCTTCAGTTTGTCCGCATCAATGTTTTGGACAGGATGAAACTACGCTGATTGTAGCACGCCGGAACAAAAAAATCAAGGGATAGCGGCAGAAATGTATAAAATCATCTACCCCTCTGCGCCTTGCCACAGGCGGCGAAGCAGTGTATAATAGGCGCAGAACGATACAACGCCGGAACCCCCGGCAGATACAGGAGGAATTGCAGATGAATAAACCGGTACTGGTCGTTATGGCAGCCGGCATGGGCAGCCGTTACGGCGGCATGAAGCAGATCGACCCGGTGGGCCCCAACGGACAGGTCATTATGGACTATTCCCTCTACGACGCCCGCCGCGCCGGCTTTGAGACCGTGATCTTTGTCATCAAGCACGAGATCGAGGACGCCTTCAAGGCAGCCATCGGCGACCGCGTGGCCAAAGTGATGAACGTGAAGTACGCCTTCCAGCAGCTGGAAGAGCTGCCCGCAGGCTTTGCCGTGCCGGAGGGGCGCGTAAAGCCCTGGGGCACCTGCCACGCTGTGCTGGCTGCAAAGCCCCTGATTGACGGCCCCTTTGCGGTCATCAATGCGGACGACTACTACGGCCCGGAGGCTTTTCAGGTGATGTACGATTACCTGTCCACCCACGCCGATGATGATTTCTACCGCTACTGTATGGTCAGCTATCTGCTGAAGAACACCCTGTCCGAGAACGGCAGCGTGGCACGCGGCGTGTGCATCAAGAACGAGGACGGCACCCTGCAGAGCGTGACCGAGCGCACCCGCATCGAGCCCTGCGACGGCGGCGCACACTACACCGAGGACGGCGGCGAGAGCTGGGTAGACCTGCCCGGCGACACCCCCGTGAGCATGAACCTGTGGGGCTTTGGCAAAAGCTTTCTGGACGAGGCCGAGCAGCGCTTTGCGGGTTGGCTGACCGAGAATCTGCCGGTGAACCCCCTCAAGTGCGAGTACTTCCTGCCGCTGGTGGTGACCGAGCTGATCGAGGAGAACAAGGCAAAAATCCAGGTGCTGCGCAGCACCGATAAGTGGTTCGGCGTCACCTACCGCGAGGATAAACCTCTGGTGGTGGATGCCATCGCCCGCAAGACCGCCGAGGGTCAGTACCCCGAGAAGCTGTGGGAGTAAATGCCCGCAGGGCGGGCGGGACGATTTAAATGCGCTCCGCGTTCGCTTTGCGCATCAATAGCGGAAGAATTATTTAAATTAGAGCAAGGTCGGGCAGCCTGCGGGCTGCCCGACCTTGCATTTTCACAGAAGGGGTCGCAGAGGTGAACAGCATTTGCAGCGCTTGTTTCCTACGGAAACAGGTGCGCTGCCGTTTCCCTTTATGGCTCCTCTCGTGAAAGTGGGGTTCAGAAACGCCCGCAGGCGTTTCTGAACCCCGAAATTTAAAATATTCTTTCCGCTGAAAATGCCCAGAGCACAGCGGAGGGCATTCTAAATCGTTTTGCCCTTGCCGCGCAGCGGCACAGCATTTACAAAAACCGTTCCAGCTGGATGCGGTTATCCTCTTCAAAATCCTGCAGGCGCTGGGCAAGGCGCTTTGCGCCCGGGGCGGCGTTGGGATAGTCCTTGCAGCTTTTTACGCAGTCCACCACCCCCATGCCGCTGCCCTGCGTGAGCATCTCGGCCAGATTGCGGGTGGATTTGTCCGTAAGGGTCTTGAGCCCGATGCCCATTTTCGTGTTCAGCTTTGCCATGGTGCTCTGCCCCTGCGCGCTGCCGCCGCAGGCCTCGATGGCGGTGTGCGCCTCCTGGTTCAGCTGGTGGTAGATGTTGCGCTGGCGCAGCAGCTCGGCCTTGAACTGCACATCGTTGGTCATGGGTAAGATCTGCTCCAGGGTGTTTTTGCCCATCTCGGTGTTCTGCACCACCGCCTCCAGCAGGTTCAGGTTATCGTTTTTCTGGTTTTCCATACAAAAATCCCCCTTTGGCACCTAGTATGTGCCCAAAGGGGGATTTTATACGGTTATTTTCAGATACACCCTAGCAGATCTTGTTGCCGCCGGAGATCTGGATGCCGCGCAGCCGCTCGTCACAAATGGCGTACAGGCGCTGCCAGCAGTTGGTGCTGTCCTCCAGCTCGTCCAGCCCTGCCACTGCGACGCTCAGGGTAAAGGGCACCCGCTTCATCATACCCATGGAGGTGACGCACTCGTGGGGCATTTCGGCGTAGATGTTCCGCATCTGCTCGGCCAGCTGCCCGCCGTCCAAGTCCAGACAGCCTACCACAAAGGTGCTGCCGGTCAGGCGGCAGACGATCTGACTGCCCGGGATGTCGAAATACTTTTTCCACTGGTTTGCCACAAAGCAAATCAGCTGATCCATCACCGGCTGACCGTAGGTGTCCCGCAGCTGTGCGCCGTGATCCAGCGATATCAGCGCCACAGCGGCCTTGCGCCCCTGCGCCGCCCAGCGGTCCAGCTCGGCTGCGATCACGGTCTCAAGGTAACGGCGGTTGTACACGCCGGAAAGAAAATCGTGGTTCAGGTCCTCGCGGCACAGCTCCCGCTCGCGGGCGCTCATGCGCTCCTCCGGCAGCAGGTTGCCTGCCAGCGGAGCGGACATGGTGATCCGCCACAGCTTGCCGTCTGCCCGCACCGTGCGGTGCAGTACGCAGCTTACCCGGCCGTTGCACAGGGTGTAGTTCACCTGCAGACCCTCGTCCTGCCAGCCGGTGTCCTGTGGTAACTCGTCCAGCAATACCGTTTCAAACGCAGTCTGTGCGCCCTCGGCAAAGGTGCGCAGATCCTGCTCTGTCCATTCTCTGTCCATCTGTAATTTCCCCATCATCAGTACGCGCCGCCGCTTCCGACGGGCGAAATTCCAATTCTCCCGCAAATTCCGGGAACTTACGGCTATTATACCATTGAAATACAGATTTTTCCAGCAAAACGCACAAATTTTTACGGCAGTTTTTGCAATTTCGTCAGATTGCTAATTATTTCACGTTTTGGGTGTCTGCATTGCAGCGGCAGTACACGGCGCACTCGGCTTCGATCTGTGCGGCAAGGGCTTTGGAGTCAAAACCGGCCTTGGCACGCCATGCCCAGTTGCCGCCCAGCTTGCCCGGGGTGTTCAGGTGCGCCTCGGCACCCAGACCCAGCCAGTCGTACATGGGAATGATGGCTCTGTCCGCCACCGAGCCCAGCGCCGCCCGCAGCAGCGCGGTGCGCGCGGCGGCAGTCTTTACCGCTGCCACCTCCTTGGCGGTGGGCTTGCAGGAGGTCAGGTGCAGGTAGGCCGCGGCGGTGGCCTTTTCCTTTTCGGAAGCACCGTTCTCCCACCAGTCGGTCAGGGTGGTGTTGTCGTGGGTGCCGGGATAGACCACGCCGTTCTTGACGTGATTATGGGGCAGATACTCGTTGTCCCCGCCGCTGAAGGCGAACTGCAGCACCTTCATGCCCGGGAAGGTGCTGTCGGCCAGCAGCTTGCGCACGCTGGGGAACAGCTCGCCCAAGTCCTCGGCGATGATGGGCAGCTTGCCCAGTGCGGCTTCCAGTGCATCGAACAGGTCCATGCCGGGGCCGTTCTCCCACTTGCCGGTGCGGGCGGTGGCGCTGGTGGCCGGGATGGCCCAGTAGGTGTCGAAGCCGCGGAAGTGGTCGATGCGCAGCAGGTCGTAGATGCCCAGTGCGTGGCGCACCCGCTGGATCCACCATGCATAGCCGGTCTTTTTGTGGTACGCCCAGTCGTACAGGGGGTTGCCCCACAGCTGGCCGTCTGCGGAGAAGTAGTCCGGCGGGCAGCCTGCCACCCGGGCAAAGCGGCCGTCGGCGTCCAGTTCAAACAGCTTGCCGCCCACCCATGCGTCCACCGAGTCCGCAGAGACGTAGATAGGGATGTCGCCCAGGATCTGCACGCCCTTCTCGTTGGCGTAGGCTTTGACCGCCTGCCACTGGACGCTGAACTTGTACTGCACAAACTTCCAGAAGCCGATCTCCTCTTCATTTGCGGCGGCAAAGGCGGCCAGTGCAGCCTTGTCGCGGCGGCGGTAGGGGGCGTCCCATTCCACCCAGTTCTTCATCTTGTTGGCTACCTTCAGCGCCATGTACAGGGCATAGTCCTCCAGCCAGTCCTCGTTGGCGAGGGTGAAGGCGTAGTAGTCATCGGGGTAGTAGTAAGCGCAGCCGTGCAGCCCGGCGCACTGGCTGCGCCATGCGGCGTAGGCCTTGCGCAGCACCGCAAAGCGGCTGACGTACAAAGTGCCGTAGTCCACTTCCAGCGGGTCTTTGCCCCAGCTTTCCGCCTTGAGGTCTGCGGCGGTCAGCAGACCCTCTTTTTCCAGCGCTTCCAAGTCCACAAAATAGGGGTTGCCCGCAAAGGCAGAGCAGCTCTGGTAGGGGCTGTCGCCGTAGCCGGTGGGGCTGAGCGGCAGCAGCTGCCAGATCGTTTGCCCTGCCGCAGACAGGAAATCCACAAATTGAAATGCCGCCTTGCCAAAGCAGCCGATCCCGTAAGGGCCGGGCAGACTGGATACCGGCATCAGAATACCACTTTCACGCATGATCCGTTACCTTCCTCGCTGTCAATTTTCGGGAATATTCGTTGTTTCCTATCATAACATAACTGTAAACTATTTTCCACAGGCAAAAATCGTGGTATACTGGTTTTTATGGGACGACCCTCTCAGGCGCTTCGCGCCAGCTCCCCCGAAGGGGGGAGCTTCATGCGATGGCATGGTGAGAGATGCCTTCAGCCCGGAAGGCTTACTTTCCCTCCAGAGAAAAAGCTCCCCCTCTCGGGGGAGCTGGCATCGCGCAGCGATGACTGAGAGGGTTTTTGGAGGTATCATGCAGCGCACAGAAAAATACTTTGAGCAGGACGCCTTTCGCACCGGGTGCGAAAGCGTCATCCTTGCCGCCGAGCCGGACGAAAAGACCGGCGGCGGGCGTATCGCGCTGGACGGCACGGTGTTCTACCCGGAGGGCGGCGGTCAGCCCGCCGACCGGGGCACTTTGACCCTGCCGGACGGCACGGTGCTGCAGGTGCTGGACGTCCACGAGCAGACGGGCGTCATTTGGCACACGGTGGACGCCCTGCCCGCTGCCGCAGCGCCCGGCGCAGCCGTTGCCGGCTGCATCGACTGGGACTGGCGGTTCGATAAGATGCAGCAGCACACCGGCGAGCATATCCTTTCCGGCATCCTGCACCAGATGTTCGGGGCGGAGAACGTGGGCTTCCATGTGGGCACCGAGGCGGTGCGCATGGACACCAGTGTGCCCATCAGCCCCGAGGGGCTGCGGCAGGCGGAGCTTGCCGCCAACCGCATCGTGTGGCAGGATGTGCCGGTGCTCATCAGCTACCCCACCCGGGAGGAGCTCGCCGCCCTTGTCTACCGCTCCAAAAAGGAGATCGAGGGACAGGTGCGCATCGTGACCATCCCGGGCGCGGACGTCTGCGCCTGCTGCGGCACTCATACCCGCACCACCGGTCAGGTGGGGCAGATCAAGATCCTTGCCAGCGAGAACTACAAGGGCGGCGTGCGGCTGAGCGTGGTGTGCGGTGCCCGTGCGCTGGCGGCAGCGCAGGCCATGCGCGCCCGGCAGGCGGAGATCGGTGCGCTGCTCTCTGCCAAGGCCGACCAGACCGCTGTGGCGGTGCATCGCGTCTACGACGAGTATACTGCGCTCAAATTTACACACTTCGGACTGTGCAGCCAGCTGTTTGATGCCCTTGCGCAGCTGACTACGCCCGATGCAGACGCCATCCGCACCCTGCCGGGGCTGGACCCGGACGGGCTGCACCGGCTGGCCGTCCGGCTGACCGAGGCCACCACCGGCCTCTGCGCCGCCCTGACCCCCACCGAAAAGGGCACCGGCTACTGCCTTGCCCGGCGGGACGGCGATGTGCGCGCCCTGACCAAAGCCCTGAACGCCGCCCTGAACGGACGCGGCGGCGGCAAGCCCGGCATCTGTCAGGGCAGCTGCGCCGCCACCCCGGAGCAGGTGGAAGCGTTTTTGCGGGAGCAAAAATAACCCTCTCAGTCAAACCCTTACGGGTTTGCCAGCTCCCCCGAAGGGGGAGCTTTTGGCGGTGCAAAAGCCTTCACCCCTTGGGGGGAAGGTGGCGCGTAGCGCCGGATGAGGGGTAATTTCCCGGCAGCAGCTGCTTGCCTGCGCCCTCATCAGTCACCTGCGGTGACAGCTTCCCCCGGCCGGGGGAAGCCTTCAGGCAAAAAGATAAACTTTCCCTCTTATGGTCAAAAAGCTCCCCCTTTCGGGGGAGCTGCCGAGCGAATGCGAGGCTGAGAGGGTTCACAACATCAAGGAGAACAACAAACTATGAGAATGCGTTTCAAACCCTATGCCCACGACGAACTGATGGCCGCGGATTTCCATGTGCACGAACCCCTGATCTGGGGCGGCAAATGGCACGGCCAGTATGCCCGCCCGGAGCAGCCCTTTATTCTGGAACTGGGCTGCGGCAAGGGCGGCTTCATCTCCCAGCTGGCCTGCGCCCATCCGGAAAACAACTATCTGGGCATCGACATCACCGATAAGGTGCTCATCCTTGCCAAGCGCAAGATCGAAGCCGCCTATCAGGCAGCCGGACGCCCCATCGACAACGTCAAAATCATGAGCACTGATATCGAGCGCATCAAGGGCGTCATCACCCCGGAGGATGAAGTCAGCCGCATCTATATCAACTTCTGCAACCCGTGGAGCAAGAACGACTCCTCCCACAAGCACCGCCTTACCTACCCGCGCCAGCTCATCGCCTACCGCGAGTTTCTGAAAGACGGCGGCGAGATCTACTTCAAGACCGATGACGATGATCTGTTCCGGGACAGCGTGGAGTACTTCCCCGCTTCCGGCTACGACATCGAGTGGATCACCTACGATTTGCACGAGAACGAGCCGGAGTGGAACATCCGCACCGAGCACGAGGGCATGTTCACCGAAATGGGCATCAAGATCAAGGCACTCATTGCCCGCAAAAAGCCCGGTGCCGACAGCGTGACATGGGTAGACCCCAAGGTGCTCAAGCGGATGGCACGCGAAGCTGCCGCCGCCGAAGCTGCCGCGCAGGAAGGCGAAGCCAATGTCTGACCCCTGTGAGCTGTGCCTGAATAACGTTCAGGATGAATACGGCAGCTATTACTGCGCCCAGGGCGCTGCGCTGGACGAGGACGAGATGGCACGCTATCTTGCACATAATACCGCTGCCTGTCCCTTTTTTGAGCCGGGGGACGAGTATAAGATCGTATCCAAGCAGAACTGAAGAACGGAGGTGCTCATGGTTAGTTTTCTCACCGAGACCATGGTGTGTGGGTTTTCTCTGTACCACATTCTGGCCTATTTCCTGATCTATTCCTGCATGGGCTGGTGTCTGGAGGTCATCTATGCCGCCGCCACCACCGGTCAGCTGGTGAACCGGGGCTTTCTCAACGGCCCGGTCTGCCCCATCTACGGCTTTGGCATGGTCATCGTGCTGTTTGCCCTTACGCCCTTGCAGCACAGCATCCTGCTGCTGTATCTCGGCGGCGTCATCCTGCCCAGTGCGCTGGAACTGGTGGGCGGCTGGGCACTGTATAAGCTCTATCACACCCGCTGGTGGGATTACAGCGATCTGCCCTTTAACATCGGGGGCTATATCTGTCTGGAATTCTGCCTGCTGTGGGGCGTGGGCACGCTGGTGGTCATGCGCGTCGTGCACCCGGTAGTAGCCGACCTTGTAGATTTCATCCCGCCCTTTGTGGGAGTTATCCTCATGTGCTTTTTGTACGCCGTGTATGCCGCGGACGTGGTGGCTACCGCCGTTGCCGCCTCTGCGCTGGCCGATACGCTGGACACCATGGAGCAGCTGGGCGACAGCATCCACGCCGTCAGCGATGCCATGACCCAGCTGCTGGGCACCACCACCCTGACCGCCGACAAAAAGCTGGACGAGGGACGGCTGCAATTCAAGCTTGCCGCCGCCGAGGCGCGGGATGCCGCCGGAAAGCGCCCCTCTGTCCATGAGACGATGGCCGCCATCCGCGCCAAGGCTGCCGAGGCCAGCGAGGCCGCCCGCCGCGCCAGCGAGGACGCCCGCCTGAACGCTGCCGAAGCCGCCAACGCCGCCCGGCTTGCCGCCAAGGGCACTGCCGAGCGTGCTGCGGAATTGTTGCAGCTGGAACAGCTGGCCGCAGAACTGCAGCAGCGCAGCGAGGAGATGCAGGCACAGCTGCTGCGCCTGCCCCGCATCGTGGGGCCCCGCCGTATGCTGCGCGCCTACCCGAAACTCCGGCACGGCAGCAAGATGCTGAGCCTGCCCGCCCTGCGGGAGATGCTGCACCGCGCCGAGCAGGAAAACAAGCACGACGACAACAAGGATACCAAATGATTTGAATGCCGCACCGGCTCCGCCGCGTGTGGCATTTTTGTTGCACTTTGATCGAATAATGTTGTTAGAAAGTGTGAAAAACCTATTTCAAAACGGCTTAAACCGTGTTATACTGATTACAAAGTATAACAACCGACCGCAATCGACTTATCCGTATGGAATCTATCCAAATTGTGAGGAATCGTCATGTCAGAGGAACGGAAGACCAAAACAGATGCCGCCGCACCGGCATCTGCTGCGTTACAGCGGATCGACCGCAAGGACGCATTTTTACAGGCCCTGCATACATTCCTGACCGCGCATCAGGGAACAGAATGGGCTGTTGCCGCTGTGGATATCCAGCACTTCAAGCTTTATAACGAGCTTTACGGCACCGAAAAGGGCGATGCTCTGCTGGAGACCATGGCGAATTGTCTGCTGGGTTACAGCGGGCAGACCGGCTATCCTGTGGGCTATTTTGGAAACGATGACTTTTTCCTGTGCCTGCCGGACGAAAAGGCCGAGCAGACCGCCGTGCTTGCCACGCTGCAGGCCTGCATGGCTGCCGGAAGGCAGGATGTCACCTTCTTTGTGGTAATGGGCGTGTGCCCTGTGCAGGCAAACCCCGGTGCAGATGCCGCCACCCTGTGCAACTATGCGCAGATCGCCGGTGTAACGACGGACAGCGGCTACCTGCACCGCTTTCAGTCCACCATGCTCAACGAGCTCAAAGAACAGCAGCAGCTGCTGGGCGAGCTGGAGCGCGCACTGGATAACCACGAATTCTGCTTCTTTTTGCAGCCCAAGTGCAACAGCATCACCCGCGCCATCGTGGGCATGGAGGCGCTGGTGCGCTGGAACCACCCCACCCGGGGCTGTGTTCCCCCCGCCGAGTTCATTCCGCTGCTGGAGCGCACCGGCCTTGTAACGAGACTGGACCAGTACATCTGGGAATCCGTCTGCCAGACTTTGCAGAAGTGGCAGGAGAGCGGCAGCAACCTTGTGCCGGTATCGGTGAACGTTTCGGTGCAGGATATCCTGAACTTGGACGTGCCGCAGATCTTTGCAGATCTGGTGGAAAAATATAAGCTGGAGCCAAAGCTTTTGCTGGCCGAGATCACCGAGAGCATGGTGGCCGAGGACACCCAGATGGTGGAAAACGCCATTCAGGGCCTGCACCGCAAGGGCTTTGCGGTAATGATGGACGACTTCGGCAGCGGGTATTCCTCGCTGAATATGCTCAAGGATACCAACGTCGATGCCATCAAGCTGGACATGAAGCTCATCGACATGAATCAGGAGAACCGCAGCAAGGGCGTGCAGATCGTGGAGTCGGTGGTGGATATGGCGCACCGGCTGAACCTGCCCATCATCGCCGAGGGCGTGGAGACCCCGGAACAGGTGTCCATGCTGCAGGCGGCGGACTGCCTGTACTCGCAGGGCTACTACTTCTTCAAGCCCATGCCGGTGGAAAACGCCGAAAAGCTGCTGGCAGACCCCACCAATCAGGATTACTGGGATCTGCGCCGCGACCTGATGCGCCGCGACCGCCGGGTGGAGAACCCGGGCGCCGAAAAGACCGCGCTGGCGCTGCAGGCTTACCAGATCTTTACCGACAACGTGCTGGAGCTCTCGCTGCTGAACCTTGCCACCGGTGCGTACCGGGTGATCAAGCGGGACGCCCGCCTGCTGGGCCCGGATCTGGAAAAGGAAGAGGATTTTGTCAACTACTGCGACCGCTTGGTGAACGAGAAGATCGTGCACGAGGAGGACGCAGACCTGTTCTTGGAACAGACCGATCTGGAGGCTCTGCGCTCTGTGCTGTACCACGCCACCGCGCCGGAGTTCTACCGCTACCGCGAGAACGTGTCCGGCCAGTACGTCTGGGTCACCACAGAGGTGCTGCCCTGCCGGGGCTGCTGCGCCCAGAACCCGTGGGCGACCGTGCTGGTGCGCAACGATGCACAGGCCGACCAGCTCAGCGAGGAGCTGGACTTCTCTTACAGCCACGATACGCTGACCGGCCTTGCCAACCGCAGCCGGTACGAGGCCGACCTGCGGGAGCTGCCCCACAGCGGGTACGAGTCCGTGGTGTGCACCTACATCGATGTAGTCGGGATGCACGAGGTGAACGAGCATCTGGGCCACCGCAGCGGTGACACTCTGCTGTGCTGCTTGGCAAACGCCGCCCGCAAGTTCTTTGCTACCAGCCGGGTGTACCGCATCGGCAGCGATGAATTTATCATCCTCACCCCCAACGAGCCGCCTTACAGCGTGTGGAGCACCGTGGACCGGATGCGCGCCTTCCTGAAGGAAAAGGACTACGCCATCTCGGTAGGCATCCAGCAGACCACCGACCTGCGCCATGTGGACGCGGCCGTGGCCAAGGCTGAGGCCGCCATGCGGCGGGACCGGCAGACCTACTACGAGCACAACGGCCACGCCCGCCAGCTGGAAGGCCTGAACGAAAAGATGGAGCGCACCCTGCAGGAAAAGCGGGATGCCGAGCACTTTTTGAAGGTGCTTGCCCCCAAATACAAGACGGTGATCGTGGTGGACTTGCAGGAGGACACCGTGCGTCCCATCATTGTGCCGGACTACTTCCAGTCCATTCTGGATACCTGCGGCGGCTCCTTCCGGGCTGCTCTGACCAACTACCGCGATACGCTGGTAGTGCCGGAGGACAGAGACGGCTTTGCAAAGCTGCTGGATTTCGGCCTTGTGCGCAGCACCGTGTTCAGCAGCAATCTGCTGGAGCACCGCTACCGCAAAACGGACGGCCGCAGTTTCTGCATCCGTGTGACCCCCTACTCCCGCAGCGGCTCCCACATCAACGAGGTGCTGTGGATCTTCGCGGATGAAGATGTAGAGTAAAATATTTTTATAAACTATAAAAGCAGCCAGACCGCCCGGTTTGGCTGCTTTTGCGTTTTCAGGTATAAATGCCGTTTTCCTCCACGACCCCACCCGTGAAAATGCGTTTGGAGCGCTCCGCAGAGCGCGACAAACGCGAAATATAAAATATTCTTTCCGCTGATTATGGCCAGAGCGCAGCGGAGGCCATTTTAAATCGTTCCGGCAGCAAGAAGCCGCCGTCTTGCAAAAGCGCAGGGATGTGCTATAATAACAATTGCGTATTTCATACAATCTATGTGGGTATATGGGCGCGCCGCCCGCTGTTCCCGCAAAGCAAGGAGCTTTTCTATGCAGCATCTGTCCCGAACCGTTTCCCCCGCCCTGCCGCACCCCTGCCTGCGGGCGCTGCGGGCGGCTTTTCCGCAGACCATCCCGGTTCTGGCGGGCTATTTTGTGCTGGGGCTGGGCTACGGCATCTATGTGCAGTCTCTGGGGCTGCCGGTGTGGATGCCCATGCTCATGGGCACTGTCGTGTACGGCGGCTCGCTGGAGTTCGTGCTGGCAAGCCTGCTGCTGGGCGCGTTCTCGCCGCTGTCGGCCTTTCTGATGGCGCTGATGATCCAGGCGCGGCACCTGTTCTACGGCCTTGCCATGCTGGAGCGCTACAAGGGCTACGGCTGGCGCAGCTTTTATATGATCTTTGCCATGAGCGACGAGACCTTTTCCATCACCTGCTCGGCAGCGCCGCCGGAAGGGGTGGACAAGGGCTGGTTCATGTTCTTTATCACCCTGCTGGATCAGCTTTACTGGGTGGGCAGCGCCGGGCTTGGGGCTGCGCTGGGCACCGTGCTGCCCTTTAGCACCGAGGGCGTGGATTTTGTCATGACCGCAATGTTCACGGTCATCTTCCTGAACCAGTGGGAAAAAGATAAGCAGCACGGCAGTGCCCTGATTGGCCTTGCCGTGCCGCTGGTGTGTCTGATGGTATTTGGCTCCGGCAGCTTTCTGCTGCCGTCCATGGGCGGCATTCTGGTGCTGCTGCTGGCTTTGCGCCGTCCGATGGAAAATGCAGCCGGGGAGGTAGAAGAATGACAGCAGTTCAGATGGGGCTTACCATTGCGGTGTGCACCGCCGCCACCATGCTTACCCGGTTTTTGCCGTTTCTGATCTTTTCCAGCAAGGAGCAGCAGCCGCCGGAGGTGGTGCGGTATCTGGGGCGGGTGCTGCCCGCCGCCATCTTCGGGATGCTCATCGTCTATTGCCTGAAGGGGGTCACCCCCTTCTCCGGCAGCCACGGCATCCCGGAAGCGCTTGCGCTGCTGGCCACCATTGCGCTGCATAAGTGGAAGCACCAGACCCTGCTCAGCGTGGCCGGGGGCACGTTTTGCTATGTACTGCTGGTGCAGCTGGTGTTCTGAGCAGTGATGCTCAGAACAGAGACCAATTTTCCGAATAAAAGCTTCCCCCGGTCGGGGGAAGCTGTCACCGCAGGTGACTGATGAGGGCGCTGTTGCCGGAATTACCCCTCATCCGGCGCTACGCGCCACCTTCCCCCCAAGGGGTGAAGGCTTTCTCCCCGGGGCAGGCTGTAAAAGTTGATTTCCGTGGATGCTCAGTGGTAGAAGGTGTCAAAGTTCACCTGACGGTAGAACCGCTGCTGCAGCTGGTCAAAGCTTTCGCAGTTCTGTGCCAGCAGCCACATACTTTTGGTCACTACGGCCTCGATGGTCATATCGTGGGCCTCTAAGAAGCGGAAACGGTTGCGCACCCGCTTGCCCACCTCGTACACGCCCACATCGCTGCCCTCGTAGGTAACCTGCGTGGTCATGATGAGCACCTTGTGGGTGGTCTCGTAGTCGCCCAGCCCGGCGGCAAAGGCATCCATCAGCTGCTGCGGAATGCCGCCCACGCCGAAGCTTTCCACAATGACGCAGTCGTACAGGCGGAAAATCTCCGGGATGAGCGCCGGGGACATGCCCGGGGTCAGCTTGAGCAGGAACACCCGGCTGTCCAGCGTGCGGCTGAACTCCACCGGGCCGGTGGGCCACGGCGAGGGGATGTACCGCACCAGCCGGTCGCCCTGCACCAGCGCCAGCTCCGGGAAGTTGACCGAGGCAAAGGCGTCGTAGCTGATGGTCTTGTTCTTCTTGGCGCGGGTGCCCGCGATGACGTGCCCGCCAAACACCACCATCACGCCCCGGCTGCCCGGGTCGATGGCGCAGACCACGCTGTCCCGCAGGTTTTTCTTGGCGTCGGTGATCTCGTTGGAGATGGGCTGCTGCGCGCCGGTGAGGATGATGGGCTTATCCGCGTTCTGGATGAGATAAGAGAGCGCCGCCGCAGAGTACGCCAGCGTATCCGTGCCGTGGCAGATGATAAAGCCATCGTACAAGGCGTAGTTTTCTTGAATGGCGCGTGCCATCATGAGCCAGTGCTCCTGCCCGAGGTCGGTGCTGTCGATGCTGCACAGCGCCAGCGTTTCCGGGCAGCACAGTTCCTTCAATTCCGGCAGATGGGCAAGCAGCTCGTCGCTGGTAAGCACGGGCTTCAGCCCCTGCTGGGTGCGCACGCTGGCAATGGTGCCGCCGGTGGTGATAAAAAGCAGACGTTGTTTGGACATAAAGCAAAAGCCCCCTGTGGCAGAAATTTTAACATGACAACAGTATAGCACACGCCCCGGGGCTTGAACAGTGCCCGCCGCCCAAAAAGTTTTTGCGACCCGGTCACAGAAATCTGCGCGGCTTTGGTGTATAATAAGGGCAATGAACCATGCAAAGGAGCAACACCATGTCCAACATCGTCATCGTAGGTTCCGGCCCGGCGGGGGTGTCCGCTGCTCTGTACGCCGTGCGCGCCGGGGTGCAGACCACTGTGCTGACCAAGGGCTCCGGGGCGCTGGCACGCGCCGAAAAGATCGAAAACTATTACGGCTTTGCCCAGCCGGTCTCCGGGCCGGAACTGGAGCGCCGCAGCATCGAGAACGCCCGGCGGCTGGGGGTGCAATTTGTGCAGACCGAGGCCGTGGGGCTGACATGGAACGACCGCCTGACCGTGGAAACGCTGGCGGGCGCATACCCGGCAGACGCGGTCATTCTGGCCACCGGCGCTTCCCGCGCGGTGCCCCGCATCCCGGGGCTGACCGGGCTGGAGGGCCACGGCGTAAGCTGGTGCGCCGCCTGCGATGCCTTTTTCTACCGCGGCAGGGACGTGGCAGTGCTGGGCAGCGGCGAGTACGCCCTGCACGAGGTGCAGGCGCTTTTGCCGGTGGTGAAAAGCGTCACCCTGCTGACGGACGGCGCAGCCCTGACCGCAGACTTCCCGCCCGAGGTGACCGTCTGCACCCGGAAGGTGGAAGCCATTCTGGGCGAACAGACCGTCACCGGCGTGCAGCTGGCGGGTGGCGCGGTGCGGGAGGTAGCCGGCGTATTCGTGGCGCTGGGGGTGGCGGGCAGCACCGCACTGGCCCGGAAGCTGGGCGCTGCCGTAGAGGGCAGCCGCATCGTGGTGGACGGCAAAATGCAGACCACCGTGCCCGGCCTGTACGCTGCCGGGGACTGCACCGGCGGGCTGTTGCAGGTGGCAAAGGCCGTTTACGAGGGCGCACTGGCGGGCACGGAAGCCGCCAAGGCGCTGCGAAAGGGGTGAGCCGTATGGCAGAAACATCTCCGCACGCCCGGTGTCTGGCCTGTGCGTTTCCGTTCTGGGAGCAGCTGACCACAGAAGAACAGGAGCGGCTGTGCCGCTTTACCCGCCCGGTGCACTACGCCAAGGGCGCCCGGGTGCACAGCCCGCTGGAAAGCTGTGTGGGCATTTTGCTGCTGCGCAGCGGGCAGCTGCGCTCCTATCTGCTGTCCGAGGACGGCAGAGATGTGACGCTGTACCGCCTGTTCGGCGGGGAGGTGTGCATCCTGTCCGCCTCCTGCGTGATGGACGCGGTGAACATCGACCTGTACATCGACGCCGAGGAGGACACCGAGGCGTTGTGCATCAGCGCGGGCATCTTCCGGCAGCTGATGCAGGAGAACGTCTATGTGCGCTGCTACGCCTACCAGATGACGGCAGAGCGCTTTTCTGACACCATGTGGACGATGCAGCAGATCTTGTTCATGAGCGCCGACCGGCGGCTGGCGATCTTTTTGACCGACGAGCTTGCCAAGACCGGCGGCGCGGACGTCCGCATGACCCACGACCAGATGGCAAGGTACATGGGCTCTGCCCGCGAGGTGGTGAGCCGGATGCTCAAATACTTTGCGCAGGAAGGCTGGGTGCGGCTGTACCGCGGCGGCGTGCAGGTGCTGGACAAGCAAAAGCTGCAGGCGCTGGCAAGAGGAGAGTAAGAATAAAAAACAACACCGGAGCGTCCGAAGATGCTCCGGTGTTGTTTTATGTCAGAAGGATCATCAGGCCTTCTCAGAGGGCTTGCTCAGGTCTACGCTGCGGATGATCTTGCGCACCGGCAGGATGCTCTTGGCGTTCATGGACAGCTCGTCCACGCCCATGCGCAGGAAGGTCTCGGTCAGGGCGGTGTCGGCGCCCAGCTCGCCGCAGATGCCTACCCAGATGCCGTGGCGGTGACCGGCTTCAATGGTCATCTTGATGGCGCGCAGCACGGCGGGGTGATGCGGGTTGAAGAAGGGCTCCAGCTTTGCGTTCTGGCGGTCCAGTGCACAGGTGTACTGGGTCAGGTCGTTGGTGCCGATGGAGAAGAAGTCGCACTCGGCGGCCAGCTCGTCCGCAATGAGCACGGCGGCGGGGGTCTCGATCATGGTGCCCACTTCAATGTTCTGCCCCATCTTGACGCCCTCGGCGGTCAGCTCGGCGCGGCACTCTTCCAGAACAGCCTTGGCGTCCTGCAGCTCCCGCAGGCTGGTGATCATGGGGAACATGATGCTCATGTTGCCGTAGGCGGAAGCCCGCAGCAGCGCGCGCAGCTGGGTCTTGAAGAAGTCCTTGCGGGTCAGGCAGATGCGGATGGCGCGGTAGCCCAGCGCGGGGTTATCCTCGTGGTCCAGCTTCATGTAATCCACGGTCTTGTCTGCGCCGATATCACAGGTGCGCACCACCACCTTGCGGGGTGCAAGGCTTTCCACCACCTGCTTGTAAGCCTCGAACTGGTAGTCCTCGGTGGGGAAGTCCTTGCAGTTCAGGTAGACGAACTCGGTGCGGAACAGACCCACGCCGCCGGCGTCGTTCTGCTGCACAGCGCCCACATCGCCCATGCCGCCGATGTTGGCAAACACATTGATGGTCTTGCCGTCCAGCGTGGTGTTGGGCTTGCCCTTCAGCTCCTGCAGCAGGGCCTGCTTTTTCTGGTCCTCCTGCTGGCGCTTTTTCAGGCTCTTGAGCAGGTCGGGGGTGGGGTCTACATACACACAGGCGTTGTAGCCGTCCACCACAGCCATCTTGCCGTCCCAGTCGTCCTGAATGTCCTTGCACTGGATCAGGGCGGGGATGTTCATGCTGCGTGCCAGAATGGCGGTGTGGCTGTTGGAACTGCCCTCGCGGGTGATAAAGCCCAGCAGCAGGGTCTTATCCAAGCGCACGGTCTCGGAGGGAGCCAGATCTTCGGCTACCAGAATGCTGGGCTCGGTGCCCTGCAGGGATGCGTTGTCCACCCCCTGCAGAATGTCCAGCATGGCCTGCGCAATGTCCAGCACATCGGCGCTGCGGGCCTGCAGATACGGGTCGTCCATGGCAGCGAACACCGCAGCCTGATTGTTGCCGGCGGTCTTGACGGCGTACTCGGCGCACATCTTCTGCCCGTTGATGATCTCCTTGATGGCGTCCACGAAGTCGTCGTCATCCAGCATCATGGCGTGGATGTTGAACACCTCGGC
>CAKTAT010000041.1:0-17847 GCA_934532365.1 uncultured Faecalibacterium sp. | reverse complement strand
GAGGTCAAGGTTGGCAGCTACAACGGTCTGACCGTGGAAAAGACTGTCCATACTGTTACCGACGAGGCTGTGGACGCAGAGCTGAAGCGTGTGCAGGAGCGCAACGCCCGTGAGCTGACCCGTGAGGGCGCTGCTCAGAATGGCGATATCGCTGATATCGACTTCGAGGGCTTTGTGGACGGTGTCGCATTCGAGGGCGGCAAGGCTGAGCACTACAACCTGACTCTGGGCAGCGGCAGCTTTATCCCCGGCTTCGAGGAGCAGGTCGTTGGCCACTCCGCCGGCGAGGAGTTCGACGTGAACGTCACCTTCCCCACCGAGTATCAGGCTGCTGAGCTGGCTGGCAAGGCTGCTGTCTTTAAGATCAAGCTGCACGAGGTCAAGTACAAGGAGCTGCCCGCTCTGGATGACGAGCTGGCAAAGGACTGCTCCGAGTACGACACTCTGGACGAGTTCAAGGCTTCCATCCGCAAGAACAACCAGGAGCAGCTGGACAAGCAGGACGATCTGGCTGTCGAGAACGCTCTGGTCGATCAGGTCATCGAGAGCATGGAGGGCGAGATCCCTCAGGCTATGTACGATGTCCGCATGGACGAGATGGTCAACGACTTTGCATTCCGTGTGGAGCAGCAGGGTCTGCGTCTGGAGGACTACCTGAAGTATATGGGTCAGTCCATGGAGCAGTTCCGCGCCGCTTTCATGCCGCAGGCTGAGAAGCAGGTCAAGATCGGTCTGGCTCTGGAGGCTGTTGCTGCTGCTGAGCACATCGAGGCTTCCGAGGACGAGATCAATGCCGAGATCAAGCGCATTGCTGACCAGTACAAGATGGAAGAGGACAAGGTTCGTGAGCTGATCAACCTCGAGGATCTGAAGCAGGATCTGGCTCGCACCAAGGCCATCGACTTCATCAAGAGCCACGCTAACATCGTGGAGAAGCCCGCAGAGGCTGAGAAGGCTGCTGACGCTGAGTAATCAGTGCCGGGCCCTGTAAAGCGCCGCAGGCGTTTTATCAAAGGTTGTTAAAATTGACCGGTACGGCTGAACTTTACAGGGGACCCGTATCGGTCAATTTTGCCAATAAACTTAAACCATTTCAGGAGGCGAACTTTATGAGTTTTGTTCCTTACGTTGTCGAGCAGTCGGCGCACGGAGAGCGTTCCTACGATATTTTCTCTCGTCTGCTGAACGATCGCATCATCGTGCTGAGCGAGGATGTCAACGATACCACCGCAAGCCTTGTGGTGGCGCAGCTGCTGTATCTGGAAGGGCAGGACCCGGATAAGGACATCAGCCTGTATATCAACAGCCCCGGCGGTTCCATCAGCGCCGGTATGGCCATCCACGACACCATGCAGTATATCAAGTGCGATGTTTCCACCATCTGCATGGGCATGGCTGCCTCTATGGGCGCATTCCTGCTGGCAAGCGGCACCAAGGGCAAGCGCTTTGCCCTGCCCAATGCCGAGATCATGATCCACCAGCCGCTGATCGGCGGTCAGGGCGGCGGCCTTTCCGGCCAGACCACGGATATCAAGATCCATGCCGAGCACATGGTCTATATCCGCGATAAGATGAACCGGATGCTCAGCGAGTACACCGGCCAGCCGCTGGAAAAGATCCAGCAGGACACCGAGCGCGACAACTACCTTACCGCGCAGCAGGCAAAGGAATACGGCCTGATCGATGAGGTCATTGCCCACCGGTAAACCGCTATAATCTATCCAGGATAAGGAAAAACAGCTATGGCAAATAACAATTCCGGCAAAAACGAAAAGGATCTGGTTTGCAGCTTTTGCGGCAAGCATCAGGACGAAGTAGAGCGCATGATCATTGGCCCCGGGGTCAATATCTGCAGCGAGTGCATCGGCCTGTGCCACGATCTGCTCTCTGACAAGCCGGATCAGCCCAAAAGCGCCCGTCCGGGACGCGGCAGCGCAAGCCGCGCCCATGTCCAGCCCGCTGCCGCAGATCTGGATATCAACATCATGACCCCGGCCGAGATCAAGGAAGGTCTGGATCAGTATGTCATCGGTCAGGACGAGGCAAAGCGTGTGCTGTCCGTTTCGGTCTACAACCACTATAAGCGCATCCTCAGCGGCAAGGGCGGCGATGTGGAGCTGCAAAAGTCCAACGTGCTGCTGCTGGGTCCCTCCGGCGTGGGCAAGACCCTGCTGGCGCAGACACTGGCTAAGATGCTGGGCGTGCCCTTCGCCATTGCGGATGCCACCACCCTTACCGAGGCCGGTTATGTGGGCGAGGACGTGGAGAACATTCTGCTCAAGCTGATCCAGGCGGCAGATTTTGACGTGCAGAAGGCACAGATCGGCATCATCTACATTGATGAGATCGACAAGATCACCCGCAAGAGCGAAAACCCCTCCATCACCCGCGATGTGGGCGGCGAGGGCGTGCAGCAGGCACTGCTGAAGATCTTGGAAGGCACTGTCAGCAACGTGCCGCCGCAGGGCGGCCGCAAGCACCCGCAGCAGGAGTTCATCCAGATCGACACCACCAACATCCTGTTCATCTGCGGCGGTGCCTTTGATGGTCTGGATAAGTATATCCTGCGCCGCACCGATAAGTCCGCGCTGGGCTTTGGCAGTGCGCTGAAGGATAACTCCACCGAGGCCGAGCGTGCACTGCTGCGCAAGGTAGAACCCCACGATCTGGTCAAGTTCGGTCTGATCCCGGAGCTGATCGGCCGTCTGCCGGTCATCACTGTGTTGGACGATCTGGACGAGGATGCACTGGTGCGCGTGCTCAAGGAGCCCCGCAACAGTCTGGTCAAGCAGTATAAAGAACTGCTGGGCATGGATAACGTGGAACTTACCTTCACGGACGAAGCTTTGCACGCCATTGCCCGCAAGACCATCGAGCGCAAGACCGGTGCCCGTGGTCTGCGCAGCGTGATGGAAAGCATTCTGCTGCCCATCATGTACGAGGTGCCCAGCGATGCCACCATCATCCGCGTGACCGTGGACGAGGACACCGTGGAGGGCGGCGAGGCACATCTGGAATACGGTGCCGTGCGCAAACGCTATAAAAATCAGGCCGCTCTCAGCTGACGGCATCGCCGCACAGCAGGGGAGTGTACCTGCCTAAAAGCCCTGTTTCGAAAGCTTTTTGCTTTTGGCAGGGCTTTTTGCTTTCAAATTCTTGTTTCTGACAGGAAAATGTACTATAATAATAAAATGTGGATCGTGTGGCATGTGCTCTCTGGCAGGGGCATACCGCAAAAGACGAGCCATAGTATTGGGTAACAGGAAGAGTACTATAAAGGAGTGTGTTTTCAATGGCAAATTATCACGAGATGGATCGCGATGCGCTGACCGCTGAAAAGGCAGCGCTGGAACAGGCTTATAAAGAGTTTCAGGCAAAGGGTCTGAAGCTGAACATGGCACGCGGCAAGCCCGGCCCCCACCAGATGGATCTGGCAATGGACCTGTTGAAGATGACCGACTACACCACGGATGCAGGCACCGACGCCCGCAACTACGGCGAGCTGGAGGGTCTGAGCGAGGCCCGCGCCCTGTTTGCAGATGTGTTCGGCGTAAAGCCCAACGAGGTGTTCGTGGGCGGCAACTCCAGCCTGCAGCTGATGTATAACCTCATCAACATCGGTTATGTGTTCGGCTTTCCGGAGTCTCCCTGCCCTTGGTCTCAGGTAGAGAAGCGCAAGTTCCTCTGCCCGGTGCCCGGCTATGACCGTCACTTTGCTATTACCGAGGAGTTCGGCTTTGAGCTCATCAGCGTGCCCATGACCCCCAACGGCCCCGATATGGACGTTGTGGAAAAGCTGGTGGCAGAGGACGACACCATCAAGGGTATCTGGTGCGTGCCGCAGTACTCCAACCCTGATGGCTACACTTACAGCGATGAGACCATCGAGCGCTTTGCAAAGATGAAAACTGCTGCCCCGGATTTCAAGATCTTCTGGGATGAGGCCTACATCGTCCACCACCTGACCGAGGAGATCATTGAGACCCCCGTTCTGCTGAACGTGAGCAAGAAGTATGGCACGCAGGATCGCGTATTTATGTTCACCTCCACCAGCAAGATCACCTTCCCGGGTGCCGGCGTTTCTGCCATTGCATGCAGCGACAACAGCATGAAGTATATGTGCAAGCGCTTTGCAGTGATGATCATCAGCTACGATAAGATGAACCAGCTGCGCCATGTCCGCTTCCTGAAGAACAAGGAGGGCGTTCTGGCACACATGGCAAAGCACCGCCGCCGTCTGGTGCCCTGCTTTGATGCTGTCAAGACCGCTTTTGCCGCCAACCTCACCCCCTGCGGCGATATTGCCCACTGGACCAACCCCAAGGGCGGCTACTTCATCAGCCTGTATGTCATGCCCGGCTGCGCTAAGCGCGTGGCGGAACTGTGCAAGAACGCAGGTCTGGTGCTGACCGGCGCAGGCTCTGCTTACCCGTACCACAAGGACCCGCAGGACTCTCACCTGCGCATCGCCCCCACTTACCCCAGTCTGGACGAGGTGGAGACCGCTTCCGAGCTGCTGTGCGTCTGCGTGCGTCTGGCCGTTGTGGAAAAGCTGCTGGCTGATATGGCCTAAGGCTTGAAATAATTTGTATATTCTCCTCTGCGGGGCTCTTTGCAGGGCTGGCAGGGGAGTTTTATCACAGAAAGGTCGGCACGACGGCTGCTCTGTGAGGAGAGGAACCGTCGGCAAAACTTGCGGTTCACAACAAAAACGGCTGCGGCTGCACAGCCGCCGCTTTTGGAGGTTCCCTGATTTATGAAAACAAAAGGCAAAGCTTGGCAGCTGGTCGTTACCGCGCTGCTGATCGTTGTGTTTGTCTACACCGCCTTTTTTGGCGTGGCGGCAAAATACGGCGATGTGACCACCACCTATATCAAAGGTGCAAAGGATATCCGCTTTGGTGTGGATATCAAGGGCGGCGTCAACGTCACCTTTGTGCCCTCGGATGGCTACGATGCCACGGACGAGCAGCTGGATGCCGCCCGTCTGGTCATCGAGAACCGTCTGGTCGCCCTGAACGTGACCGACTACGAGCTGTATGTGGACAACAACTCCGACAGCCTGATTTTGGAGTTCCCGTGGCAGTCCGGCGAGACGGATTTTGACCCCGAGTCTGCCATTCAGGAGATCGGCACCACCGCCTACCTGACCTTCCGCGAGGGCGCCAGCAAGGACGGCGAGTTGATCCTTGACGGCTCCATGGTCGAAAGCGCTTCGGCACAGTATGGCGCTGTGAGCAACGGCGGCAGTGCTGAGTATTACGTTGCCCTCAAGTTCACCACCGAGGGTGCCAAGGCCTTTGGCGATGCCACCACCAAGCTGGCCGCCGATAAGGGCAGCATCAGCATCTGGCTGGACGCCGAGAACGTGAGCACCGCCACCGTCAACACCGCCATTACCGACGGAGAGGCCATCATCACCAGCTCTGCCTCCAACCCCTTTACGCAGGATGCAGTGGTCAAGATGGCACGCCAGATCAACTCCGGTGCGCTGCCCTTTGCCCTGAGCGTAGACAGCTACTCCACTGTAAGCCCCAGTCTGGGCGAAAACAGCCTTGGCGCTATGGTGCTGGCAGGCCTGATCGCCTTTGCCCTCATCGTGGTGTTCATGACGGTGCTGTACCGTCTGCCGGGCTTTCTGGCCTGCATTGCGCTGGCCGGTCAGGTGGCCGCTACGCTGGCCTTTGTGTCCGGTTACTTCCCGGTGTTTGAAAGCTTTACCCTGACCCTGCCCGGCATCGCAGGTATCATTCTGGCCATCGGCATGGGCGTGGATGCCAACGTTATCACCGCCGAGCGCATCAAGGAGGAGCTGAAAAACGGCAAATCTCTGGACGGCGCTCTGAAGAGCGGTTTTGCCCGCGGTCTGACCCCCATCATTGACGGCAACGTGACCATCGTCATCGTGGCCATCGTGCTCATGGGTGCTTTCGGCCCCTCGGACGGCCTGTTTGCCAAGGCACTGCACTTTGTGTTCTTCGCCTTTGGCCCCTCGACCGCAGGCACCATCTACGCCTTCGGCTATACGCTGCTCACCGGCGTGCTGCTGAACTTCGTGTTCGGCGTTTTCGCTACCCGTGTGATGATCCGCGGTGCAGCCGCCATCAAGGCACTGCGCAACCCGTGGCTCTACGGTGCTGCAAAACCCGGGCAGGAGAAGGCGGAAAAGAAGCCGGTGGATTTCGTAGCCCTGCGCAAAAAGTTCCTGACCTTCTCTGCCTGTCTGATGGCAGCGATCCTGCTGTGCGCCGTGGTGTTCGGTGTGCATCTGGATACCGAGTTCACCGGAGGTGCCATGATCACCCTGTCCTACGAGGGCAGCTTTGATCAGTCCGCTGTGCAAAAGACCGTCGCTGCGGCGCTGGAAAACACCGGCCTGACTCTGCAGACCGGTGAGAATGTAGCCACCGGCGACCAGACCCTGAAGATCTCTATGCCCGGCACCGAGACCGTGACCACCGAGCAGGTGGAGAACCTGCTGGACTCCCTGAACGAGAACTACCCGGATAACCAGTTCACCCAGCTGTCCCTGAGCAATGTCAGCGCAGCCATGGGCACCAAGTTCCTGCAGAAGAGCTTGGTGGCTGTGCTGTTTGCACTGGTGCTCATTCTGCTGTATATCGCCCTGCGCTTCAAGAACATCGGCGGTCTGACCGGCGGTATGATGGCAGTGCTGGCGCTGGTCAACGACCTGATGGTGGTGTTCGGCACTTTTGTGCTGCTGCGCACCGCACTGGACGGCAACTTTATCGCCGCCATGCTGACTATCCTCGGCTACTCCATCAACGATACCGTTGTGGTGTACGACCGCATCCGCGAGAACCGCGCCCTCATGGGCAAAAAGGGCAGCTTTGAGGAGCTAGTCAACCAGTCTGTCAACCAGTCTGCCCGCCGCACCCTGATCACCACCATCACCACCGTGATGGCACTGGGCGTCATGTGCATCGTGGCAAAGCTGTACGGTCTGGACAGCATCTTTACCTTTGCGTTCCCGCTGATGATGGGTATGATCAGCGGTGTGTACACCTCTCTGTGCGTTTCCACCTCGGCATGGGTGCTGTGGAGCGAGCGCAGCAAAAAGAAAAACTGAGGCGGAGGAACAAAAGATGAAGTGCCCTTATTGCGGCGCGGAGGAATCCAAGGTGATCGACTCCCGCCCCACGGAAGATAACGAGCGCATTCGCCGCCGCCGCGAGTGCCTGAACTGCCATATGCGCTTTACCACCTATGAGGTGGTGGAAACGGTGCCGCTGGTGGTCATTAAAAAGGATAACTCCCGCGAGCCTTTTGACCGGCAAAAGCTGTTCAACGCCATGCTGCGCGCCTGCGCCAAGCGTCCCGTCAGCTACGAAACGCTGGAACGCGCCGTCAGCAGCATCGAGCAGTCCCTGTTCAGCTCCTACGACCGCGAGATCCCCAGTGTGCGCATCGGCGAGCTGACCATGCAGGAACTGAAAAAGATCGACGAGGTGGCCTATATTCGCTTTGCTTCGGTCTACCGCCAGTTTGCGGACGTGGAAAGCTTCCTTGATGAACTGAAAAAGCTTGTGGGCGACCGCAAGGAAAACCAGTAAACTATAATTTAAGACCGAGAGATGCTTTTGGGCGTCTCTCGGTCTGTTTTTGTTGTGAAAAAATTGCTTGTCGCGTTCTGCAGGACGCGACAAGCATGAAATATAATTTGTGCCGCTTATACCAGACGCCGGGCAAGCCACTCCAGCCGCTCTACCTCTACCTGTGCGCGGCGCAGCTCACCCAGCGCATCCTCTGTGGCTTGCTGCTCAAGGTATCCGTCTGCCGCCCGCAGTGCGGCTTCCAACTCCGTGTAGTCGGCCGTGCGCAGCAGATGGCTCATAGTCTCCCGCATGGTGTCGCACAGCTCTGCGCCCTCGGCAAGCGCCTGCCGCGCAGTGGAAAAATCCTTCTGCCGTACAGCCTCGAGGGCGCAGTCTAAGTCGGCTGAGATATCCTGTGCAAAGCCCTGCACCCGTCCGCTGCTGTAAAGGGATACCCCCAGCAGCGCAGCCACGATCAGGATACACGCATAGATCCGCTTCATCGCTTTCCTCCCGGCTGACGGCCTTCCTTTTTCAGCAGAAAATAGTCCTCGGTCTCGTTGCCGATGAGCAGTAAGATCTCCTGCGGCAGAACCGTGTTCGCCGTGGCGGTGCGTTCCAGCCATGCACGGTCCTTGCCGCACCAGCGCAGATTGTCCTCCAGTACCTGCCCGTCCAGTACAAAGGGGATGGTGGCCTGCGTCTGCTGTACCTTCAGCTGCAAGTCTGCTAGGGTAGCCGCTTCCTGCTCCGGGCGCAGCGCTGCTGACAGTGTGCCGTTCGTTTCAATCACGGCGTAGGACACCCTGCGCGGGTCGAAAATATCCTTGCCGCGCAGCGCCTCCATCAGGTCGGCGGTGGTCAGCCGTAGCATCCGCAAAGCGTTCTGGTCGATCTTTCCGTCCAGAATGACCGTTTTGGGACGCCCGGAGAGAAAATTGAAGAACTTCTGGCTGCGGAAGCTCACCACCGACCCCAGCAGTTCCAGTGCAGCAATGAGGAATAGCGGGATGAGGCTGGCGGTGATGGGCACATCCTCCGATTCAATGGAGATGGACGCCAGATTGGAAATCAGGATGGTGGATACCAGTTCCTCCGGCTGCAGCTCTCCCAGCTGACGTTTGCCCATCAGCCGCATGGCAAACAAAACGCAGAGATACAGGATAATGGTGCGGCAAAGCAGCAGTTTCATGCACAAACCCTCCCGGTGCGGTGTGCGCGGCGTATTCCGCTGCGGCAAAGCGGGCATACTGCACACACAAAGGAGTGATGGATGTGCAGCAGCTTTCGCAAAGCCTTGCGGAAAACCTGTCCGCGCTTGATGCTAGGTTTGGCAATTCGGCAGATTATTATGCGAAGAAGATCGTTTTATACGGCTGTCCGGGGTGCATCGTAATGTTTGACGGCATGGCAAGTCTCGATTCACTCTGGGAGCTGTTGCTGGACGCTGCCGGGCGTCAGTCTGCTTCTGTTCGGCTTACCGGCGCACAGACCTATGCATATATCCTGCATGGCTCGGCTTTCCCGGCCGAGAGTGCCCCGGTACAGGATATGCCGCAGCTTGTAGCGCGGCTGACAGCCGGCATGGCGGTCCTGCTTTTAGAGGGCTGCAGCAGCGGTATTGTTTTTTCGGTGCAGGGGCTCAAGTTCCGTTCTGTGCAGGAGCCCTCCGCCGAGGGCAACCTGCGCGGCAGCAGGGAAGGCTTTACCGACCTGCTGCGGGTGAACCTGAGCCTTTTGCGCCGTCTTGTCCGCACCGATACCCTTGTGCAGGAGGCCGCACAGGCGCACACCTGCTGTAATACGGAGTACGGTCTTTGCTACTGCAAAGACCGTGCCGACCCCGCCATGGTGCGCCGGGTGCGTGCCATTTTGCAAAGTGCAAGGCCGGAGCTGCTGCTGGACTCCAGCTATTTTGTGCCGTGGCTGCTGCCCGGCAAGGCGCGGCTGTTTACCCCGGTACACTACACCGAGCGCCCGGCAGTCGCCGCTGCGAAGCTCTGCGAGGGCAAGCTGGTAATTTTGGTCAACGGCAGCCCCTCGGCGCTGGTGCTGCCTGCGCGCTTCAGTGAGCAGTTCGAGTGTCTGGACGATTACGCTTCCACGGCGGTGTTTTCCTCTTTTCTGCGGGTGCTGAAATATTTTTCTTTCTACCTTACGGTGTTTCTGCCGGGGGTCTTTGTGTGCGTGGCGGTGTATCTGCCGGAGTTATTGCCCCCGCAGCTGCTGTATAAGATTGAAGCAGCCGAAAAGGCTACTCCGCTGCCCCTGTTTGCCGAGATGCTGCTGGTGATCCTGATTTTAGAGATCATCCGGGAGGCAGGGCTGCGGATGCCGCAGTCACTGGGGCACTCGGTCAGTCTGGTGTCGGCGCTCATCATTGGCGATGCCGCCATTGCCACCGGGCTCATGAGCACTCCGGTCATCTTTGTGGCCAGCATCACGTCCATTGCAGTCTTTGTCACCCCGGGTCTGTACGAGCCTGCCACCCTGCTGCGCATCGGTACGGTGCTGCTGGCAGGGCTTGCCGGGCCGGTGGGGCTGGCAGCAGCATTTTTTGGCTTTCTGCTCAGCATCGTCAGCACCGAAGCACTGGGCGTGCCATACCTTGCGCCGCACCCGTTCCCGCAGCAGCCGCTCTCTGAGGACGGTGTTCTGCGCCGCAACTACCGGCAGCTGTCCCGGCACGGGTTCAATATCTGGCAAAAGCGGGAGAGGGGGAAGCGGCGGTCATGAAGCAGCAGACAGAATATTTCACCCCGGCTGCACTGACCCTCAGCGTGGTCACGGCAGCGCTGGCAGACGGCATCCCGCAGGGCGTCCCGGTGCGCTGGGCGCTGTGGCTGGGCGCGGTCGGCACGGTGTGTTTGTGCATCCTTTCAGCGCTGGCTGCGGCGGCGCTGCTGAACAAAGCACCCTCCTTCGCGGTACGGTTGGCATTGACAGCCGGGCTTTTTATGGAGCTGGTGCACACTCTCGCGCAGGCGCAAGAGTTGTGTGCGGCAGAATTTTCCTCCATGGCGCTGCTGGGCTTTCTGCCGCTGCTGCTCTGGGCAGGGTGGGGCATCCGTCCCGCAAGCTGGAACGCCTCGGCGCGGGTGCTGTGGTGGTTTGTTGTTGTGGGCGGCGTAGTCTGTCTGCTGGGGCTTGCAGGGCAGCTGCACTGGTACCGGCTGTACACCCTGGCACAGCCGGTACCAGCGAACTGGGACGTTCCGGTCTACGCTGAATATTTTGCCGGAGCTCTTCTGTGCAGTGCACGGTCTGCCCGCCGCACGGTCTGGCTGCCGGTATGGGGCTTTGCGGTGCAGGCAGCGGCTTTGCTGGTCGGCACTTTGCTATTTGGCAGCGGCGCATACCCCCGGCTTGAACTGCTGCGGGCGTGGAGCGGCGGCAGCTTTTCCCGCATGGATGCGCTGCTTTTGCTGCTGTGGCTGCTGTGCGCTGTCTACCGGGCAGCCATGCTGTGCGCCGCCATCCGCTTGCTCTGGCAGCAGCCGGAGGCGGAGGTGCAGCCATGAAAAATGCAAAACCTTATAAACCCCTGCTGTATTTGCTGCTGACAGGGTGGTGCCTTTTATTCCTGCGCTGCGAGAGCACCGAGAAAAGCATGGTGCGGGCGGTGTATCTGGCGCAGACCGAACAGGGGTATCAGGCAGGGCTGCTCTATCAGGCGCCGCAGGCCGCCGCCGATGCCGCCGAAGCCTCTGCCGCGTTACAGTTTGTGCAGGCAGAGGGGCAAACGATGGAGCGGGCGCTGGCTGCGGCAGAGCAGGCACTGCCCCAAACCGCAAGCTACCGCCTGTGTGATTATCTGCTGCTGCCAAAGGCCGAAGAGCCGTTATTAACTGAGTACGAGCAGCTGGTGCTGCGGCGCGGCTGCGGACGCACGGCGGCAAGGCTGCTTTGCGCAGAAGGGGAGGTAGACCACCTTGCCGCGCAAGCTGCTTTGCCGGACGCCCTGATGGCACAAATAAAGGCCGCAGCGCCTACCGCGCCCCGCCTGTATGAGCATACAGAACCGGGACTTCTGCCTGTTCTCGGGTGGAGCGCAAAAGAGGTGACCGTACAGAAGGGCGGTGTTCTGCACACTGCGGTGGGTAATACGCTTTTGTCCCCGGAGCAGGCCGAGGTATACCGGCTGCTTACCGGGCAGGGCGGCACCCGGCAGCTCTGGCTGAAAGGGGAGCGCATCGGCATCCGGCGCTGCACCGTTTCGGTCACCCTGCAAAAGGCGCAGGTGCTTGTGCGGCTGGACTGCCAGCGTGCCGCCCACAGCCCGCTGCCCACGCAGGTGCAGCAGCAACAGCTTGCGGCGCAGTGTACAGCACTTTTGCAAAGCTGCTGGCAGCAGGGCGTGGATGTGCTGCACCTGCAAGCCCGGGCAGCGCTGCGGAGCGGCAGCATTGCGGGCTTTGATCCAACAAAAAACGCCTGCCCACAATTGCGGACAGACGTGCATTTCATGTTGTATTAAGAGGCGGTAGGAAAGGTAACGGTGATAGTAGTGCCAACGTCCACCTGACTTTCCAGCTTGATGCGGGCGTTGTGGATGCGGGCAATGTGCTTGACAATGGCAAGCCCAAGTCCGGTGCCGCCGGTGGCCTTACTGCGGCTCTTATCCACCCGGTAAAAGCGCTCGAACACGCTGGACTGTGCCTCCCGCGGAATGCCGATGCCGTTGTCGGTCACAGTCAGGGAGCAGTGCCCGTCTCGGCTGCAGGCGGTAATGATCTGTACCTTGCCGCCCGGGCGGTTGTAGCGGATGGCGTTATCGCACAGGTTCTGGCACAGTTCATCCAGCAGCGCGCGGCTGCCCAGCACCGGGGCGCTCTCGCCCAGATAGGTCAGGGAGATATACGCGCGGCGGGCGTTCAGCTTCTGGCGCTCCACGCACTCCTTGGCTACCTCCAAAAGGTCTACCGTTTCCATCACCGGGGCGTCTCCGGTCTCGCTTACGGTATCCAGCTTGGAAAGCTGCAAAATGTCGTTGACCAGCTGGATCATGCGGGTGGCCTCGCTGTGGATCTTGCGGCCGAAATCCGGCACATCCTCCGGCTTTGCAATGCCGGTCTCGATCAGCTCTGCATAGCCGGAAATGCTGGTCAGCGGGGTCTTGAGCTCGTGGCTGACGTTGGCAGTAAACTCCTGCCGCATTTTCTCGTTGTTCTCCCGCAGGATGCGGTCAGAATGGATGCTCTCCGCAAAGGGGATCAGTTCCCGGTAGGGCACATTTTCCTGAATGTGATCCAAGTCCTCGGTCATGTTCAAAACCGGCTGCACCAGTGCCTTGGTCAGCAGGGCTGCCAGCACCGCAGCGGCCAGCATCAGCGCCACACAGCTCAGCACAATGGCCGGGATGGTGGCATCGTAAATGGACCACACGGTCTCGGCGTCCTGCGCCACACGCAGCACGTCCCCGCCGGAAAGCCGGAGCGCGTAGTAATAGGTCTCGTAGCCCATGGTCTGGGAATCGCGGATGTTCCGTCCCTTGCCGTTTGCAATGGCATCGCGGATCTCCGGGCGGGTCAGGTGGTTCTCCATGGGCTGGTCGGTGGCAGATTCAAACAGCACGCTGCCGTCCTGACTGATCAGCGTTACGCGCAGATCATCGGTCACAAAGGCACTCAGCTGCGCCGGGTCTCCGGTCTGCTCGTACCCGGCGCGTACAAGGTCGGTCTCACGCTCCAGCCCCGACCATGCCTGCGCCGTAAAGGCTTTATGGAATACAAAAATGCACAGCGCTGCGGTGAATATAAGCCCCAGAAAGCCCATCAGGAACAACCGGTAGCTGATCTTTTCTTCCATGCTGCGCAGCTTCATTCTTCTTCGGCCTCCTCATCGGTCAGCTTGTAGCCCACCTTGCGCACGGTGCAGATATAACGCCCCGCATCGCCCAGCTTTTTGCGCAGGGTGCGGATGTGCATATCCACGGTACGGCTTTCCACCGAGATGTCGGTGCCCCACACCACCTGCAAAATGGTCTCGCGGGTCACCACCAGACTGGTGTTTTCCAGCAGCAGACGCAGCAGACAGTACTCCTTGTAGGTCAGCTCCACGGGGGTGCTGTTTACCGTAACGCTGTGGCGGGCGTTGTCCAGTTGAATTTCATGGAAAACCAGTACGTCCGGCCTTACCTCCGGGGCAGAGCGCCGCAGCGCCACACGCACCCGGCTGAGAAACTCCATAATGCCAAAGGGCTTTGCAATGTAATCATCTGCGCCGCAGTCCAGCCCGCGTACGGTGTCCAACTCGCTGGATTTTGCAGTGACCATAATGATGGGCAGTTTGCGCAGGGAAGGGGTGTTGCGCAGCTTTTTCAGGATGGAAAAGCCATCCTCGCCGGGCAGCATCACGTCCAGGATCACCAGCTCCGGCTCGGCAGTGCGCATGGCCTGCCAAAAGAGCTCGGCGCTCTCAAAGCCCTGCACCTCGTAGCCGTTAGATTGCAGGGCGTACTGCTCCAGTTCGCGGATGGAAGCATCGTCCTCTACAATATAGATCATAACTCAATTCTCCTCAGCAGTCTGTCCGTCCGGGAACAGATACCGCTCACGGTAGCGTTCCAGACGGCGGTGGAATTCTTCACTTTCCTTGGTGTCGTTGCCGTGGCGCAGGTCGTTCAGGTAGGCGTGGGTGTCAAAGCTGTCCTGTGCCACCTCGATCTGGGCAACGGCCACATTACTGCAATGGTCACACACGCGCTCGTAGTTGGTCAGCAGATCGTCCAGCACAAAACCGTACTCGATGGAGCAGCTGCCGGCCTGCAAGCGGGCAACGTGCCGCGCCTTAATGGCACGCACCAGCTCGTTAACCACGGCCTCCAAAGGCTCAACCTTGGAAGCAAGGTGCAGATCGCCCTTGCGGAAGGCATCGGTGGTGCGGCTCAGGGTATCCTGCACCGCATCCTCCAGCACTTGCAGCTCCTCCTGTGCATCCTTGGAGAAGTGGATATCCTTTTGGTGCATCTCCTCGGCGGATTCCAGCAGGTTGACGGAATGGTCGCTGATGCGCTCAAAATCACTGATGGTGTGCAGCAGGGTATTCACACTCTGACTGTCGGTGTGGTTCAGCTCCCGGCCGGACAGCTTGACCAGATAGGTGCCCAGTGCGTCCTCGTACCGGTCCACCCGGCACTCCTCGTCCCGCACCTTCTGGGCAAGCTCGTCGTTCCATTCATGGGTCAGGCTCATGGCCTGCACCACGCCCACCCGGGCAAGCTCTGCCATTTCGGCGGTAGCAGCGCGGGCGCGCTCCACGGCCACAGCGGGGGTGTTCAGCAGACGGTCATCCAGCAGAGCAAACTCCTCTTTTTCCGGGGAATCGGGAATGGTCAGGATGGCCAGCTTTTCCAGCCCAGTGGCAAAGGGCAGCAGAATAACAGTGGCCAGAATATTGAACACCGAGTGCACGATTGCAATGCCCCAAGCCTCGATGGTGGTATTCACAAAGGCAAAGTGGCATACAGTGTTGAGCCCGTAGAACCCGAGCAGGAAGATGGTCACACCGATGATGTTGAAGTACAGGTGCACCATGGCAGCCCGGCGGGCGTTCTTGTTGGCACCCACCGAGGACAGCAGTGCGGTCACACAGGTACCGATATTCTGACCCATGATGATGGGGATGGCACTGCCGTAGGTGATGACGCCGGTAGCGCTCAGCGCCTGCAGGATGCCCACGCTGGCGCTGGAACTCTGAATGATGCCGGTGACCAGTGCGCCCACCAGAACGCCCAGCAGGGGGTTGGAGAAGCGGGTGAACAGGCTGGTGAACCATGCCTCGTTTTGCAGCGGCAGCACCGCGTTAGACATGGCGGTCATGCCGGTCATCAGCACGGCAAAGCCGATGAGAATAGTGCCAACACCTTTTTTCTTCTCACTCTTACACATATACAGCAAAATGCCGATAAATGCAAGCACCGGGCTGAAAGAAGTGGGTTTGAGCAGCTGGATGAACAGGCTGTCGCCCTGCAAACCGGAAAGGCTCAGGATCCAGCTGGTAACAGTGGTGCCCACGTTGCTGCCCATGATCACGCCAATGGCCTGATGCAGCTCCATGATGCCGCTGTTGACAAAGCCCACCACCATAACGGTGGTAGCACTGGAGCTCTGGATGACGGCGGTCACGCACAGACCCAGAAAAAAGCCCTTGAGGGGGTTATCGGTCAGTTTGCTGAGAATTTTCTGCAGCTGGCCGCCGGCCTGCTTTTCCAGTGCCTTGCCCATGATGTCCATGCCGAACAAAAACAGGGCCAGACCTCCCAGCAGCGAAAAGACATTAAAAATGGTCATAAGTGTTTTCCTCACTTTATCTTGACGTGTTTTTCTCCTGTGCTTTAAGTATAGAAAAACAATGTAAAATCTGAAATCGACGAAATGTAAAACCCATGTAAAGTAAGAAAAATGTAAAAATCCTGTGCATGGGCTGCGATGCAGCGTCGGTTTCCCACCAACAGTACAAAAACAGCATCCCGGGCGTTGTATTTGCCGCCGAATTTTATTATAATAGGAACAAGAGCGCCCGCAGCACAGCGCGGCAAAAGGATACAGGAGGAACCAGGATGGGTACGTTCAATGTTTCGCTTAAAACGCTGACCGACCGCGTCAGCATGGAAGTGGTATACACCCCCCGGGAGCTGGATGAGATCAGCGTGGAGATCGCCGAGGTCAACCGCCCGGGTCTGTTTCTGGCGGGCTATTATGATTACTTCGATAAGCTTCGCCTGCAGATCATGGGTCTGGCGGAAATGAACTTTCTGTCCGGCCTGACGGCAGAAAAACGCTACGAGGCACTGGAGCAGCTGTTCCGGCAGCAGCCCCCGGCGGTCATCGTCTGCCGCAGCGAGGAGCTTGCGCCCTTCCCGGAGATGCAGGAGCTGGCGCAGAAGCACGCGGTCGCCCTGCTGCGCTCCAACGAGACTACCTGCACTCTGATGGGCAGCCTGATCAGCGTGCTGAACCTGGAGCTTGCGCCCCGCATCACCCGGCACGGCGTGCTGGTGGAGGTGTACGGCGAGGGCATTCTGATCCTTGGCGACAGCGGCATCGGAAAAAGCGAACTGGCCATCGAGCTGGTCAAGCGCGGTCACCGTCTGGTGGCAGATGATGCCGTGGAGCTGCGCAAGGTGTCCAACCGCCAGATCATGGGTACGGCCCCGGAAAATATCCGCCACTTCATCGAGCTGCGCGGCATCGGCATTGTCAACGTGGCCCGTGTGTACGGCGTGGGCGCCGTCAAGCTGAGCGAAAGTCTGGATCTGGTGGTGCAGCTGGAAGCGTGGGACCCCACCAAGAACTACCAGCGCACCGGTCTGGAAAGCGAATACTACGACATTCTGGGCGTGAGCATTCCCAGCACCAGCATCCCGGTCTCTCCCGGCCGTAATCTGGCTGTGGTGCTGGAGACTGCAGCCATCAATAACCGCCAGAAGAAGATGGGCTACAACGCAGCCAAGGAGCTGCTGATCCGGCTGGGGCTGGATGACAAAATGGACTGAACCTCTCTATAAAAAGGAGCCTGACCCTATGGAACAACTCAAGCAGCTGCTCACCGCAGCAGGCATCGCTTATAAAGAAAACGAGCCGCTGGCAGCGCATTGTACTTTTAAAATCGGCGGCCCGGCGCGGCTGTTCGTGCAGCCGGTAGACCATGCACAGCTTTGCCGCGCCGTTGCCCTGTGCAAGGCGCAAAGCGTCCGGTATTATCTGCTGGGCAACGGCAGCAATATCCTGTTTGCCGACGAGGGCTACAACGGTGCAGTGCTGGATATTTCCTCCATGCAGGACGCTGTGGAGGTGCACGGCACACAGCTCACCGCCGGGGCAGGCGTGCGGCTCTCGGCACTGTGCAAAACGGCGCTGGAACACGGCCTGACCGGGCTGGAGTTTGCCTACGGCATCCCCGGCACGGTGGGCGGCGCAGTCTACATGAACGCCGGAGCCTACGGCGGCGAGATGAAGGACGTGCTGACCACGGTGCAGTACCTTACCGCCGAGGGCGAGGTAAAAGAGGCGGCGGCAGCGGAGCTTGACCTGCGCTACCGCCACAGCATTTTTGAAGAAAACGGCGGCTGCATCCTTTCAGCGCAGTTTGCCCTGACCCCGGGCGAGCCGGAGGCCATCCGCGCAAAGATGGACGAACTGATGGCAAAGCGGCTGGACAAGCAGCCGCTGGATAAGCCCAGCGCCGGCAGCACTTTCAAGCGCCCGGTGGGTGCTTTTGCCGCTGCCCTCATCGACCAGTGCGGTCTGCGGGGCTACCGGCACGGTGGTGCCGCCGTCAGCGAGAAGCA
>CAKTAT010000040.1:0-17950 GCA_934532365.1 uncultured Faecalibacterium sp. | reverse complement strand
ACCATGGGATGTATAATGATCCGGATAAGTTGCAGGAATTTCTGGAAAAGTCCTTGGAATATGCCGAGCGTTATTTTACCGATTGATCCGCATGAGTTGCTGGGGAGGAATTGTGTCACGGTGACACAATTACTCCGGGCATTTTCATAGTTGCGATACGCAGCTTGCGGATGTTGCTTGTGCATTAAAAACGCAAACTGCTATAACAACAGGGTGCGCCCCTGAATGGGACGCACCCTGTTGTTGTAATTTACGAGCCGATCCGTTGGCAGCGAACGTGGATCACCTCTTGCGGATATGCTGTTTTAAGGCTGTACTGATTTTTTTGCGGTAAAACGCAAGCTGTTATAAAAGAGCTGCCGCGCGAAGCCAGACGGAGCAGCTTTAGCCCGCCCGCCTCCGGTAGGCGTTCAGCACCTGATAGGCCGGGATGCTGCTGTCCGGGGCAAATTTGCCGTTCAGGCGGCGCTTCATCAGCCCCTGCTCCACGCACCACTGGGCTGCCTTGGCGGTAAGGGGCTGTGTGCCGCTCAGCCCATGGCCTGCTGCCGCGCAAAGTAGACGGTGTTGACAAGGCTCAGGTAGCTCATGTCTCCGTCCAGATAAATTTTCAGGGCAAGGGTGTCCTCGTTTTCCAATGTGATGGCATAGCGGGCGCCATCCTCCCCGGCAAAGGTGGCGTACCACGCCTGATTGGACAGGAAGGGAACCTCCGGGGTGCCTTCGTGGTAGAACAGGTCCGCTTCCTCAATGTTCAACTCCGGATAAGGGGTGATGTAGCTGGCGGTGAAGGGCAGCTGGTCGCCCTCGGTGTCCGTGTCGGTGGGCAAAAAGCACATCCTGTCGGCGTCCTCCGGGGCAGTATCAAAAACGCCCTCGTCGGTATCGCGGTAAATTTCCAGCCAGTTGCCCTCCAGTGACCACGGGCTGGCGGTGCTTGCCCAGTCATCCCCCTCCGGGTAGATGGTGAAATCGCACACGCCGTCTGCCTGCACCACATGGCCGTTCTCGCCGGAAAGGCCGGGACGCCAGACCAGTTCCTCGCCGGTGCGGAGACGCAGCTCCACCTCGGCGTTTGGGATGATATCGCTGATGTTGCACAGCAGCAGGATGGGCTGGCCGTCCGCGCCAGAATATAGCTGCCTGCCGCGCAGGAGCGGGTCTGCCGCATCGTCTGTCAGGGCGGTCTCGTAGACGGACAGGGCAGACTTTGGGTCCTGCGGGAAGATGCAGTACAACTCGCACCCGCCCTCCGGGGAGACTACCCGGTGATCCTGCGGGATGTCATAGACGAAGCTCCACAGCTGGCGCAGTTCCGGTTGGCTGTCCAGCACCTTCTGCACATCGGTGGTCATCTCGTAGGAGCCGCCCAGATAGAGGACACAGACATGTTTTTCGGCCTCCCCGGCCAGAAAGCGCATAGAGGTCACGTCCTCCGGCTCTGCGTATTCCTGCGTTGCAGGGCTGGACGCCGCAGTGCTGTCTGTGCCCGGCACAGACTCCGGCGCAGAGACGGACGAGCTGCCGCCCTTGGATGGAGCACAGCCCGCCAGCCCGATGGTCAGCGCCAGCAGAGCGGCCAGAAGCTTTTGCTTTTTCATAGGTTCTCCTTTCCCGTGCCCTGCCGGGGCGCGAGCGAGTACGGAGTATCGTTTGGCTCAGATCCGGAATATCCGCTTTCAAAATACCATGGAATGTCCTGTTCGTCAATGTCTGTGCCGCCAGACAGTCGCGTTCTGCTTTCTTTTTTACGGCACGATGGTGAGATACGGGGCGCTCTGCTTCCAGAAATGCTGCCGCTGCGCCCGGTCAAAAAGCTGCTCTCCGGCGCGGTATTTCAGGCTGTAGCCGCCCGGGCTGCCGTCGTCGTTCAGCAGAACAGCCCAGAACTCGCACGGCCTGCTATTTTTGTCGGTCAGGGTAAAGTGCAGCTCGGTGCCGTCCTCCGTCCGGCTCTGGGTGCCGGTGGCGGTCCCAGTCAGAAAACCGTTCCATCCGCTCCATTCCACGCTCATACAGCAGCGGCCATCCGGCAAAAAGGTCATCCAGTAGATGCCCCGGGAGGAACTGCTCTCGGTGCCAAAGGTGCCCCACAGCTTGCGGGGGATGGCGGTGTAGCCAATGTCGTCCCACGCCTCGGTGCGCTGCAGGATGTACCAGACCTCGCTGCCTTTTTTCCTGCCGGTGGCGTGCATCAGCAAAGAGCCGTCTGCCTGCATGGCGATATTCCAGACTGCATATTCGCCCTGCTTTTGGCAGCGTAGGCTCCAGTTTTGGCTTTTTTCTCCGTCCCAGCGGGTGAGTGTGCCGGCGTTCAGTGTACCGGTACGGGTCTCGGCGGTGGACTGTATCTGCGGGCTGAGGTATTTTTCCTGTGTGAAGGCGGCGGTCACCGTGCAGGGGGAATCGGCCTTTTCCAGCCGCAGGGTGTAACTTTCGTTGCGGTCGGCGGGGGAGTAGGCTTTTCCATCCGACACCACGCTCACGGCCAGCCACTCGGCCAGCATCTGCTGCTCCCAGTCCGGCGGCAGTTCCCAACATACAGAGGCGGTTTCTGCCGGGACGCTTTTCTCGCGGGCGGCATCGGTGCGGCTGCTTTCCGGTTGGGCAGCTTCTGCCGGGGCGTTCCGGGCGCTGCCGGGGCTTTGCTCCGCGGCAGCCGAGCCGGAGCTGCCCTTTATACCGCCGCAACCGGTCAGTACGAACGCAGCAGCCAGTACCAGCGTGGCAAAGCATTTGTGTTTCATTGTTGTTCTCCTGTGTTCTCAGCCAAAGCTGCGGGTCAGCACCAGCGGGACCACTTCGTTCGTTAAGGGGTTCTGCCCGCTCAAAGGGGTAAGGCGCAGGCATTCATTTCTATAGTCATACTGCAATGCGGCGCTGAATGCGACCCATTCCGGGCCGTTTTCGGTGTCGCGTGCAAGAGAAAAGCCCAGTGCGGTGCCGTCCGGGGTAGCGCCCAGACAGGCGGCAGCACCCTGATAGAAATAGCGGTTATTGTGGGTGCCCAGCTGGCAGCTGCCATCGGAATCCAGCTCCAGCCAGCACCAGTCCTCGCCCTCTCCAAGGCAGAAGGTGCCGGTAACGTCAACCAGTTGCTGGCTGTTCCATTCGGCGGTCAGAGGGGCGAGTGCTGTTTCTGTACCGTCTGCACACAACAGGCTGACCTCCGTGCCCCGCAGCGCCAGCGCAGTGCCGTTGTTGGCAATGTAGATGGGGTCGGCGCAGAGCAGGCTCTGGCCGTACAGCAGGCAGCGCAGCACGTCCACATACTCCACAAAGCCGTCCTCGGTAAGCAGGTAGACCACGGGATGGAAGGACGCGCCCAACTCGCCGATGCACACAGCTACATAATTATGATAGGCGTTGCGGATGGGCAGGGTGATGTCTCCGTCCAGATGGACCTCGTAATCTTCTGCCCATGCAAGGGTCTCGGGGGTGCGCCTGATGGTCACGGTGCGGGTGTTGCCGTCCAGCAGCACCGAAACGCTGCCGTAGGTATCGGTCAGCACCGGGATGCCGGCAGGGGCGGCGGGGGTCAGCGGGAACTCCACCTCCAGCGGCTGCCAGCCGCTGCCGGCGGTGGTGTGGTACCCGGCAACAAGGGTGACAGCGTTTTCGTTTTTCAGCAGAACGGGCAGTGCCTCCAGCCCGTTGTCCCGCAGGGTATCGGCGCGCATCCCGGAGATGCCGCCGCTTTCCCGCAGGAAATCGTAATATTCCTGCTGTGCCATGTTGCGGTCAAAGGCCTGCATGGCAGCGCGGTACACCGCAAGCTGCGTTTCGTCCGGGTCTAGCCCCATGCGCATGAGCAGCTCGGTGACCGAAAGCGCGTGCCCGGAGGCAAAATCGAAGCACCAGCCTTGGGCGTAGGCTGGGTCGGTACCGCCGTAGTAGCTGTTCACCACAAGGCTTGCGCAGTCGCCGTACCAGTAGGCGTCCCAGTTGATATAGGTCTGCGGGCACCATTCGTCCTGCGACACCTCAGCCTGCGGATAGCTTTCATAATCCAGATATTCCGCCGCATACATGGCGGCAAGTTCATCGTTGATATAGGCGGCATCCGGGCTGTCGCACACAAGCTGCGGTACATGGATGCTCAGCTTTTGTACGCCGATCATCTCGCCCCGAACGGTCTTTTCTATGCTCCATTGGTCGGTGATGCGCTGCTTTTGAACAGTGGGCGCCGGGGCAGCCGGGACGCTTGCTGCGCCTTGGCTGGCGGCAGCTGAGCCGGAACTTGCGGAGCCGCAGAAGCCATCGTCCTCACAGGCGGTAAGCGCCAGCATCACCACGGATGCGCCGGAAAGCTTGAGGAAGGTCCGTCGGTCATATCGTTTCATGGGGGCGCTCCTTTCTGACTACAAAGCCCCGGGCACAGGGGGAGTGTGCCCGGGGCAAACAGGGGGTTAAATGGGAATTGTTGTGGTTAAGGGGTTACTTTTTGCCTTCGGCAGCGACTGCGACCCAGTAACGCTTTCCATCCTTTCCGGTAAATACCTTGATGCCAACGATCTTGACCACTGCCGTGCCGATATTATCGGACGTATCCGCTGGCTGCAGTGCCAGAAGCGTGTCCTTCATCACGTTGATATCATCGTCATAGGGCATATCAGGCACGCCCTTTTCGACTGCGCCGATGGGGAACCGGGGGTTCACATACGGGCCACCGTTAAAGGCTGCTACTGCCACTATCTTTTGAGTCAGTTGATCTTCATCAATCGTGCCCTTGGCAAATTTTACTGCTTCCTCGGCAACGTCATTCAGCCCGCTATCCAGCTTGAACGGCTCCCATCCCTTTTCTTTACGGTAGAGGTTGATAGCTTCCAGCACCTTGGTTTCTTCGCCGGTAGTGGGTACTGCGGGCGTAGAGGGGGTGCTGCCGCAGGCAGCCAGTGCCAGCAGGGCGACCGATGCGCCGGAGAGGGTGAGGAATTCGCGTCTGTTCAGCTCTTTCATGGGGTTGCTCCTTTCTTTGCTCCCTCTTTTTTTTGAGGGGGGCCTTTGGCTTTTTTTGGGGGGTGCTGCACTTGCGGTCTGTCACATCTTATGCTATCCTTATAGATAGGATCTACAGCGGCTTGCTGCCCTGCTTTGTGCACAACAGACAGATTGTGCGCGGCGCTGCGGGAACATTTCTGACTTTACTGTACCATATTTTTTGAAAAATTGCCCCCTCAGAAAAGCCGTTTTTTGGGGGGGAAAATCAAAAATAAAATTTTGGGGCTTGGGGCGCCCCTCTCAAATGTTCCCCCCAGAAAGCCCCAAATTGGGGGGATTTTGGGGCAGATTCCCGCCAAAAAAGGCAGATGCAGCCCCGTTTGCGCCGGTTTGCCCTCTCCGGCTGCAAAATGCGGAAAGGAAGCATGAAAATGGAACGAAGGACTTTTTTAAAGCTTGCGGCAGCGCTTCCCGGTCTTTGCCTTGCGGGCTGCGGCAGCAAGACCCTGCTTTCGCCCAAGAAGCCCGCCATGCTCAGCATCTGGCACGTTTACGGCGAGCAGGCAGATTCGCCCATGAACCGCCTGCTCACCGAGTTCAACGATACGGGAGAAGGGCATCCTGCTTAACGTGACCAACATGACCAACAGCGCCGCCATCGGCAGCCAGCTGCAGGACGCCAAGGCCGGAAAACCCGGCGCGCTGGAGCTGCCGGACCTGTTCTCGGCGCATTCCTCGGACGCTGGCGCTCTGGGCATTGAGAGCCTTGTGGACTGGAACGACTGGTTTACCGCCGAGGAGATGGCGGCCTATGTGCCCGGCTTTGTACAGGACGGCATCCTTGAAGGGCGGCAGGTGGTGTTCCCGGTGTCCAAATCCACCCAGCTGATCTTTTTAAACGGCTCCCAGTACGCCCGGTTTGCGGCAGATACCGGGGCACAGCTTTCCACCCTAGCCACATGGGACGGCTTTTTTGAGATGGCTACTGCCTACCGGCAGTGGTCGCAGGGCAAGCCCTTCTGTGCGCTGGATTACCCGCTGCGTCTGGTGGAACTGAACGCGCTGGAGCAGGGCAGCGGAGAGCTGTATAAGGGCAGCTGGTACGATTTGACCAACGAGGCCTTCCGTGCCTCGTGGATGGAGTTTGCCCGGGCACTGGTGCAGGGGGATATTCTGGTTTCGGACCTGTACTCCAACACGCAGGTGATGACCGGCGAAACGCTGGCGGCGCTTACTGCAGAGACATGGCAGCTGCTGTGTGATAATGCCTGAGCCCGCAGCACAGCCGGAAAGGGGAAAAGCTTTATGCGCCTTTTTGCCAAGCATCGTGAAAATATCCGCCGCGGCTCCATGAACTCCCGGCTGCTGTGGCCCTGCTTGCTGCTGGTGGTGCTGCTGGTGCTGACCTTTGGCGCGGCGCTGTTCCTGTTTGCCAGCCTGCACAACACCAAAAAGGACATCACCCGCAGCATGGAGATCCAGTTCTCGGTGTTTCGGAACGATATGAAACGCTATTTTGACCAGCTGGCGGTCATGGGGGTGAACCTTTCCCAAAGCATGAGCGCTCTGGTGGACCAGCAGCTTGCCGACCGGAAGATCGCCTTTGACCGGCTGAACGACTCGCCCGAGGCGCTGAACGCGCTGGAGGAAGCAATGCTTGAGCCGCTCTGCCGCTGCCTGCGCCAGACCAGCTGCTCCGGCGCCTTTGTGCTGCTGGATGCCACCGTCAACACCCGTGTGGAGGGCGCCGCGCATTCCCGCGCCGGGCTGTATGTGCAAAAAAGTGGTGCCGATACCCCCACCGTGCCGCTGCTGCTGTATCGGGGCAACGCGGAGGTGGGCAAGACCCACAGTGTGATGCCCCACCGCAAATGGCGCATGGAGTTCCAGACCGACCAGTTTCCAGGCTACGACCGCTGGATGACCCCCGGCGATGCCCCGCTATACCAGTGCTATGCGCTGACCGAACGCTTCAGTATTCCCGGCACCTCGGAGGAGGTGCAGCTGCTTTTGCTGCCCCTGCGCGGGCAGGACGGCACTGTGTACGGGTTGTGTGGCTTTGAGATCAGTGAAAGCTACTTTAAGCAAAGTTTTGCCCAGTCCACCGGCTTTGAGCGCCTGACCTGCCTTTTAGCCCCGGCGGGCAGCGAGCTGAACACCGGAGCCGCCTTTTGCGGCGGCACCACCGAGGGCTACTACCATGCTCCCCGGGAAACACTGGTGCTGCGCGGCATGGGCGGTGGCCTGACCCAGCTGATCGGCGCCGACAGCGCCTATGCAGGCATCACGGCGCTTTGCAGCCTGAACGAGAACCAGTCCTACCGGCTGGCCGTCTGCATCCCTATGGCAGACTACCAGCGTCTGGTATTTTCCGGCAATCTGCAAATGCTGCTGATCGGGCTGTTCATCCTCTTTTTCGTGGTGTTCTGCTGTATATACTTCCACCGGCATATCCTTTCGCCCGCGTTCCGGCAGCTTGAGGAGGATCGGCGGGAGTCCCGGCGGCAGATGGACGAGCTGCAGCTGGAGCGCCAGCAGATGCAGAACGAACTTTCCCGGCTGGCAGACGTGTGCCGCAACGAGTCGGTGCCCGATGCCTACCAGACCTTTGTGGCGGGCATTCCCAGCCTGACCAAGACCGAACGCCGCATTTTTGACGGCTATGCAGCCGGGCTGCGCACCCGGGAGATCGTACAGCAGCTGAACATCAAGGACAGCACCCTGCGCTTCCACAACAAGAACATCTACGAAAAGCTGGGCATCAGTTCCCTCAAGCAGCTGCAGCAGTTTATAACGATCCTGAACTCCGGTAATAACAGCGCCCCGGAGGCTGCTCCGGACAAAAGCGGAAGAACAGCTGCTGAACCGGCTGCTTTGGCACAAACGGGTCTGCCCGCAAAAAGGCTCCCTGACCTTGCAACGCCGCCCAGAGTCTTAACATAGTATAAGCCGGGAAAATACAAAAACACCTTGACAGCGGCAGCTGCAGGGCGTATTATCTTGGCAGAAGAGCCGCTGAAGGGCGGCTTTTCATAGGAGTGAAAGTTAGTTTTTACTAACTTCTTTCGATATACGATCTTGAAAGAGGGTACAAAAATGTTCCAGACAACTGTAGAAGTAGGTGGTATGGCCTGTTCCATGTGCGAGGCGCACATCAACGATACGATCCGCAGTGCGTTCCCGGTGGAAAAGGTCTCGTCCTCCCATGCCAAGGGCAAAACGGTGATCCTTTCCAAGGAGCCGCTGGACGAAAATGCGCTCCGTGAGGCCATTAAGGCGACCGGTTACCATGTAGGTGAGATCCACAGTGAGCCGTATGAAAAGAAAGGACTGTTCTCGTTTTTGAAAAAGTGAACCGGCCCCAAAAAGCAGATAGACCCAAAAAAGTCTGAACCGCAGCATTAGCAGGCGGTTCAGACTTTTTGTTTCAGGGACTATGCGGCAGCCTTACCCTTTTAGAAGGGGAAGATGCTGACGATGCGGTTCCATGCAGCCTTGATCGGGGAACCGGAGGAGATGCCGCTGGTGGTCAGCTGCACATCGCTGAAGGTAACGCTTGCGTTGCGGGCAACGTAGAAGCCAACATAGATGTAATCAGAATCCACAGCGGTCAGGGCGTAGTCGAAACCGGCAGAGGCGGTCTCGTTATCGCCGTAGGTCAGGGTGAAGCCGTCGGCAGTGCCCACAAGCTTCAGGTCCACGGTATCGCCTGCGCCGTACTTCACGGTCGCGGCGGGGCCATCGTACAGCGCACCGCTCTTGCGGCCGAAGCAGTTGACAGCGCCCTGATTCCGGGTGCCCACGGCTACATAATCGCCCATGGGGTCAGAGATGCTGGTGTCAACGTACATTTCATCGCGCGCCATCAGGCCAAAGGAGACCTGATTGTTCTTGGCAAGGCTGTTCACGGTGGCCTTTGCGGTCAGGGTGAAATTGGTGCCGGCGGGCAGCTGGACGTAGTACATCATCAGGCCGTCCACCGTGGATGCGATCTTGCCGCGGTTGTTGGCAACGCCCAGCGTGATGTTCTGGCCATCGACAACGGCGGTAAAATCGCCGCCGGAAATCTTGTCGTCGCCGCCCACATTACCGAAGGCGGAGCCGTTCCATACCGTGCCGTTGGCATCGGTAAAGGCAGGCCACAGCTTGCTGGTCTGGGTGGGTGCGGCGTAGTTGGAGGGCACATAGTCCGGGTTTGCGGCATCGCCGTAGAACAGCTTGTAGGTGGGCTTTGCCTTGTTCCGGCTGTAAGCGCCCAGCGGAGTGTCGGCGGTAAGCTGGGCAATGAGCCATGCGTTCAGCTTTGCGCCGTAGCTGTTGGTGTGGGTCAGGTCAAGGCCGGTGGGGGAAAGCTTGCCGCGCTTGTCGGCCTTTGCACCGGTAAAGCTGTGGGTGTACTGTGCCTTTCTGCCCATGGAGATGTTTTCGTTGATGGTGGCGCTGGTCAGGTCCACGCAGATGAGACCCAGTTCGCTGCACATATCGCGGATAGCCTGTGCGTAGTCGCCGCCCTCATAGACGGCATCGCCGATGGTGACGGTGGTGGTCTTGTGGCCGGAAGCGCCGTCATAGCTGGCCTTGTTGTTCGCCTCGGTCAGGCGGGCGATGGGGGTGCACACCACAGGGGTGACGCCGCGCTCCAAAGCAGGCTGGATGTAGTTGACGTAAAGGCTGTTGGCAAAGGAGCCCTCGGTCTTGTAGTCACCGTTGGGGTTGGTGTAGCGGGCGGGCTCGGTCTTTTCGTCGTTGTGGCCAAAGCCGATGAGCAGGAACTTGTCCTCGGCGGCATCGCCCAGTGCGGGCACCGTGTCAGAGCCCTTCAGCAGGGTGGTGTAGTTGGTCATGCCGGTAAAATCCTTGCTGGACGCGCCGGAAACGGCCAGATTGTAGACGTTGGCGTTGAAGTAGTTCTCAAGCTCCTCGCCGTAGCCCTCGCGGGGGAGGTAGTAGCTGTCGTTAAAGGGGGAGACGGTGGAATCGCCCACCACCCAGAAGGTGGCCTTGGCAGCCTCTGCCTGACCCCACACAGCACCGCGCGCACCGGCATCGGTGGCGGCCAGACCCTCGGCAGTGAGCAGCAGCAGGCCGTGCATATCAATGCTGCCGTCTGCGTTGCGGGTGGGGGCAACGGAGGTGTCCAGACTCTGGAACCAGCTCTCCTTCACAGTGACGGTGTTGGTGGACTTGTTATGGCTGGTCTGGGTCTCGGCGTCCCAGTAAAAGTTGTTCGGGCCGTAGACGGCAGTGCTGCTCTGGCTCTGGAGTGCCAGCTGCTCCTTGCCGTCCGTGCCCTTGCGGAAGGAAATGATGCCGTCGGCGGCGTAGTCGGTCACGGCAGACTTGTTGCCGGTGTACAGTGCAACGTTATAGCCCTCGTTGTTGTAGGAGGTGGAGTTGTACACCTTCACGTCCGGGCAGGAGTTGGAGTCGATGCCCTTGGCGGCGTTGTCGTAGGAGATGGAGTTGAGCAGCTTGTGGTTGCCGGGCAGGTTGGTGCCGCCCATCTTGAAGCCGTTGCCGTTGCCTGCCTCGATGGTGGCGGCGACGTTGCTGAAGCTCAGGTTGCCGTTTGCGTCACAGGTGACGGTGGGGAACTGCAGCGGCTGCTTCTTGACCGGCGCTGCAGCCAGCATCAGGTAGCCGTTTTTGTAGGCCACGCAATTCTGGATGGTAACGGCACCGATGGAGCCGGTGGCAGCCTTGGCAAACAGGTCCCAGCCGTCATCGGCGTTATAAGCGGCGATGCAGCCGTCAAACACGTTGCCCTCGCCGGTGGTCAGCTTGGCGGCAAAGCCGTCGGCATCCTCCATGGCGCGGTCGGCGTTGTTCATGGCGGTGCAGTTCTTGATGGTGTTGTAGCTGGGCCACAGAGCCTTGCTGTCCGTAGACAGGCCGGAGACCTGCAAGCCGGTGTTGCCGTTGTTGTAGAAGTTCATCTGCTCCAGCACGCAATGACTGCCGGCCAGCTGCATGCCCTTGGCACTGTCCTTGGTGTTGGTGATGTTCAGCTTGCTGATGTTCCAGTAGTTGCCCCAGACGCTGAAGCCGGTGCCCACGCCGCCAAAGTCCAGCGTGGCGTAGCTGCCGTCTGTGGTGGTCAGGGTGATGGGAGCCTCGGCGGTGCCGTCGCGGCCGCGCTCCACCTTCAGTTCACCGGTCAGGGCGTAGGTGCCGCCTGCCAGCTGGATGGTCTGGCCTGCGGCGGCGTAGTTCAGCGCGGTCTGCAGGTCTACGGCGTCCGCAGCGCTGGTGCCGTTATGGGCAGCGCTGCCGTCCGGGGTGACCACGATGACACTGTTTGCGCCCAGTGCCCGCAGCGAGACCTTCTTTTCAATGGTGGCGGCCTTGTAGCTGCTCAGCTTCTCAAAGGCGCTGAGGACATAGTTCTTGTCCGGGGTGAACACCACCTTAAAGGTAGTATCGCGGGTCACGGTGTAGCTCCGGGTCAGGGTCTCACCGGCCTTGACGGCAAGGTTTTTGTCCACAAGCTTGCCGTTGGCGTACACCTTGGCGGTGCCGTCTGCATTGGCCTTGAAAGCCAGTGCGTAGCTGCTGCCGGTGCAGGTGGAGGGGCTGGTGATCTGGTACACCGGGGCGATGTAGCTGGTGGGCTGCAAGGTCCACTCCGAGGCATTCCATGCACTGGTGGTGTAGGTGATGTTGGAGAAGGTCACATTCATGCCGCGGGCAGCTGCAAAGCCCAGATACGCCTTGTTTGCCTTCTGTACGGTCATGGGGTCATCCAGCTCAGTGTACTTGGAAACACTGGTGGCGGTGCTGCTCTTTGCCGGGATGTACAGGGTGGAAGAGCCAATCACCGCGCCGGTGGTGCCATCCGCATTGATGGCATACTGGGTGGCAACGTAGCTGTTGCTGGTCTTGGCCAGACTGACGCGGTAGGTGTCGCCCTGCTTGATGGTCTGGCTGCTGAAAGCGGCGCGGGTGGCCTTGACCTCGTTGGAGGCGGCGGTCTCGTTGGAGATGATGCCGGTATAGCTGCGTACACCCACGGCGTCCTTGATCTCTACGCCGTCCAGCGGGAGTTTGGTACCGGCGACCGAGATCTGGTTGGAGAAGTAGCTGCCGGAGCCGCTCAGGCTGTCGCGCAGCATCAGCGCAAAGCCCTCCTGTCCGTCCGGGGCGGGGTTGACGTAGTCGATGGTCACATCGGCCTGCAGATAAAAGTTTTCCTTGGTGGGGTCAATGGTGGTGTAGTAGAAGGAAAGGCCGTCAGCAGGGGAATCGGCAACGAACTTGCCGCCCTTCTTGTTGATGGTGCCGTCCTCCTTCACGGTGCAGGCGTTCAGGGTGACTTTGTTGTGGATGTCTGCACCCTCTGCAAGGGTGTTGACCTCTGCTGCGGAGGAGGTGCCAAAGGCCTTGAACTGCCAGCCGTTTGCAGAGGTGCTGTCCTCTGCAAATGCAGCCAGCGGCGTCATGCCCAGCAGCAGCGCACCTGCCAGCAGCCCGGCCACAGTGCGCCGGATGGGTTGCTTTGCGTTTCTCATGGATATTCTCCTTTTCCGTATACGCCGCCGGACGCGAATTTGTCCGTGTGGGCGTGCACAATGTTGTATTCAAGTTAACATGGATTTCACATTTTTACAAGAAATATTTAGCAAAACAAAACAACTTTGGCGTTTAATATAAACTTTATAAGGCTTTATTGGATAGAATGCTGAAAAAGAAAGGGAAAAGCACGCAAATTGCTTGATCGAACTTGTATACTAGTATATGAATTTTAGAAATTTTGAGACTTTTTTGCAGCCCCCGGCCACAGCGAAAAATGGCGGGCTGGCGGCTGCATGGCGCAGAGGGAGAATTGTTTTGTGAAATGCCGGGACAAATATGCGGGTTTGCCGAGTGCTTTTGCATTCTGTGCGCCGGACGAAAAAAGAAATATCTTTTCACATTTGCGCAGTAGGTAGGACGAAACTTTGTCAAATGCGTGGAATATTGCAGAAAGATTTGTGAAAAGCAACCAACGGATATCCCCTAAACGTGTTGATATTGAGAAAATAGACGGAAGATTGTTTACAAAAGAATGACAGGCTGGTATACTTTGTAGCGGTAGATCCCTATGAGATCCGCAAAGAAACAAGAAAGGAAATACCGAACCGTGAATACCACCGCACCGCGCGCCCTGAAAAAACGTTTGCTGACTCTGGCACTGAGCCTTGCTTTCCTGCTTACCTGTCTGCCCGCTGCATTGGCAGTGGATCTAAATGTGGACGCAGGCTTCTACTTCAAGCAGAGCCGGGGCGGCACCTGTACGCTGGCCTCCGCAGCCATGATGCTGCGCCGCCGCGCCTACTTTGACGGGCTGACCGACTGGACGGACGTGACCGAGAACAGTGTGCGCTCCACGGCGTGGGCCAACGGTCTTGCGCACAGCTTTACATATAAGGAAATGCAGGTGGGCTACGCCACTCTGCCCTCCGCCCTGCAAAGCAAAACGGCGGTGCTGATCTCCCTGCTGGAGCAGCACCCGGAGGGCATCGTCCTTTACGACCGTACCCAGCCCCATGCGGTGCTGCTGACCGACTACACCAACGGTACCTTCTATTGCTCCGACCCGGCGGGGAACATCGGCTACGGACGCATTCCCATTACCAGTTCCAGTGTGTCCATTGCAAGATCCTCCTGCTACTGGTACGTTACCAAGGATCACAACAGCGTGGCGGCACAGGCCGATGGTCTGCGGCTGGAGGGGGTGCGCTACCCGGTGAACCTTCGCACCGGCAGCGGCATGGCACTGGCCGGTACGGCCAACAGCGCTACCGGCACCACCCTGACCAGTGTGCAGGTAGCCATTTTGGATGCGGCCGACCAGACCGTGCAGAGCGCTGAGGCGCAGGCGAATGCCGCCGCCTTCTCTCTGAACACGCTGGACAGCCAGATCCGCTTTGGCGAGCTGCCGGAGGGCAGCTACACCTATATGGTGCTGGTGACCGACTCTACGGGCGAGAGCCTGTGCTTTGCCTCGGACTTCACGGTGTCCGGCAGTGCAAGCAGCACCCAGACCTACTGGTCGGTCAAGGATGCCGAGGGCTCCAAGCTGCAGCAGACGGTCCAGCAGATGGAGACCACGGTAGAGGCTGCCGCCGAGACCACCGTAAGCTGGTTTGCACAGCTGTTTGGCTGATAAAAGGATATAATTTGGAGCCGCTGCACCATGCAATGTGCAGCGGCTCCATTTGCGTAACGGAAGAAGCTTTTTGTGAAAATGTAGTTCAGAACCGCCCGCAGTCGGTTCTGAACTACAAAATTTAAAATAAATTTTCCGCGTTGTTCTGCGGCTATTACCCCCGCAGTTCTGTGCCGGGGTAGTAGTGCACCAGAATGGTGCGGTAGTCTGCGCCCTGCTCTGCCAGCGCCTTTGCGCCCCACTGGCTCATGCCTACGCCGTGGCCGTAGCCCTTTGTGGTAAAGGAGAAGGTGCCACTCTGGCAGACCACCGTAAAGCAGGTGCTGCGCAGCCCCAGCGCCTTGCGCAGGGCGGTGCCCTGCACCGTCTGCCCGCATACCGGCAGGTTGTCCACATAGCCGGAGGGGGTGAGCACCGGCGTGCCGAACCACTGCGCCTGCTGAGAGAGGTCGGCTGCGATGCCCAGCCGCTCGGCCAGCAGTTGCTGTAATTGGGCGGCGGAGAGGTTCAGGGTGTATTCGTAGTTGTCGGCGGCGGTGTCGGTGCTGCTGTCCACCGGTACAAGATAGGGCAGGGCAGTGCCCCACACCCTTTCGCTGGCCTCGGTGCGGCCATTGGACATGGCAAAGTAGCTTGTCCCGGCGGGGGCGTCCCCATAATACAGCACCTGCGTTTGTACCGCTTCCACCAGCGCGGAAAGCCGGGCGTAGTTGGCCGCGTAGGCGGTGCCCCAGTAGCTGTGCAGCACCGCATCGGTCAGGCAGCCCTGCCGCCGGGCGGGATCTGCGGTGAACCATGCGCCGTTTTCCTCGGTGCTGTGGTCCCGGCGGTAGAGGGCATAGCTGTGCGCCGCCACCGCCTGCGCCTTTAGCGCCTCGTCCGGCCAGCTGACCGGCATCTCGGCGGCAACGGCCCCGATGAGGTATTCCCGCAGCGGCAGCTCTACCGTCTGCCCGGTGCTCTGATCCGTAAAGCAGACGGTAGCGGCCGTGTCAGCAGGGGAGGGGACTTGACTACTGCTTTCTTCTGAGACGGCAGAGGCCGCTTCTGCTGCGGACGGAGCAGAACCCTGCGCAAGGGTCATGCGGGCAAGGCGGTAGGCAGCACACGGCAGTGCGCAGCCCAGCACCAGCAGAACGGCGCACAGCAGCAAAAAGGAACGTTTCATACTAGACCTCCTCCCGGAACGCAGGTTTTGGGTACATCATACGCCCGGCAGCGTGCAAACCGGCGGGAAATGCGCAGGGAAGCCCCGGTATTTTTGCGCTTTGCGGTGAGAAGTGCACACTTAGCGCTTGAATTTACTTCACAAAAGCGATATTATAAAAGTATGTCCATCAGAGAGTAGGATGGACGGGATTGGAAAGTATAAGAAGTAAGAGACGGAAAGGAGCACTCCTATGAACTTTGCACACGCAGAAGTGGCAACGCTGGACCCGACGACCATGCGTACCCTGTGCGAGGAGTACATCGCAAACAACTACATCGACCCGGAGACCAGCGAGCGGCTGGGGGTCAAGCGCGGCCTGCGCAACCCGGATGGCACCGGCGTGCTGGCCGGCCTGACCAACGTCTGTGACGTTGTGGGCTACAAAAAGGATCAGGAGGGTCATGTGATCCCCACCCCCGGCAAGCTGATCTACCGGGGCGTCAACATCAACGAGATCGTGGACGAGGCTTACCGCAACGACCGCTTCGTGTTTGAGGAAGTGATCTGGCTGCTTTTGTTCGGCAGCCTGCCCACCCGGGAGCAGCTGGACGATTTCTGCGAGATCCTGGCAGAGTCCCGCGCTTTGCCGGACGGCTTTATGGACACTATGAACGCCCCCTCGCCCAATATCATGAACAAGATGCAGCGCTGTGTGCTGGGCCTGTACTCCTACGATGACCGCGCCGAGGATCTGAGCCTTGAGAACATCCTGAACCAGAGCATCAACTTGATCGCCAGTATGCCCACCATGATGGTGAACGCTTATCAGATGAAGCGCCGCTACTACGATAAACAGAGTATGTTCTTCCACCTGCCCAAGCCCGGCCAGAGCACGGCAGAGCACATCCTCAGCACCTACCGCCCGGATCAGAAGTTTACCCACGAGGAGGCAAAGCTGCTGGATATGTGCCTGCTGGTGCACGCAGACCACGGCGGCGGCAACTGCTCCACCTTTACCACTCGCGTATTGTCCTCCTCTGGTACGGACACTTACTCGGCCATCTCTGCGGCCATCGGTGCGTTGAAGGGCCCCAAGCACGGCGGTGCGAACCTGATGGTCAACCGCCAGCTGCAGGATATCCTCAAGCACGTTGAGAACCCGGAAGATGACGACGAGGTGCGCGAGTATCTGCGCCGCATCCTGCGCAAGCAGGCGGGCGACGGCTCCGGACTGATCTACGGCATGGGTCATGCGGTGTACACCATCAGCGACCCCCGTGAGGTCATCCTGAAGCAGCGCGCAAAGCATCTGGCCTACGAAAAGGGCTTTGAGGAAGAGTACAATATGCTGTGCAGCATCGAGCGGCTGGCACCCGGCATCTTTGCCGAGGAAAAGGGCAGCTCCAAGCCGGTGTGTGCCAACGTGGACCTGTTCAGCGGCCTGATCTACAATATGCTGGGCATTTCGGAGGATCTGTACACCCCGCTGTTCGCCATCGCTCGTGTGCCGGGCTGGTGCGCACACCGGGTGGAAGAGGTGATTTTTGCCAACCGGATCATCCGCCCGGCCTACAAGTATCTGGGCGTGCGCCAGAAATATAAGCCCATCGAGGAGCGTTAATGGAACCGTTAGAGTTAGTTGTTGTCCTGCTCTGCGTGCTGCTTGGCCTTGGCCGCGGCGCAGATCTTGCCTTTGCTACAGACGCCGCCACCGGTCTGTGTACTGCAGGCGCGGTGTGGTGGCGGTATCTCGCCTTGGGCGCTGTGGTGCTGGCCGCAGTGCTGGTCGGGCGCAGCCGCCCGCTGCCCCCGGAGCCGCTGCGCAGCAGCCGCCCGGCGGCTGGCGTGCTGGCCTTTGCCGGGGCAGTGTGTATGCTGGCTGCCGGTGCAGCACAGTTTGTGCTGGCCGCCGGTACGGTAAGCACCTTTGTGCGCATTCTGCTGGAGGTGGCCTGTGCCGTGTGGCTGAGCAGCCTTGGGCGCAGCTGGCTGCGCGGAGACGGCTGGAAAACGCCCGCCGGCGGTCTGCCGGTGGCCATAGTGGGCAGTGCACTGTTTTACTGGAACGTGCTGATGCGCTTTATGGAGAACAGCTCCAGCTGGCACAGGGTACAGCCCACGGCAGCGGTCTGGCAGGAGCTGGCAGCGCTGCTGCTTCTGGCGGCGTTGGCGCGCACGCTGTACTTGCCCCAGCCGGAAAACGGCCGCACCCTGCATGCGGCGGCGCTTGCAGCCTTCTGCCTGTGCCTGTGCTGGGAGCTGCCCCGGGTGCTTCTGCTGTTGACAGCAGGCTTTGGCGGCGGTATGGCGGCAGTGCTGCCGGAGCTGCTTTCCGGCCTTGCGCTGTGCTGCATCGGCGGCATGGGGCTTGCCTGTACCGGAAAGGAAAAAGCTGGAAATAACTGATGAAAACGGCTTGACATCCTTGGTGCAATTGAACAAAAGCTTTGTGGCAGGGTGCATAAAATCGTACAAAAGCCAAAAAAGATAAAATTATGTTGTTAATTTTTTAGCAGATACTTGAAAGTTTGCCGGTTTTGGTCTACAATAAAGATACCGTGATTTATCCGATTATGGGTAAAATAATTAGGAGGTACTATTACAATGGCTGTTAGAGTTGCTATCAATGGTTTCGGTCGTATTGGCCGTCTGGCTTTCCGTCAGATGTTTGATGCTGAGGGTTACGAGGTCGTCGCAATCAACGACCTGAC
>CAKTAT010000039.1:0-18430 GCA_934532365.1 uncultured Faecalibacterium sp. | reverse complement strand
AAGCAAGACTTCCTTTATGACAAACAAAAATACCCGGCAGATTCTTTATGAAAAATCTGCCGGATATAGACCGGATGTCCTTGGGCGTTCCATTCTGAAAAATTGCAGGGCAAATGCAAGCTGCGTTAACCGTTATGTGAGCTTGTCAATCAATCTTCCATTCTGCCGTGGTCACAGCCGAGTGAGAGATAATGCTCCACCTCCCCACCCAATACAAGCTGGGCGTACTCCAAGGGCTTATTGTAGAGTAGCCAGTCCAGTTCTGCCCGCTGTGCCGGGGTATTGCCGTATTCATCCTCAACGGCGATGCAGTCGATGGCAAAAGTGGTGCCATCCTCGAACCGGGCTTCCACCCGGTTGGTGTCCATATTGTAGCAGCAGGAAAGCAGTTTCATCATAGTAGGATCCTCCTAGATTTGATTTTGGTGTGCGGCCACGCAAACCAATGCCGTCAAGCCGGTAGGGGATAGGACGATTTTATTTGTCGAAGAGTAAGTGCACGGTTTCTGCACGGATTTTGCACGGTTTCAAAGCGTGCAGATGGTGCTTTTCGCTGCAAAATCCGACAAGTGGTGCAGAAATTGCCGTGTGAAAAATCACGCTGCCTTGTTAAAAAATAACGATGACTCGAAACTTCCATAAATTGAGACGAAACGGCGGCTTGCTCTCTTAATCAGTGGGTCCAGGGTTCGAGTCCCTGGAGGTGCACCACAACAACAAAATCCGAACCTTTTCTCGATAGGAGAAGGGTTCGGATTTTTCGTTTTCTTCGGAAAGCAGAATGAAGGCTCCTTCCCGACGGCTATGTGTCCAAAACCTTATAGCCATCCTCTTTGCAGAGGATGACTTGGCTGTTGAGAGCCGATACCGGCTCTCAATGCGGTAGGCACCCATGTGCGATCAGCATCAAAAAAACCGTATCACAAAAGTCACAACTGTAAAGGTGCCGTAAGGCAGAAAGGACACAAACATGAAGTACGATGAAAAATCCTGCAAATTTAACATGGATACCGGGTGCGTGGAACTGCTGCTCCGGGATGGGAGGAAAATTTTCATCGACTGTACCGGGGTCGAGGATGCGCTGGATGTGACCATGGCGCAGAGGTCAGAACTGGACTATCTCATCTACAATGACCCATTGGGCTATGCCGATTTGATTTTGAATGGTGACCCAGAGAAATATTTGAAAAAAGTGGCTGGGAGCCATGGGCTAGAGGATTCGAAAAATACCATCTGCTCTTTGCGGCAGACGGTAGATATGAAAATTGCATGAGTTGAGTTTGGGTAGCTTGAGCGAGCGACAACCACCAGCTCTGCTGGTGGAGTAGAAAATGCTTTAGCTATAAGATTCGAGCGAAGCGAGATGACAGAGAAATTGTCATCTTAGAAGATGCATTTTGCAACATAGCTCGTTAGAGCGGTAGGGCAGGTAATGCAGATGAAAGATGCTTGCTCGTGGCCCCTTAAGGGGCTTTGCCAGTAAGGTGCCCTTCTAGGGCTTACTCAAGCCACCGGCTCAGCCGGTGGTTTTGACTGCGGCTTTCAGAAAAAAGCAAAAACAGCAGAAAATATCCTTTTCCCATACGGAAGGACAGGCTGCCGCTCCATGGTCAAGGAGGAAATGTTCCCCATTCTGGACAAGCTGGTGCAGGTGTGCACCCCGCTGGACAGGCTGAATCAGGTAAAAGACCTTATCAGCAATGAGCGGTTTCATTACGTTGAGCCGCAGCATGGCCGGAGATTCATCCAAAGCCTGTGGGATATCGGCACGGCGGTGGAAAACCACAACCTGATGGAAATTACTTACTGCCGCACCCACGATGGCGAGACCCGGGTGCGCACCGTTGAGCCGGTGGGTATCCTGTTCAGCGAGTATTATTTCTATCTGGCAGCGTTCATCGAGGGCATCGACAAGGATAAGCACTTCAAGAACCCGCAGGATAACTCCCCCACCATTTACCGCATCGACCGTATCCAGAACTATAAGACCCTCGAACGGCACTTTGCACAGCGGTATACCGACCGCTTTCAGGAGGGCGAGATGCGCAAGCGCATCCAGTTCATGTATGGCGGCGAGTTGCAGACCATTCGGTTCGAGTACACCGGACCAAGTCTGGAATCGGTGCTTGACCGTCTGCCCACTGTAAAGGTTTTGCAGGTGACGGAAAAGGGCTGGATTGTAGAAGCAGAAGTGTTCGGCACGGGCATCAATATGTGGGTGAGAAGTCAGGGAGATTATGTGAGGGTGCTTGATCGAGCGGACAAAAAATAAATGTGCAGTGGCGCACAGCGATAATAAAATATTTTACAATATCGAAACAGGCAACTCTTGCGCTGAAAAAACACCCATAAAGTAAACAAACCGCCCCGGTTTCCGTGATGGAAGCCGGGGCGGTTTTTGTATGCAGGGGAGCAGGGTGGGCAAGGACAGTTCCTCTGACCTTGCGCTTTCTGGCATTTCGCGGAAAAATGCGCAAACAAAAAGCAGGCAGTGTCGTGGAAAGGAGGAGGAAAGCGACACTGCCTGCTGTATAGGAACCCCTGAACATTGCGGCTTGATCAGGAGGGATTTGGTAGTCTGTCCGCCGTTCTGGCTATTGCCTCGCATAGAAACGGGAGACAGTTTTTTATGGGCCTGCTGTGCGCCGCTGCTGCGGCCGCACCCGCAGGAAAATGTGCCTGCATGGGCTTTGCGGGGAGAACCTTTTCGGAGGTTATGGGGGATGTCCGTTCCGTTCTCCCTGAGTGCACCCTTATTATGCCAGACAATCGTGGCAATTCTTTGTGGTAAATTTGAACAGTTTGCAAATAAATACCCTGCCCATGAAAAAAGACTGCTGAAAAGTCCGCGCTTTTCAGCAGTCTGAATCTGAAATTTTTCTGCGTTACACCCCAAAGAATTCCTTGGCGATGTCGGCGCTGCGCTTGGCGTCCTTGGCGTACCAGTCCGCGCCGATCTTCTCGGCGTATTCCGGGGTCAGCACGGCACCGCCCACCATGATCTTGCAGTCCAGCTGCGCGGCGTGCAGGGCGGCGATGGTCTCCTCCATGCTTTTCAGGGTGGTGGTCATCAGGGCCGAAAGCCCTACCAGATGCACATCCTTTTCCCGCACGGTGTTCACCACCGTCTCCACCGGCACATCCCGGCCAAGGTCCAGCACCTCAAAGCCGTAGTTTTCCAGAATGACCCGGACGATGTTCTTGCCGATGTCGTGCACATCGCCCTTGACGGTGGCAAGGACGATGCGTCCCTTGCTGGCGCTGCCCTCGCCCTTTTGGGCAATGGCGGTCTTGATCTCCTCAAAGGCGCTCTGGGCGGCGCTGGCGGCCTGCAGCAGCTGCGGCAGGAACAGGGTGCCTTTTTCGTACTTGCCGCCCACAATGTCCAAAGCGGGGATCAAGGCTTCGTCCACCACTTCCAGCGGTTGCTTTTCTGCCAGCAGGGCGCGGGTATGGGCGGCGGCGTCACCTTTCAAACCCTTTTCCACAGCTTTCATCAGGGCGGCGTAGGGGCCGGTGAGCTCCGCTTCGGCGGCATTGGCGGCAGGCGCGGCCTTTGCAGCCTGTGCCAGCGCAGTGCTGGCGGGCACACGGTCGGCAAAGCGCTCTATGTACTTTGTGCTCTGCTTGTCCCGGTTGGTCAGCACGTTGTAGGCGTATACCGCCGCCATCATCTCCTCGCTGGAGGGGTTCATGATGGCAAGGTCCAGCCCGGCGTACATGGCCATGGTCAGGAAGGTGGTGTTCAGGTAGGTACGGCAGGGCAGACCAAAGCTGATATTGGACACGCCCAGCACGGTGCGCACTCCCAGATCCTTTTTGCAGGTCTCCAGTGCCTGCACCGTGGCAAGCACATCCTCCTGCTGGGCGCTGGCGGTCAGGGTAAGGCAGTCGATGTAGATATCCTCCCGGGGGATGCCCGCTTCCAGTGCCGCTTCGGTGATGCGGCGGGCAATGGCTACGCGGTCTGCGGCCTTGGGCTGGATGCCTTTTTCGTCGATGGCAAGCCCCACGATAGCAGCACCGTACTTTTTGCACAGCGGCAGGATGGCGGCAAGCTTTTCCAGCTCGCCGTTGGTGGAGTTGACGATGGGCTTGCCGTTGTACACCCGCAGACCCCGCGCCAGCGCTTCCACGTTGGAGGAATCCAGCTGCAGGGGCAGGCTGGTCACGCTTTGCAGTGCCTTGACCACCTGCTCCATCAGCACCGGCTCGTCCACGCCGGGTGCGCCTACGTTCACGTCCAGGATCTGTGCCCCGGCTTCTGCCTGACTGACAGCCTGCTCCAGCACATAGTTCATGTCGCCCTCCCGCAGTGCCTGTTGGAAGCGCTTTTTGCCGGTGGGGTTGATGCGTTCGCCCACCACCGTGATACCGTCCACCGTGACCGTGTCCACCGGGGTGCACAGCACCGAGGGCATCCGGTGTGCGGGACGCCCCGGGGTACAGCCTGCAAAGGTGCCGTTGAGTAGCTTGATGAACTCCGGGGTGGTGCCACAGCAGCCGCCGGCAGCAAACAGGTGCAGCTCCCGGTAGGGCTTCATTTGCAAGGCGAACAGCTGCGGGGTGATGTCGTAGCCGCTGCCGTCTGCCCGGGGCAGTCCGGCGTTGGGCTTGACGAACACCGGGAAGTTGCCGGGCACGGCCTCGGCCAGCCGCTTTGCCATGGGGAAGATCTCCTTGGGGCCCAGCGAGCAGTTGATGCCCACGGCGTCGGCACCCAAGCCCCGGGCGGTGGCGGCAAAGCTTTCCACCGTGCAGCCGGTAAAGGTGCGCCCGCCCGCCTCAAAACTCATGCTGGCCAGAATGGGCAGGTGAGTGTTCTCCTTGGCGGCCAGCAGAGCGGCTTTCAACTCGTACAGGTCGGTGTAGGTCTCAAAAAAGATCAGGTCTGCCCCGGCGGCTTCGCCCGCCTTGACGATGCGGGCATACTCGGCCACGGCATCCTCAAAGGCCAGCGTTCCGCTGGGCTCCAGCAGCTCGCCCAGCGGGCCTACGTCCAGCGCGGTCAGCGCGCCGTAGGGTGCACAGGCACGCTTGCAGTTTTCAATACCTGCGGTGATGACCTGCTCCAGCGTGTAGGCGCTGCCCGCCAGCTTGTGGGCAGAAGCACCAAAGGTGTTGGCGTTGACGATGCGGCTGCCCGCCGCAGCGTACTGCGCATGGATGCCCTCGATGAGCGCCGGGTCGGTGATGTTCAGTTCCTCTGGGCGTGCGCCCAGCTTGAGCCCGGCAGCTTGCAGCATGGTGCCCATGCCGCCGTCCAGCAGGATGGTATTGCTCTGCTTGAAAAGTTCATTCACTTGCACAGGTCTTTCCCCTCTTTCTGTATTCGCAGCGGGTGCGCAGCACACAATGGCCGCACCCGGCCAGTTGTCCCTTTACCGGATGGTCGCTGACCCCCAGCAGGGCGGTCACGCTCTTGCGCGGGGTCATCAGGTTGGTGTCGGTGACGCACAGTCCGGCCTTGCGCACCGTGTCCAGCGCCGCTGCCACCAGCGGCTGCACCGCGATGTCCCAATCGCCGTAGCCGGGCGAAAAGCGCCCGGTCAGATACTTTCCCTCCGTGGCCGCCCACTGGCGCAGCTGCGCCTCGGCAGCATCGGCGGCCTGCTCGGCCAGTGCACTGCCCAAGGCATCGGAGGCCACTCCGGCGGCAATATCGCCCACGCCCGCCCGGCGGATCTGGGCATCCACCCCGGGACCCAGCGTCACTGCCAGCAGAATGGCCTGCCCGCAGCCTGCCAGATGCTTGTGCACGTCCTCGCCGGGCAGAAGCCCGGCCTCGGTCAGGGCAGGGACATCTGCCAGCAGCCACACCGCCCGGGGCGTTGCTGCCGCCAGCAGCGGCATAGCGCATTTTTGCAGCAGCGCCAGCGTGGCGGCGTCCGGCTCGCCATGCGCGCCGAAATACCGCGCTGCCTGCGCCAGATCGACGCTCTGCGGCTTTTCCAACGCCAGTGGGCGTGGCACACCGATCGCCATGGACTGCACCTCCTTACTTCTCTTAAATAAAGTACTATTCAGTATACCGCACTTGTGGGCTTTTATCAATCCCGCAAAAAGGAGGAAAAAACAAAAAAAGCTGCTCTGTTTTTCAAGAGCAGCTTTTGGGAGAAGCCTGATTTGAACTGTCTGCCGCGTGTGGGAATACAACTCTTCTGCAAGGCTCAAAGCAGCTTTACAGCCAGCGCCTCGGTGGTGCGCTCCTGCGCCTCGGTGCTGCCGGGCTTGTCATCCAGAATATACCGCAGCACAAGCACCTCGGCCACATACAGCACCGCCACCTTGATGGGGATGCTGCCGGAGTCCAGCGGGCTTTCCTGCGCGCCGCACAGCAGCACGATGTCTGCCAGCTTTGCGCCGGGGGAGTCCTCGTAGTGGGTGATCAGGATGACCTTTGCGCCGTTGGCCTTGGCGGTGCGCAGGGTCTCCATCAGGTCGCGGGTAGCGCCGGAGTAGGAGACGAACAGCACCACATCCTGCTCGGTCATCAGGCTGGCAGCCATGACCTGCATATGGCTGTCGGCGACGGCGCGGAACTTGTTGGTGATGCAGGCGAACCGGGCGCAGATCTCGTTGGCGGCGGCCATGCTGCCGCCCTGTCCCATACAGAACACCTGCCGGGCATTATGCAGCAGCGCCACGGCCTGCTCCACTGCCTGCGGCGAAAGGGCGTTCTGGGTGCCATTGATGGCGGTCATGAACAGCGCCGAGGCGTGCTCGCACAGGGTGGCGGTGTCGGCGTCCGGGGCGGGTTCCTGCTGATTTACCAGCACGCCGGTAGCATTGGCCTGCGCCAGCGCAATGCGCATTTCGTGGTAGCCCTCAAAGCCCAGCGCCCGGCAGAACCGGAACACCGTGGCCTCGGCCACCTGACACTCTCTGGCCAGCGACGATATGGACAGATACTGTGCCTCCGCAGCGTGCTGCACCAGATATTCGGCCACCGTGCGGCCGGATTTTGTCAGGTCGCCCTGATGCTGCTGCAGCAGCTCCCAAAAATTCGTAGACATTCTTCCTTCTCCTCACTCGGGCGCCGGCGGGTGCACCGGTGCCGTTTTGGTGCTTACCTTCTTATATAAAAGTATAAGAGAAACCGCGCCGCTGTGCAAGAGGCGTAATGACCACATTTTACCCGTCGGTTCTGTGCAGAGGGCACAGTTTTGGCGGAAAAAACGGCTCAAATTGTGAAAATGCTTTTCATTTTTGCAATTTTGGGATTGAAAGCGATTTTCAGAATAATGGTGGAAAGTGTACCGTTTTGTAACTATTTTGACAAGTGAAGTTCACAAAAATATTGTGTTTTTTCTGATATCCCACAATTTTGTGCAGGCTGCTGGATTTAAAAATGAAAATTTATGAAAAGAATGAATGGACAAAATGAAAATAATTTTCTATAATTAGGCTACAAACAACGGCTGCGGACACGAGCAGCCGCTACGGAGAAAATGAAGCACGATCCTTAGCGGATCGAAGAAGACGAACAAGGAGAATCTATCATGAAAAACTGCATTTCCCGCCGTTCCTTCCTGAAGGCTGCCGGTATTCTGGGCGCTGCCGGTGCACTGGCCGCCTGCGGCGGTTCCTCCTCCACCAGCACTGCTGCTTCCTCCACCGCTTCCTCTGCTGCTGCAAGTGCTGCCAGCACCGGCGCAAGCATCAAGCTGTGGACATACCCCATCGGCGGCTGGGGCAATGACGATACCGTCCAGAACCTGATCTCCAGCTTCAACGCAAAGTACCCCGACATCAAGGTGACCGTGGAGTATCTGGACTACACCAACGGCGACGATCAGGTGAACACCGCCATTGAGGGCGGCAGCGCACCCGATCTGGTCATGGAAGGCCCCGAGCGTCTGGTGGCCAACTGGGGCGCCAAGGGCGTTATGGCTCCGCTGAACGATCTGTGGACCGATGACGCCAAGAAGGACATCTACGCTTCTGTAGAGTCTGCCTGCCACAACGAGAAGGGCGACTACTACGAGTATCCTCTGTGCATGACCGCACACTGCATGGCCGTGAACATGACCAAGGTTAAGGAAGTGGGCGCTGACCAGTACATCGACACCGATAAGCACACCTGGAGCACCGACGGCTTCCTCAAGACCGTGGATGCACTGTACAAGGGCGGCTACGAGAACGTGGCAGCCATCTACTGCAGCGGTCAGGGCGGCGACCAGGGCACCCGCGCCATCATCAACAATATGTACGGCGGCACCTTTACTGATGCAGCCCATACCAAGTACACTGCCGACTCTGCCGAGAACATCAAGGCTATCCAGACGCTGTACGATGCAAAGGGCGTCAACTTTGATCCTTCCATCAACGGCGGCGAGGAGATCACCCTGTTCCGTAACGGCACCCTGCAGATGGCTTTCTGCTGGAACATTGCACAGCAGCTGAACGCTGACACCGCTGCCGCAGGCCAGACCATCAGCGGCGACGAGATCTTCCCCATGGCATTCCCCACCGAAAGCGGCGACCCGAAGCTGTGCGGCGGCATCTGGGGCTTCGGCATCTTTGATAACGGCGACGAGGCCAAGATCAAGGCTGCAAAGACCTTTATCGAGTTCATCGCTGCCGACCCCTCTCAGGTCAAGGACAGCGTGCTGGCTTCCACCTACTTCCCCGTCCGCACCAGCGTGGGCGACATCTACGCCGGTAACGAGGTCATGAGCGAGTACAGCAAGTTCATGGGCTATCTGGGCGACTACTACCAGATCACCCCGGGCTGGACCACTGCCCGCACCGAGTGGTGGAATATGCTGCAGCGCGTGGGCTCCGGCGAGGCCGTCGAGACTGCCGTCAAGACCTTTGTGGACAACGCAAACGCAGCCGCTGCAGCCGAGGCATAAGCGCTGCTTTTTCTGAACTGCATCACAGTTGAACCGCAAGGCCCCTTCCTCCGGGTGAGGGAGGGGCCTTTTTACGGAAAAAACACTCTCAAACGAAAGGTTTGGTGATCCTCTTGGCTGCAAAGACGGCAATGAAAGAGCCCAAACGCAGCAGTGCGCTGGTACGGCGCGAAACCTTCGCCTCCTACTGCTTCCTGCTGCCCAGCCTGATCTTCTTTCTGGGCTTCGTCATCTACCCCATGATCCTCTGCGTGGTGACCAGTTTCTTTGACTCCACCATGAACCGCGCGGATATCTTTGTGGGTCTGGCAAACTACAAGACCCTGTTTGCCGACCCCATCTTCCTTGGTGCATTAAAGAACACCTTCGTCATCGTCATCGTGTCGGTGCCCATCACCTGCATCTTCTCGCTGTGGGTATCCTCCGCCATCGTAGACCTGCCGGAGTGGGCGACAAGCCTTTTCCGCTGTGTGTTCTACCTGCCCGTGGTCACCGGCTCGGTCGCCGTTACCGTGGTGTGGAAGTGGATGTACAACAACTACTACGGCATCTTCAACTATCTGGGCAAGAGCCTTGGTATTCTGGACAAAAACATCAACTGGCTGGGTGACGAGCGGTTTGCACTGGGCTGTATCATCCTGATCCTGCTCACCACCTCCGTGGGTCAGCCCATCGTGCTGTACGTTTCGGCACTGGGCAACGTGGATCAGTCCATCGTGGAAGCTGCCGAGGTGGACGGTGCGACCGACTTCCAGTGCTTCTGGAAGATCAAGTGGCCGGCCATTATGCCCACCACCCTGTACATTCTGGTCATCACCACCATCAACTCCTTCCAGTGCTTTGCACTGATCCAGCTGCTGACCTCCGGCGGCCCCAACCACAAGACCGATACCATTATGTACTACATCTACTACACCGCCTTCAAGCAGTACAAGTACGGCTACGGCAACGCCATGGGCGTGGTGCTGGCGGTGATCATCGCCATTCTGTCTGCTGTCCAGTTCAAGATGGGCAACAAGGATAATTAAGGAGGTGCGGAACAATGAGTGCAACTGCTGCAAAAAAGCAAAAACCGTTGAAGCGCCATCCCAGTAAACTGAAAAAGATGAGCGCCTATACCATTCTGGCCATCATCCTCATCAGCATTATGGCGGTGCTGTTCGCCTTCCCGCTGTACTGGATCATCACCGGCTCCTTCAAGACCGGTGCCGCCATCAACGCCACTACCCCCGAGTGGTGGCCCAGCCAGTGGGTGCTGACCAACTACCAGAAACTGTTTGCCGGCAAGCGTGCCCCGCTGTGGCAGCTGGCCGTGCCCTTCGGCTCCAAGTTCAGCGCCGACGGCGAGCCTGTCTACTTCTCGGTGGGTCCCATGGCTCCCGCTGCCATCCGCTGGATGATCAACACCGTGTTCATGGCCGTCATGTCCATGATCCTTACCTGCCTGACCGCCGCCATGGCCGGTTATGCACTGGCCAAAAAGCGCTTTGTGGGCCGCAAGCTGCTGTTCACCCTCATCGTGTGTGCAATGGCGCTGCCCAAGCAGGTCATCCTGATCCCCCTGCTGCGCGAGATGAGCGCACTGAACCTGTACAACACCATCTGGGCGGTCATCTTCCCCATTGTGGGCTGGCCGTTCGGCGTGTTCCTGATGAAGCAGTTCAGTGAGGGCATCCCCACCGAAATGCTGGAGGCTGCCCGCATCGACGGTGCCAGCGAGGCACGCACCTTTGTCAAGATCGTGCTGCCCATGGTCAAGCCCGGCATCGGCGCACTGGCCATCTTTACCTTCATCAACAGCTGGAACGACTACTTCATGCAGTTGATCATGCTGTCCAGCACCAGCAACCTGACCATCTCGCTGGGCATTGCAAAGCTGCAGGCAGAGAACAGCACTGACTTCGGCCTGATCATGGCCGGTGCCGCCCTGGCCGCAGTGCCGATCATCATCATCTTCCTCATCTTCCAGAAGTACTTCACCAAGGGCATCGCAATGGGTGCTGTTAAAGGCTAAAATTGCGACCGCGGCCTGCGGCCGAAACAGGGAGAAATTTTTGGCGCAGCGGTCTGCAAGACGCGAGACCCGCCCAAGGGTCGAAGCGGATGCAGGGCACCGCAAGAGGTTTTACACGACCGCGGCAAGAGGGCACTAATGCCCCTGCCCGGAGCAGAAAGCGTCAAAACTCGATACGAACGACTATTTTATCTCGATTTATTACTAATTGTAAAGAAGGGCTTGAAACATGAAAGATATCAAAAAATATCAGGGTGTCATCCCTGCCTTTTACGCCTGCTATGACGCAGAGGGCAACATCTCGGTGGAGGGGGTCAAGGCGCTGACCCGCCACCTGATCGCCAAGGGCGTCAAGGGCGTGTATGTGGGCGGCTCCTCCGGCGAGTGCATCTACCAGCACGTCGAGGAGCGCAAGACCGTGCTGGAAGCCGTGATGAGCGAAGCCAAGGGCAAGCTGACCGTCATTGCCCACGTCGGCTGCAACAACACCGCCGACAGCATGGAGCTGGCCCGCCATGCCGAGAGCGTGGGCGTGGACGCCATTGCCTCCATCCCGCCCATCTACTTCCACCTGCCGGAGTACGCCATTGCCAAGTACTGGAACGATATGTCCGCTGCCGCCCCGAACACCGAGTTCGTCATCTACAACATCCCGCAGCTGGCTGGCACGGCATTGACCATGAGCCTGCTGAACGAGATGCTGAAGAACCCCAACGTGGTGGCCGTGAAGAACAGCTCCATGCCCACGCAGGACATCCAGATGTTCAAGGATGCCGGCATCGCCGCCCGCGGCGAGGAGGGCTTTGTGGTGTTCAACGGCCCGGACGAGCAGTTCGTTTCCGGCCGGGTCATCGGCGCAGACGGCGGCATCGGCGGCACCTACGCCGTGATGCCGGAGCTGTATCTGGCCATGAACGCCCATCTGGAAAAGGGCGAGATCACCGAAGCCCGCGCCATTCAGTACGAGGCCAACCGCATCATCTACAAGATGTGCTCCGCCCACGGCAACCTGTACGCCGTGCAAAAGGAGATCCTGCGCCGGATGTACGGGCTGGAACTGGGCAGCGTGCGCGCCCCGATGCCCGGCCTGATCCCCGAGGATGAAGCCATCGTGGCCGAGGCACAGACCATGATCGAAGCCGCCATCGCAAAGCTGTAACAAAATATAAGCGCCCCTCTCCGTCTCTTTTTCAGAGGGGAGGCGGGCGCTTCTTTTATTGGAGGAAACGCAAATGATCTGCGATACCCTGCAGCATCTTGGCCGGTACAGGGGACTGCACCCCAACTTGGATACCGCCATCGACTATCTGCTTACCCACGACCTTGCCGCCCTGCCGCTGGGGCGCACCGAGGTGGATGGCGACAAGGTGTTCATCAACCTGATGGATGCCACCCTGCACCCGGACGCGGGCTACCACCCGGAGTACCACAAGCTTTATGCTGATTTACAGGTAGACCTTACCGGCAGCGAGGGCTGGGGCTACACCAATCTGCCCGGCGCAGAGATCGGGGAATTTACCGGCGACTGCGGCTTTCAGGCCAGTGCCAGCGTAGTGACCGGTGCACTGGGCGAGGGACGCTTTGTGCTGTTCTTCCCGGAGGAGCTGCATAAGCCCGGCCTTGTACAGCACGGCTGCGTCAGCGTGCGCAAGGCAGTCGTCAAGATCAGAATGGAGGAGTAAGACCATGGAAAAGGAAAAGCTGTTTGCACAGATCAAGGGCGGGCTCATCGTGTCCTGTCAGGCACTGGAGCACGAGCCCCTGTACACCAAGGAGGGCGGCGTGATGCCCCTGATGGCGAAAGCTGCCGCTATGAGCGGCGCTGTGGGCATCCGCGCCAACACCGTGCGGGATATTACCCAGATCAAGCAGGTGGTGGACCTGCCGGTCATCGGCATCATCAAAAAGGACTACCCCGGCACGCCCATGTACATCACCGTCACCATGAAGGAAGTGGACGAACTGGTGGCCTGCGGGGTGGATATCCTTGCCGTGCAGGGCACCGGTGCGCTGCGCCCGGACGGCTCTACCTCGGCACAGTTCATCCGCGCCATCAAGGCAAAGTACCCCGAGCAGCTGGTGATGGCCGATTGCGATAACCTTGAAAACGCCATGCTCTGCGCCGAGGCCGGTGCCGACTTTGTGGGCACCACCATGCGCGGCTACACCCCCGAGACCACCGGCATTGACGACATCGACTTTGACTTCATCCGCAAGTTGTCTGCAGAGTGCCCGGCAAAGATCATTGCCGAGGGTCATATCCACTACCCGGAGCAGGCGGTCAAGGCGCTGGAGGCCGGTGCCTTTGCGCTGGTGGTGGGCGGTGCCATTACCCGCCCGGCGGAGATCACCGCGCGCTTTACCGGTGCCATCAACGCCGCAAAGAAATAACACAGGGGAGTGCCTGCTATGAAACACTATCTTGGTATCGACATCGGCGGCACTGCCGTCAAGCTGGGCATTGTGGACGAGACCGGCGCGGTGCTGGCCAAAGCCGAGGAGAGCGTAAGCTTTGACGGCTACCGCACCCCCATCCTGACCACGGTGCTCAAAGCCGCACAAGCCTTCCTTGCCGCGCAGAGCATCCCGGCGGAAAGCCTTGCGGGCATCGGCGTTTCTGCCACCGGGCAGATCGACAGCCGCAAGGGCATCGTGGCGGGCACCTGCGGCAACCTGCCCAATTACATCGGCGCACCCATCAAGGCGGAACTGGAAAAGACCCTCGGCTTGCCGGTCACGGTAGCCAACGACGCCAACTGCATGACGCTGGGCGAAGTGTGGGTCGGCGGCGCAAAGGGCTATACGGATGTCATCGGCGTGACGCTGGGCACCGGCGTGGGCGGCGGCATCCTGACCGGCGGCCGCCTGCTGGAGGGTGCGCGGGGTCTGGGCGGCGAGCTGGGCCACTACCGCACCCACGCGCTGGACGGCGTGGACTGCACCTGCGGCGCAAAGGGCTGCTGGGAGCGCTACGCCGCCACCACCGCCCTTGTGCGCGCCGCGCAGGAAAAGGACCCGGCATGGAAGGATGGCCGCGCCATCTTTGCCGCCGCCGAGGCGGGCAACGAGACGGTGCTGGCGCTGCTGGACGCATGGACGGACGAGATCGCGCAGGGGCTGGCGGGCATGGTGCATATCTTCAACCCGCAGCTGATTTTGATCGGCGGCGGCGTGTCTGCCCAGCAGAAGCTGCTCATCGACCCCATTGCCGCCAAGGTAAAGGCCGCAGTCATGCCCGCCTTTGCCGAGGGGCTGGAGATCCGCGCCGCACAGCTGCACAATGATGCCGGGATGGTGGGCGCTGTGTACTACTTCCGGCAGACGATGGAAAAGGAGTGATTCGGTTATGAAAAAGCATATTCTCTGTCTGGGTGATTCCAACACCCACGGCTATTGCGCCGACCCCAACGACTGCGCCGACCACGGCATCCGCTTCAACGAGGACGAGCGCTGGACCTGCCGCCTGCAAAAGGCGCTGGGCGAGGAGTATCTGGTCACCGAGGAAGGTCTTTCCGGCCGCACCACCGTGTTCGTGGACCCGCTGCATGAGTCCATGGACGCGCTGAGCGTGGCCTACGCCCTGCTCAAGAGCCACGAGGTCATCGACCTGCTCATCATCATGCTGGGCACGAATGACGTGAAGGAGCGCTTTGGCGCAAACGCTGCCTGCATCGGCGCAGGCATGGAGCGGCTGCTGCTCAAGGTCAAGAGCGTGGACTGCTGGGGCGGCAAGGCACCCAATATTCTGGTGGTGGCGCCGCCCTGCATCAAGGATGGCTTCCACGATGCCGTCATGGGCGCAGGCTGCGTGGAGAAATCCCGCGGGGTCGCCGAGCAGCTGCGCATCGTAGCCGAGCGGCAGGGCGTGCACTTTATGGACGCCGCCGAGTGCGAGTTCAACGAGGTGGACTTTATGCACCTGACCTGCAAAGGCCACGCCCGGCTGGCAGAGCTGCTGGGCGCAGAGGTGCCGAAGCTTATCTGAGAAAAAACTGTCAGAGCGATCCCGGAAGGTCTGCGGACTTTCCGGGATCGCATTTTCATGCAAGCAGGGGAGAAAGCTCGATTTCCGGGACAACATGGAAAAGGCACGCGGCATGTGCTGCTTTTTCCTCCATACTGCCGCCTTTTTTGTTGACAAGGCACCGGCTTGCTATTATAATAGTGTAGTCAAAATGGCATTCCTGTGCGGCTTTGTGGCTGCGCGAAAGAAATACAGCTAATAACAAGGAGAGATTCTCAAATGGCACAAGAGATCAAGATGTCCGCTGCCGGTCTGAAGGCAATGCAGGAGGAGTTGGAATACCTCAAAACCGTTCGCCGCAAGGAGCTGGCTGAAGAGATCAAGGAAGCCCGCAGCCACGGCGACCTGTCTGAGAACAGCGAGTACGACGAGGCCAAAAATACGCAGGGTCTGGTGGAGAACCGCATCACCGAGCTGGAGCAGACCATCAAGAACGCAGTTCTGATCGATGAGAGCGAGCTGAGCGTGGATAATGTCTCTGTTGGTACCCACGTCACCATCCGCGAGACCGGCGAGGACGAGGCCGAGGAATACGATATCGTGGGCCGCACCGAGGCTGACGCCTTCAGCGGCAAGATCAGCGACGAGAGCCCCGTGGGCCACGCCCTGATGGGCAAGGCCGTGGGCGATAAGGCCGAAGTGCTGCTGCCCACCGGCCAGACCGTGGAGTACACCGTGCTGGCCATCACCCATTCTGCAAACTAAGTAGGAGTAACCATGGAAGAGCAAAAGAGAAACCCCGCTGCGGGTCTGTCCGAGAGCGAGCAGGTACAGGTGCGCCGCCAGAAGCTGGCCGACCTGCAGGCCGCCGGCAACGACCCCTTTACCCTGACCAAGTTCCCGCAGGACGCTTATTCTGCCGACCTGAAGGAAGAATTCAAGGAACTGCCCAACGAGACCGACAGCGGCAAGCTGGTGGCACTGGCAGGCCGTATGATGTCCAAGCGCGTTATGGGCAAGGCCAGCTTTGCCCACCTGCGCGACGACAAGGGCGATATCCAGCTTTACGTCCGCCGCGATGAGCTGGGCGACGAGGCCTACGCCGCCTTTAAGAAGCTGGACGTGGGCGACATTATCGGCGTGAAGGGCGAGGTGTTCCGCACCAAGACCGGCGAGCTGAGCGTGCGCGCCACCGAGCTGACCCTGCTGGCCAAGAGCCTGCGCCCCCTGCCTGAGAAGTTCCACGGCCTGACCGATACCGAGATGCGTTATCGTCAGCGCTATGTGGATCTGATCGCAAACCCGGAGGTGAAGGACACCTTCATCAAGCGCAGCCAGATCCTGAAGGAAATTCGCGCTTATCTGGACGAGAAGGGCTTTTTGGAGGTGGATACTCCCATCCTGACTCCGTTCGAGATCGGTGCTTCTGCCCGCCCCTTCTACACCCACCACAACAGCCTGAACATGGACATGGTGCTGCGCATCGAGACCGAGCTGTACCTCAAGCGCCTGATCGTGGGCGGTATGGATCGTGTGTACGAGGTTGGCCGCATCTTCCGCAACGAGGGCATGGACCCCAAGCACAACCCGGAGTTCACCTCCATTGAGCTGTATCAGGCCTTTACCGATTTCCACGGCATGATGGATCTGGTGGAGGAGCTGTACAAGCGCCTTGCCCTCAAGATCTGCGGCAGTCTGGTCATTCCGTATCAGGGCAAGCAAATCGATATGGGCCACTGGGAGCGCCTGACCATGGTGGAGGCCGTGAAGAAGTATTCCGGCGTGGACTTCAACGACTGGCAGACCGATGCAGACGCCATCGCCGCCGCCAAGGCACACAACGTGGAGCTGCCCGAGGTGCCCACCAAGGGCGCTATTCTGGCCGAGTTCTTCGACGCCTTTGTGGAGGACAAGCTGATCCAGCCCACCTTCATCTACGATTACCCCGTGGAGATCAGCCCGCTGGCCAAGCGCAAGCCGGATGACCCCGCCTTCACCGAGCGCTTCGAGTATTTCATCGACTGCACCGAGTACGGCAACGCCTTCAGCGAGCTGAACGATCCCATCGACCAGAAGGGCCGCTTCGAGCGTCAGGTGGCCGAGCGCAAAGCGCTGGAGCCTGAGTGCAAGGCCCAGGTGGACTACGACTACATCAACGCCCTGGAGTACGGCCTGCCCCCCACGGGCGGTCTGGGCTTCGGCGTAGACCGTCTGGTGATGCTACTCACCGACAGCGCCTCTATCCGTGATGTGCTGCTGTTCCCCACGATGAAGCCCATTGACCAGTAAATTTCCAATTTAAGCAAAACAAAGCCTGAAACTTCTTGATGTACCGAGAAGTTTCAGGCTTTTTCTTTTGATGGATTTCCAGTAAAAAATACGCCATACGCCAATTTTACGCCAAACGATGCAGGATTTTGTGCAGAGCAAAAAGAGCGTTGTTCTAGTTTTGGTGTAAGAATCGGGCGTGTGGTGGATGAATGTAGACCTGCAAAGGGCTGCATCAAAAAGTGGATTCATGGATCTGCAAACGAACAGCAGGAACTTTCCACCGCAGAAGAAGTAAATGTGAAAAATATGGAGGTTTTCTTATGAACAAACTGCTTTCCTGCCACTTCAATATGGATACCGACCGGGTGAAAGTCCGGTTCGAGGATGGCACCACCGTTGCCATTGACTGCATCGCCATCGAGGACGAATACGGCAACACCCCGGCACAGCGGGCAGAACTGGACTGGCTGCTGTACAATAAGCCCTTGGAGTATGCACAGATGGTGCTGAGTGGCGAGATGGAACGCTACCTCTCCCTTGGCTGCGAACACGGCAGATTAGAGGACTAACCTTACATAGAAGCAACAACAGCCCCGCTTTGGTGAAGAAGAAACCAAAGCGGGGCTGTATTGATGAAGGAGAAATGAAGGGAATATCAGGTTACAGATTCAGCTCAAACTGTTCTGCCGTAACAGTTGCTTTGCCATCGGCAGCAAAGGTAATGCCGTCGGCAGACTGGGGCGTGTAGATCCATGCGGTCATAGTCTGCTCACCGTCATTGACAAAGACCTCCACGCTGTTTTTGTCCAGCAGGATGCGGAGCTTGAGCGCACCGTTCTGGCTGCGGACCTTGCAGCTGCGGGTATGCACGATGTCGGCACGGGAACCGGCATGGCTGCGGTCCAGCGTCAGCTGCGAGGTGTAGGGGTCATAGGTCAGGCTGGTGTGATGGTCTGCGTCAGCAGCCAGCTTCAGGGTAAAGGAGCGGTATTCGCCGGGCTGCACCGTAACGGTCAGGTCGGCCACACGGCCCTTGATGCCTTCCAGAGAAGTTTCGTTTTGCACCGTCACATTTTCGTGGAAGATTCGCTTGCCGTGGACGGCATCCAGCTCCCGCACCGGGGTCTGAAGAATGCGTCCGGCCTTGATATGCAGTTCCCGGGGGCAGATGGTCTGCCCGAACCACTTGCAGCCCTGGGGCTTATCCTCGGTGTCCGACCAGGTCTGCAGCCATGCGGTCATGATCCGGCGGCCATCCGGGGCAAGGGTGGTCTGGGTGGCGTAGAAGTCGATGCCGCCGTCCATCAGCTGCACGTTTTCCTT
>CAKTAT010000038.1:0-18521 GCA_934532365.1 uncultured Faecalibacterium sp. | reverse complement strand
GAATACGGTGCCCAACCCCTGCGCCGGAAAGACCTCCGGGCAGGGCCGCTGTTCCGGCAGCTGGTGGCGCAGTTCTGCGAAAGCCCACTGGCAGAGCACTGCGAGATCACACTGGAACAGGAAGAACCGGCAGAGCAGACAGTGCTTTCGGTGGATGAGGCGCTGCTGGCACGGCTGCTGGAAAACCTGATGAACAACAGCGTCCGGCATAACCCGAAGCCGGTGAACATTACCGTGCACACCCGGCGGGTAGGGGAGCGCTTCTGCCTGACCGTAGCGGATGACGGCATCGGCTATCCGGCTGCCGTTCTGGCAGCGCTGAACACTGTGGAGCCTGCCGAAAATGCGCCCCATATCCTTGGCTTATATGTAGTGCAGCAGATCGCCGCCGCCCATGGCGGCAGGGCAGTGTTCGGGCAGAACACCCCCTGCGGGGCAAAAGCAACGGTCTGGCTGCCCGGCCGGGCGTGAACAGGGCAAAAAACAGACCCCTGCTTGCAATTGCTGCAAACAGGGGCCTTGCTGTATCGGGGTTTTAATCAGCGCTTTTTGCCCAGATAGGCTGCTTTGACCTGCGGGTCAGAAAGCAGCTGGGCACCGGTGCCGGACATGGTAAGGTTGCCGGTCTCCAGCACATAGGCGTAGTCTGCAACCTTCAGCGCCATGTTGGCGTTCTGCTCGTTCAGCAGCACAGTGATGCCCTGCTGGTTCACGGTGCGGATGATGTCGAAGATCTCCCGCACCACCAAGGGTGCAAGACCCAGACTGGGCTCGTCCAGCATCAGCAGTTTGGGCTTGCTCATCAGGGCGCGTCCCACGGCAAGCATCTGCTGCTCGCCGCCGGACAGGGTGCCGGCGCTCTGCCAGCTGCGCTCCTTCAGGCGGGGGAACAGGCTGTATACCCATTCTAGATCCTGCTGGATACCGGCTTTATCCCGGCGCAGGTAGGCGCCGATCTTCAAATTTTCCACCACGGTCAGGTCGGCGAATACCCGGCGCCCTTCCGGCGACATGGCAATGCCGCCGGCCACGATCTGGTCGATGGGCTTTGTCAGAATCTCCTGTCCGTTCCACAGGATAGAGCCGCTCTGCGCCTTGACAAGGCCGGAGATGGTGCGCATCAGGGTGGATTTGCCTGCGCCGTTTGCGCCGATCAGGGTGACGATCTTGCCCTCCGGCACGGTCAGCGACACCCCGCGCAGCGCCTGAATGCCGCCATAGGAAACGTGCAGATCTTTGATCTCAAGCATCTTCGTCCACCCCCAGATAAGCATCGATGACCCGCGGGTCGTTCTGTACCTCAGCCGGGGTGCCCTCGGCGATGAGCCGCCCGAAATCCAGCACATACACCCGGTCGGAAATATCCATCACCAGATCCATGTGGTGCTCGATCATGAACACGGTCAGGTCAAATTCGGTGCGGATGCGGTCAATAAATGCGGTCAGCTCCTCGGTCTCCTGCGGGTTCATACCGGCAGCAGGCTCGTCCAGCAGCAAAAGCTTGGGTTCGGTAGCCAGTGCCCGGGCAATCTCCACCCGGCGCTGCAAACCGTAGGGCAGGCCAGTGGCCAACGCGTCGCCCACGTCCTGCAAGCCCAGTACCTCCAGCAGATGCCGGCACTCCTCCTGCTGGCGCTTTTCTTCATCGGCATTCAGCCGGAAGGTTGCGCTCAGCAGGTTGGCGGTGCAGCGGCAGTGCTTGGCAATGAGCACGTTTTCAAACACCGTCTGGCTCTTCCACAGACGGATGTTCTGGAAGGTGCGTGCAATGCCTAGCCGGGTAATGCGGTCCGGGGTAGGGGCGATGATGTGGGAGTATTTGCCCGCATTCTGTCCCTTGTACAGCTTTTTCATCTTGCCGTGGGGCGTGTTTTCAATGATCTTGCGCCCCTCGAACCACACCGCGCCGTTGGTGGGGGCGTACACGCCGGTGATCACGTTGAAGGCCGTGGTCTTGCCTGCGCCGTTGGGGCCGATGAGAGAAACGATCTCGTTTTTGTTTACCTTCAGGTTGAGGTTATCCACGGCCACCACGCCGCCGAACTGCATGGTGGCGTTCTCCATGGTCAATACACTCTCGCTCATTTGGAACGCACCTCCTTTTTGGCAGCTTTAGCGGGCTTTTTCTGGAACAGTTCCCGGTCGCCCATAATGCCCTTGCGGAAGAACAGCACCACGATCATGATAATGATACTGAACACCACCATGCGGAAGCCGGAGCGCAGCAGCGGCAGACGGAAGCCGCCGATGTAGGTCTCGTTGTCCAGAAAACGCAGCAGCCACTCGGAACTGGCAATGAACAAAAAGGAAGCAATGATGGAGCCGGACACCGACCCGATGCCGCCGATGACCACGATGAGCAAGATCTCGTAGGTCATGCTGGATTTAAAGGTGGTGGCCTGCACACTGGCCTGATACATGGCCAGCATAGCGCCGGAGATACCGGCAAAGAAACTGCTGATGATAAAGCTCATGCGCTTGTGGCTGGCAAGGTTGATGCCCATGGCCTCGGCTGCGATCTCATCGTCCCGGATGGCCTTGAAGGCACGGCCGTAGGTGGAGTTGATGAGCAGCAGGATGATGCCGATGCAGATGCCGGAGAACAAAAAGGGCATCACGGTCTCCAGCCGCAGGGTCACGCCGCCAAAGTGGAGGGAGAAGCTGGAAAAGCTGGTAAAGCCGTACAAAAGGTTGGAGCCGTTGGTCAGCGGGCCAAAGCCCTCGTATACCACGGCGGCGCGGATGATCTCGGCAAAGCCGAGGGTGGCAATAGCAAGGTAGTCGCTTTTCAGCTTCAGCACCGGCAGACCGATCAGGAAGGCGAACAGCGCCGCAACAAAACCTGCCAGCGCTAAGCAGAACACCACACCCAGCAAAAGCCCGAAGCCCCCTAAGGGTTTGGACAGCAGCTCGGGGATGGAAAAGCCGATGCCGCCGTTTGCGTAGCGCTGGTAGATGGACTTCTGGGAAGCGGCGGGAATGGTAAGGATGGCGTAGGCGTAGGCACCCAGCAGCATAAAGCCTGCCTGCCCCAGACTGAACAGACCGGTAAAGCCGTTCAACAGGTTCATGGATACCGCCACCAGCGCATAGATCGCGCCCTTGCGCAGCACGGTAAGCAGCATGGAGGGCACAAAGCTCAGGTTATCCAGCGCCAGCAGCACCGCCAGGATGACCGCAAGCGCCAGCGCCGCACGGAGATAGATGCGTTTTTTCTCTTGTTTCATGGTCGTCACACTTTCTCGGTCAGGTTCTCACTGAACAGACCGGTGGGCTTTACGGCAAGCACGATAATAAGCAGTGCAAAGGTAAAGGCGTCACTGAAGGTGGTAGCGCCTGCACCCTTGATCAGGCTTTCGCAGATGCCGATGAGGAAACCGCCGATGACCGCCCCGGGGATGGAGCCGATGCCGCCGAACACTGCCGCCACAAAGGCTTTCAGGCCGGGCATGGCACCCACCGTGGGGGTGACAGCCGTGTAGTTGGAAAAGTACATCATGGAACCGATGGCAGCCAGAAAGCTGCCCACTGCAAAGGTAAAGGAGATGACGTTGTTGATGCGGATGCCCATAAGCTGCGCAGTCTCAAAATCCCGCGAGGCGGCGCGCATGGCCATGCCCATCTTGGTTTTCTGGATCAGGGTGACAAGGATGACCACTAGGATCACCACAAGGAAAGGGGTGATCACGGTCACCCGCTTGGTCTGGCAGCCCAGCACCGTAACGGTATCGCTGATCCACGGCAGGGCAGGGTACTGCTTGGCAAGGCCGCCGGTGGCGTACCACATCAGGTTCTGCAGCAGGTAAGACATACCGATGGCAGAGATCATTACCGACATTCTGGGTGCGGTGCGCAGGGGCTTGTAGGCGATCTTTTCCACCGCAATGCCCAGCAGCACCGTGGCAATGACCACCAGCGGAACCGACACCGCCAGCGGCAGGGATGCCGTGGCGTACACCATCATAAAGCCCGCCACCGTAAAGATATCGCCGTGGGCAAAGTTGATCAGGCGCAGGATGCCGTACACCATGGTGTAGCCGATGGCGATCAGCGCATACTGACCGCCCACGGAAATGCCCGCCAGCAGGTAGGGCAAAAACTTTGCAGCCATAATATTTCCTCCAATTCTTACAACCGTTCAACAAGCAAAGCGCAGGCGGAGGAGCATCCCCTGCCTGCGTTGTGCTATTTGGAAAAGCGTTTTCAGCCCTCTACGCTCTGGGTCTTGACAAAGGCAAAGGCGCCGTCGCTTGCCTTCTTGATGTAGGCCATATCCTTGTTGGCATCGCCGGTGGTCTGGTCAAAGGTGATGCTGCCGGTCACGCCGTCATAATCCACCTTGTACAGCGCATCCTTGATGGCAGTGCCGTCGGTGCTGCCTGCTGCCTTGATGGCCTCCAGTGCGGTCATGTAGGCATCGTAGCCAAGGGCAGAAACAGCTGCCACGATATCGTTGCCGCCGTTGTTGGTCAGCTTCTGGCTGTCGGCGTTGAGCCATGCCTTGAACCCGGCAACAAACTCCTTGGCTGCACCGGAGTCATCGTTCTCATCAAAGAAGGTAGAGCAGTACACCTGTACGCTGGTGCCCTTCTGGGCGTCCAGAATAACGCTGGATTCCCAAGTGTCGCCTGCGGTAATGGGCTTATCAAAACCGGCAGAGGCTGCCTGCGTGATGATCTGTGCCGCGTAGGTGGTGGCGCAGGGCGCAAAGATCACATCCGCCCCGGCGTTGATGGCGTTTTGGATGTAGGCGGAAAAGTCGGAGGTGCCCTCCGGGAACTGCTCGCTGGTTACGGTACCGCCCAGTTCCTCAAAGGCGTTTACAAAGTAGGTAGCAAGACCGGAGCCGTAGTCCTCGCCCAGCATACTCAGCACATAGGCGTTGCCTGCGCCGAACTCATCCTTTGCAAAGTTTGCCATGACAGAGCCCTGGAACGGGTCAAGGAAGCAGACACGGAAATAATAGGGGTTTGCCTCGGTAACGGCGGGGTTGGTGCAGGAGCAGCCGATGGCGGGAATGGATGCAGACTGGAAGGTGGGCGCTGCGGCAATGGAAACGCCGGAGCCGTAGCTGCCCAGCACCACGGATACCTTCTTGGAAACCAGTTCCTGTGCGGCGGTGACAGCCTTATCGGTGCTGGACTGGTTATCCACCTCTACCAGCTCCACGGTGTAGCTTTCGCCGCCGATCTCCACGGTGGGGGCTACGCTGTTGGCGTACTCGATGCCCAGCACCTCCTGCTTGCCGCCGGCACCGTTATCGCCGGAAGCCGGCTCAAAGACGCCGATCTTTACGGTCTTGCCGCCGCCGGTGCTGCCGGAGCCGGAAGAAGAGCAGCCTGCCAGTGCAGTAGCTGCTGCGGCCACACCGGATACCATCAGAAAATCACGACGGGAAATGAATGCTTTCATAAATCTTTCCTCCTCTATGGACGTATCACAGAATACGTTCCTTAAAAACAAAAAAAGCCCGCAAGGGCGCAGTGACCTTTTCGTCCTGCACCATTGCGGGTTCTTGACAATGTTTTAGCACACTGAAGTGCACTTGTCCAGAGATATTTTAGCTTTTTTCAAAAATTCGGCAGATGATAAGAAAAGACTGTCCTTGCAACAAGGCCATTTTAGCTATAATTTACACAAACTGCTCTTGGTACAAATACAGTCTTGCGCTGCCTCTGACTGCGGGAGCGCCCGGCTCAGCGCAGCTCGGCGGCAAACTCCACCTCCTCGCCTACCATGCGGGCGCAGATGCTGCCCCTGTGAGCCTCGGCGATGCCCCGGGCGATAGACAGCCCAATGCCAAAGCCGCCGGTGGCGGCATTGCGGGAGGGGTCGGCGCGGTAAAAGCGGTCGAACAGCTTTGCAAGCGTATCCTCCGGGATGGGGTCGCTGCCGTTGCGGCAGCGCAGCGCGATGCCCCGCCGGGTCTTTTCCAGTGTCAGGGTGATGGCGCTGTCTGCCCGGGCGTACTTGACCGCGTTGTCCAGCAGAATGCTCACCAGCTGCCGGATGGCGTACTCGTCGCCCTTATAGGTCAGGTCCGGGGCGATATCCAGCACAAGGCTGTGCCCTTTGCTCTGCGCAAGGTCCCGGAAAGGCTCGGCGGTGTCCGTTACTGCTTCGCTGAGGGGGAAAGGCTCCATCTTCAGCGGGGAGACCCCCTCGTCCATGCGGGACAGGGTGACCAGTGCGTTGACCAGCGCCGTCAGCTTTTCGGTCTGTGCCTGCGCTTTATCGATCCATTTCTGTTTGCCGGTCTCCATTTCCAGCACGCGCAGACAGGTGGAGATGACCGTGATAGGGGTCTTGAGTTCGTGGCTGGCGTCGGTGATGAACTGCTTCTGCTTTTCAGCGCTGCGCACCACCGGGTCGATGGCGCGGCGGGAGAGCAGCACCACCAGCACCACTACCAGCAGAATGCAGGCGGCATCCGCAGCAAGGCTCCACAGCAGCACCAGCCCCACAGAGCGCAGCTGCTGGTAGCCGTCCAGAAATACCGCCATGTTGCGCCCCTCGCCGGTGCGGGTGACGTAGTACCGGTAGCTGCCGTAACTGCCGTAGCCCGCGCCGTGCGCCACGGCAGCGGCCAGATACGGCGTGATGTCCTCCTCGGTGACCGAGGCGATATTTTGAAGGTCTGCCTGCACCAGTGTGCCGTCATCCTGATACCGCAGCACAAAGTACCGGGTGGAGTAGGGAGTCTCGGCGGTAAAGCTGCCGTCCCGCGGCGGCTCCGGTGCCTTGGGCGGGGCAGCGGGTGCCTCCCCGGCGGGGCGGTAGGCGGGGATGGTGCCCTGATTGCTGCTGATGAGCTGCAGCATATCCCGCAGTTCCCGGGTGGTGGAGATGTAATTCGCGGTGTTCAGCAGCAAAGTCAGCAGCAGCATCACCGCCGTGACCGACAGGGTGGCAATGCGGATGAACCGCCTGCGCAGCCGCCGGATCATGTTTGGTCCTCCAGCGCATAGCCCAGCCCCCGGTTCGCCCGCAGCACGGCGTGCGAGCCAAGGCTTTTCAGCTTTTTGCGCAGATTGGAGATATTTACCCACACTACATTGATCTCGGCCTCGTTCTCCCAGCCCCATACCAGTTCAAGGATGCGCTCGGCTGAAAACACCATGCGCGGGTTGCGCAAAAACAGCTCCATTACCTGATATTCCCGCCCGCTCAGCCGCACCGACTGCCCGTGGCTGGTCAGAAAACCGGTGCCCGGGTCCAGCGTCAGGTCGCTGAAAGCCAGCTGGGTGGGCTGGTAGGCGCTGGCGCGGCGCAGTATGGCGCGCACCCGGCTCAGCAGTTCGTCCGGGTCAAAGGGCTTGGGCAGATAGTCGTCCGCACCAGCGTTAAAGCCGGTAATGCGGTCGTCCGTCTCGCCCTTGGCGGTCAGCATCATGATGGGGGTGGATACCTTTTCTGCCCGCAGCTTCTGCAGCACCTCAATGCCGTTCATCTTGGGCATCATCACGTCCAGAATAATGGCGTCGTATTGCTCCTGCGTGGCGGCCTCGTAGGCGTCAAAGCCGTTGTGCACCGTTTCTACCGTAAAATGGTTCTTTTCAAAAAAGACGCTCAGCACCTCGGCAAGGTCCTCTTCGTCCTCTGCGATCAGCAGCCGCACTGCGCATTCCTCCTTTTGCTTTTCTGCCCCCAGTATAGCGCACCAGCCGCCTGCTGCGCAAGCTTTTTTACAGCAGCTCCATGCCGGGGCTGCTCTCCCGCCCGCAGGTGATGTTCAAATTGCCGTTGCGGCAGCGCAGCGCGTCCAAAAAGGCCTTGGGCGGCGCATCCTCCGGCAGAAGAACAGCGTATTCCAGCTCATACAATGTACCCATGTTGCTGGTCTTTACCCGGGTCAGGGTGCAGCGCCGGGTATACTGGGCAAAAATATCGTCAAACAGGCCGTCGTAGTCCAAGCTTTCCGGAATGGTGATCTTCAGCACCCGGGCGGCGGTATTCTGTTCACCAAAGCCCAGCGCGGTCAAGCCAAGCAGTGCACCGGCCAGCAGCACAAAGGCCAGCACGGCAAGGCCCAGCAGCCCCATGCCGGTGGCAAGCCCCAGCGCCATGGCAAGGAATAAGACCCCGATCTCCCGGGCAGTGCCGGGGGCAGAGCGGAACCGCACCAGACTGAACGCGCCCGCCACCGCTACGCCGGTGCCGATGTTGCCGTTGACCAACATGATCACCAGCTGCACCACGGCGGGCAGCAGCGCCAGCGTGACCGCAAAGCTGGAGCTTGTTTTTTGCCGGTAACCCGCCACAAAGGCAAGGCCGATGCCCAGCACCAGCGAGACCGCCGTGCACAGCAGAAAACTTTTCAGGGTGATAGACGTACCAATTACAGATTCAAGCACAGGGAAAAACCTCCTTCAAGGTGACAGGCTGCTCGCGCAGCAGATGATGGCAGTAGCAGCTGCCGTATTTGGAAAAGGAGACCGGCACAGCCCCGGCCTCGGCCAGTGCGTGGGCCAGCCACAGCGGGCAGACGCCCGGCAGCTTGACCTCCAGCAGCACCCGGTCATCCGGCAGCAGGGGCGCGCCGTGGTCTCCGGCGCTGAGTTCCAGCTGGGTGGTGCGCCAGCGGATGTTGGTATCAAAGGTGATGCGCAGTTCCGGGTCGGCTACCCCCGCAAAGGCGATGCGGTCGTATCCGATGAACACCCGGGGACGGGCATTATATAGCTGCTGGAACCATGCGATCTCCCGGCCGATCTGTCCGTAGTCGGCAAGCGGTCGCTGCCCCGCCAGCAAGGGCTGTACCTCGGCGGCGGGTACGGTGATGCGGCGCTTGTACACCACGCCCTTGTATTTCTTTTTCAGTTCGGCAAACACCTTGCCGTCCGGCGCGGGCACGCCGTAGCTGCGCACCCGCAGCTTTTCCTTGTACACCGGCTTTTCCAGCGAGGCGCGGATCAGCCGCCAGTCCGGGGTATCGTAATAAAGGTTGCAGATGGTATACTTTCCATAAAAATCCATCTTGATATAGGGCGCAATGGCCTGCAGCAGGGCTTTTTGCCCTGCCGGGGTGAGAAAATACTTTTTCTCATACCGCTCAAAGCAGTTCTGAATGGGTTGGGACATTGCCTGTCACCTCCTGTGCAAACAGCATACCGCCCCAACTTAAAAGCAACCTAAAGGAATTTTGCGGGTTTTCTTTAGGTTCGTTTTAGGTTCGACGGGTATACTGTGGGCATCCTCAAAGCAAACCATTGACCGCAAGGAGGTTTTTTCGATATGAAATACGCAAACCGACCGCTTTCCCTTCTGGTGGTGGGCGCGCTGGTGGTCACGCTGGCGGGCTGTAGTAACAGTGCCGTCTCCACTCTCACCGCGTCCTCTGCCGCCGGTACCGTCCTTTCTGCAACAGAGAGCGAGTTCTCGCTGGAAGGCGCTACCGCATTTACCTTTACCGATGGCGGCATCTCCGTTGCCGAGGGAGACTATAACGGCTACACCATCAAGGGCACAGCCCTGACCATCAGCGCCGCAGGCACCTATGCGGTGTCCGGCAGCTGCGCAGACGGCAGCATTACCATAAAAGCGGGCACAGAAGATGTGACGCTGATACTGAACGGCCTGGAACTGACCAGCACCACCACCGCACCCATCGTGTGCGGCAAATCCACCGGGGTGACCATCGCGGTGCAAAGCGGCACCCAGAACACCCTTGCTGATACCGCCGCCAATAATAAGGACAATGAAAACGCCAGTGCAGACGCCGAGAGCGCTGTGCTCAAGTGCAAGGACGGCGCACAGGTAGTGCTGTGCGGCAGCGGTACGCTGAACATCTCCGCTGCCGGGAAAAACGGCATCAAGTCCGGTACGGAAAACGAGGGCAGGGAAGCCAGCCTGACCATCCGGGAACTGACCTTGAGCATTGACGCCCCGGTGAACGACGCCGTCAACGCCGAGCAGACCCTGAATGTGGAGAGCGGCACCCTGAACATCTCCGCCGGGGATGACGCACTGCACAGCGACTATGCCTTAAATATCGGTGCAGAGGATACCGCCGGGCCTGTTATTACCATTTCCACCTGCAACGAGGGGCTGGAGGGTGCAACCCTGAACGTATTCTCCGGTACTATCGACATCACCGCCACGGACGATTGTCTGAACGCTGCCAACGGTGATCTGACAAACTACGATTTCAGCATGAACCTCTCCGGCGGCACCATCACTGCCTACACCTCCGGGGGTGACGGCTTTGATTCCAACGGCAGCATGACCATTTCCGGCGGCAGCATTGCTGTGTGGACGGCCAACGCCGCCGATAACCAGCCGCTGGATGCAGACGGTACCATTACCATCACCGGCGGCACGGTGCTGGCAGCAGGCGGCAGCGCCGGCATGGGCTACACCATTGACGCTTCGCAGGGCTATGTGACCTATGGCGGCGGCATGGGCGCAGACAGCGCCGTGCGCCTGACCAAGGACAGCACTTTTGCCATCACCGATGCCAGCGGCAATACCGTATACAGCGGCACCGCCCTGTGCGATGCAAGCTATGTGTTCTACTGCGCACAGGATGTTACCGCCGACAGCGACTATACGCTCACTACCGGCAGTACCACCCTTGCCACTGCCACCGCCCAGACCGGCACATCCCGTGCAAGCTTCGGCGGCATGGGCGGTGGACAGAACGGCATGACCCCGCCGGACGGCGCAAACGGGCAGACCCCGCCCGCCATGAACGGCAGCGCCCCCGGCGGGCAAGCCCCGGATGGGCAGGGCGGCACCCCGCCGGAAAAGCCCACGGGCACACCCTCCGGCAACCCGCCGCAAATGCCGGCCCAGAACAACGCCACCTCCCAGGCTGAAACAACAGCCGATGGTTAAGTTTCTTTTTTCTTTCTTCTTTCAAGCACAGAACGCTCCGACCCTTCTGCGTGGGGTCGGAGCGTTCTGTGTTTTATGCTTCTTTATTTTTATCCAGTGCATCAAACTGCTGCAGGATCTGGGGGTCCTTCAGCTTGATGACCTTGCCGGAGAGGTAGTGCAGGGTGTTTTCCTCCGGCACATCCAGAAAGCTGATGCGCACTGCGCACAGCGCCTGTGTTTTTGTGCCGGTGCGCTCGTTCATCTTGCGGTTGCCGTATTTGATATCGCCCAGCACCGGCTTGCCCAGATAGGCCAGATGGGCGCGGATCTGATGGGTGCGCCCGGTGATAAGGCCGATCTTGCACAGGGCAAAGGGGCCTGCGGTGCGCAGCACGTCTACATCCGTGATGATCTGCTTGCGGCGCTCGTCCTGCGATTGATGGGCGTGGATGCTGACCTTGTTGTTTTTCTCGTCGTGCTCCCACCATGCTGTGAACCGCCCGGACTGCGGAATGCCCACCGTGATGGTGTAGTACTCCTTCTTCAGCAGATCGGTGCGGATGATCTCGTTCATGTCCCGCAGGGCGGCGTAGTTTTTGGCGGCGATCACCAGCCCCTCGGTGCCGCGGTCCAGCCGGTTGCAGATGCCGGGCTTGAAGCGGTTCTCGCCGTGGGGGTCATACTCGCCCTTCTGGGTCAGGTACTGGGTAAAGGCATCCACCAGATTGGCATCGCCGGTGCGGTCGCTGTGGCACAGCAGATGGGTGGGCTTGTACAGCACTGCAAGGTTTTCGTCCTCGTAGACAACGGTCACCTTGGGCTGATTAGGCTGCTTTTTGGGGGCAGCCTTCTGCACCGGCTTTGCACCCTCGGGCGGGAAGAACTCGTCATTGATGTACAACTCGATCAGATCCCCCGCCTGCAAACGGTACTCCGGCACGGCCTTTTTGCCGTTCACCTTCACCCGCTTGTTGCGGAAGCTCTTGTACAGCAGGCTGGTGGGAAAATCGCGGGTCACGCTCTGCACAAAGCGCGAAAGACGCACGCCGTCATCGTTGGCGGTGGCAGTAAATTGTTTCATAAAGCTATCCTCATCGTTTTTGTCAGAATCATGCTTTTATAGTAATACAGGCGGGGCGGGAAGTCAACGCGCATTCCTGCGCAAAATCCGGGTTATTTTTGCAGAACGCTTGTGTTTGCGCCGCAAAATGGGTACTATAGGGAGAGAACATACAAAAAGGAGTACCGCTATGGCAGAGAATAAACGGCACAAGGGACATCGCCAGCGGATGCGGGAGCGGGTGCAGAGCTACGGGCTGGACAGTCTGGCCGAGCACGAGGCGCTGGAATATGTGCTTTACCTGACCAACGCCCAAAAGGATACCAACGGTATCGCCCACGACTTGATCGACCGGTTCGGGGATTTTGCGGCGGTGCTGGAGGCCAGCGAGGAAGAGCTGTGCACCGTGGAGGGCGTAGGCCCCTCTACCGCCCGGATGCTGCATCTGCTGCCCCAGATCAGCCGGTACTATGGCCGCAGCCGCACCAGCACCACCCGCTGCATCAAGACCACCGAGCAGATGGGCAGCTACCTGATGGCAAAGTTTGCGTGGTCGGACTACGAGCGTGCCATGCTGGTCAGTCTGGACAGCCGCAAGCGGGTGCGCGCCGCCGTCTGGCTGCGGGAGGGCAGTTCCGATCGGGTCAGTCTGGATATCAAAAACGTGGTGGCTGCCGCCATCAAGGGCGGCACGGATGCCGTGGTGCTCTGCCACAACCACCCCAACGGGGTGGCGCTGCCCTCGCTGGAGGACATGGACGCTACCGGCAGCATTGCCCGGGCGCTGGGGCTGGTGAATGTGCACCTGCTGGATCACTTCATCCTGACCGACACCGAGTATTTTTCCATGCGGGACGCCAACCGCCTGCCCATCTACGATTTCAAGACCGGCACGCTGTTCTGGCCGTAAAACAAAAAACTGTTTACATTATAAAATGTGCGTGCTATAATACAACTTGAAACAACAACAGATTGTGGTTATGCGCACGGAAGGGAGAAAACGATGGCAGAGGAAAAATTTGAACTGGTGTCGAACTACGCCCCCACCGGCGACCAGCCTCAGGCGATCGCGCAGCTGGTGGAGGGGGTGCAGCGGGGCGACCGCTGCCAGACCCTGCTGGGCGTGACCGGCAGCGGCAAGACCTTTACCATGGCCAACGTCATTGCCCAGTGCAATCGCCCCACGCTGGTGCTGGCACACAACAAAACGCTGGCAGCGCAGCTGTGCACCGAGTTCCGCTCGTTTTTCCCCAACAACGCGGTGGAGTACTTCGTCAGCTACTACGACTACTACCAGCCGGAAGCCTACATCCCCAGCACCGATACCTATATTGAAAAGGACAGCGCCATCAACGACGAGATCGACCGCCTGCGCCACTCGGCTACGGCGGCGCTTTCCGAGCGGCGGGACGTCATCATTGTGGCCTCGGTGTCCTGCATCTACTCGCTGGGCGACCCCATCGACTACCGCAGCATGGTCATCAGCCTGCGCCCCGGGATGCAGATGGAGCGGGATGAACTGTGCAAAAAGCTGGTCACCCTGCAATACGAACGCAATGACGTGAATTTTGTGCGCAATAAGTTCCGGGTGCACGGCGACACGGTGGACATTTATCTGGCTTATATGAGCGAGCTTGCTATCCGGGTGGAGTTTTTTGGAGACGAGATCGACCGCATTACCGAGTTTAACCCCCTGACCGGCTCCAAGCAGAACGTGGTCAAGCACGTTGCCATCTTCCCGGCCAGCCACTATATCGTCAGCGCCGAAAAAAAGGCCGCCGCGCTGGAAAAGATCCGCGCCGAGTGCGATGCGCAGGTCAAGCAGTTCACCGCCGAGGGCAAGCTGATCGAGGCGCAGCGCATCGCCCAGCGCACCAACTACGATATCGAGATGCTGAACGAGGTGGGTATCTGCAAGGGCATCGAAAACTATTCGGCGGTGCTGTCCGGCCGCGCGCCGGGCAGTATGCCTACCACCCTGCTGGATTATTTCCCGGAGGATTTTCTGCTCTTTGTGGACGAGAGCCACGTCACCCTGCCGCAGGTGCGCGCCATGTACGGCGGCGACTACGCCCGCAAAAAAACGCTGGTGGAATACGGTTTCCGCCTGCCATCCGCCTTTGATAACCGCCCCCTGAAATTTGAGGAGGTGGAGTCCAAGCTCAACCAGATGATCTTTGTCTCTGCCACCCCCGGCGAGTACGAGCGCCAGAACAGCTCACAGGTGGCGCAGCAGGTCATCCGTCCCACGGGTCTATTGGACCCGGTCATCTCGGTGCGCCCGGTGGAAGGGCAGGTGGTGGATCTTCTGGGCGAGATCAACGCCCGCATCCAGCGGCAGGAGCGGGTGCTGGTGACCACCCTGACCAAAAAAATGGCCGAAGATCTTACTGATTACCTCACCGAGCAGGGGATCAAGGTCAAGTATATGCACCACGAGGTGGATACCTTCGAGCGCATGGAGATCATCAAAGATCTGCGTCTGGGCAGCATCGACGTGGTGGTGGGCATCAACCTGCTGCGCGAGGGTCTGGACCTGCCGGAGGTGAGCCTTGTGGCCATTCTGGATGCCGACAAGGAGGGCTTTCTGCGCAGCGAGACCAGCCTGATCCAGACCATCGGCCGCGCCGCCCGCAACGCGGAGGGCATGGTCATCATGTACGCCGATGTGGTGACCGACAGCATGGAGCGCGCCATCACCGAGACCGAGCGCCGCCGCGCCATCCAGATGGCCTATAATGAGGAGCACGGCATCGTGCCCAAAACCATCGTCAAGGCCATTGCGGACAGCATTGAGATCAGCGATAAGGCCGAAAACGCCAAGCGCAACACCCGCCGCATGGGCAAAATGGAGCGGGAAGCTGCCATTGAGCGTCTGACCCGGGAGATGAAGGAGGCTGCGAAGCTGCTGGAATTTGAGCACGCAGCCTTCCTGCGGGATCAGATCGACCGTCTGCGCCGGGGCGAGAACCCCACCGTGGACTCCGCCGCAGAGACCGAGCGCAAGCAGAACCATGCACAGACACAACGAAAAGGGAGAAAATACCTTGGCAAACGATAAGATCATTATCAAGGGTGCCCGCGAGCACAACCTGAAAAATATTAACCTGACCCTCCCGCGGGAAAAGCTGATCGTCATGACCGGCCTTTCCGGCTCGGGAAAGTCCAGTCTGGCTTTCGACACCATCTACGCCGACGGTCAGCGCCGCTATGTGGAAAGCCTTTCCAGCTATGCCCGGATGTTTCTGGGACGGATGGATAAGCCGGACGTGGACGAGATCACCGGCCTTTCACCGGCCATCTCCATCGACCAAAAGACCACCAGCCACAACCCCCGCTCTACTGTGGGCACCGTGACTGAAATTTACGATTATCTGCGCCTGCTGTACGCCCGCATCGGCGTGCCGCACTGCCCGGTGTGCGGGCGGGTCATCAGCCAGCAGACCGTGGACGAGATGGTGGATGCCGTCCTCAAGCTGGAAGAGGGTACAAAGTTCCAGATCTTAGCTCCGGTGGTGCGTCAGCGCAAGGGCACTCAGCAGAAGGAGCTGGACGCCGCCCGCCGCGCCGGTTATGCCCGCGTGAAAATCGACGGCAACCTGTATGATCTGGACGAGGAGATCAGTCTGGAAAAGAACATCAAGCATACGGTGGAAATCGTGGTGGATCGTCTTGCCCTGCGCAAGGGTATCCGCAGCCGTCTGGCAGATTCGCTGGAGACCGCGCTGGCGCTCACCGGCGGCGTGGCCGAGGTGGACGTCATCGGCGGCGAGTGCATGACCTTCAGCCAGAACTTTGCCTGCCCGGAGCACGGTATCTCCATCAGCGACCTGTCGCCCCGGCTGTTCTCCTTCAATAACCCGCTGGGCGCCTGCGAAAAATGCACCGGCCTTGGCACCTTTATGCGGGTGGACGAGGATCGCATTCTGCCCAACCGCAGCCTTTCCATCCGGGAGGGCGCCATCAAGGCCAGCGGCTGGTACTACGCCGAGGGTTCGGTGAGTGAGATGTACTACCTTGGCCTTGGCAAAAAATACGGCTTTACGCTGGATACGCCCATCAAGGAGATGAGTACCGAGGCGGTGAACGCCCTGCTCTACGGCACCAACGGCGAAAAAATCGAGATGCACCGCACCAACGAGTTCGGCAGCGGGGTGTACTACAACACCTTTGAGGGCATCGTGGAAAATCTGGAGCGCCGCTTCCGCGAGACCAACAGCGAGTGGATGAAGGAAGAGATCGGCAGCTTTATGTCCGGTGTGGAGTGCCCGGACTGCCACGGTCAGCGCCTGAAGCCGGTGGTGCTTGCCGTGACCATCGGGGATAAGAACATCAGCCAGTTCTGCGAGATGTCCATCCGGGACGAGCTGGAATTTATCAAGCAAAACGAGCCGAACCTCACCGAAAAGCAGCAGCAGATCGGCGGCCAGATCATGAAGGAGATCAAGAACCGCCTGCAATTTTTGCAGAGCGTGGGTCTGGATTACCTCACGCTTGCCCGGGCGGCGGGCACGCTGTCCGGCGGCGAGAGCCAGCGCATCCGCCTGACCACCCAGATCGGCAGCGCCCTATCCGGCGTGCTCTATGTGCTGGACGAGCCTTCCATCGGCCTGCATCAGCGGGACAACGATAAGCTTATCGCCACCTTGAAAAATCTGCGGGATCTGGGCAATACGGTCATCGTGGTCGAGCACGACGAGGACACCATGCGCAGCGCGGATTATATCGTGGACGTAGGCCCCGGTGCCGGTGTGCACGGCGGCGAGATCGTGGCCGCAGGCAGCGTAAAGGATATCTGCAAGGCCAAGCGCAGCATCACCGGCGACTACCTCTCCGGCCGTAAGCGCATTGCAGTGCCCCAGACCCGCCGCACTGGCAACGGCCACTGCCTGACCGTAAAGGGCGCACGGGAAAACAACCTGCGCAACATCGACGTCAGCTTCCCGCTGGGGGAGTTCATCTGCGTCACCGGCATTTCCGGCTCGGGCAAGTCCAGTCTCATCAACGAGATCCTGTACAAAACGCTGGCCAGCGAGCTGAACGGTGCCCGCTCCCGCGCCGGCAAGTGCGATGGGGTAGAGGGGCTGGAGTTCGTGGATAAGGTCATCGGCATCGACCAGCAGCCCATCGGCCGCACCCCGCGCTCCAACCCCGCCACCTATACCGGCGTGTTCAACGATATCCGCACTGTGTTCTCCCAGACGCAGGACGCCAAGATGCGGGGCTACGGCCCGGGGCGGTTCAGTTTTAACGTCAAGGGCGGTCGCTGCGAAGCATGCGAGGGCAACGGCATTCTGCAGATCGAAATGCACTTTTTGCCGGACGTCTATGTGCCCTGCGAGGTGTGCAAGGGCGCACGCTACAACCGCGAAACGCTGGAAGTAAAGTATAAGGAAAAGACCATTGCAGACGTGCTAAACATGACCGTAGAGGAAGCGGTGGTGTTCTTTGCCAACCAGCCCAAAATCGCCCGCAAGCTACAAACGCTGCTGGACGTGGGTCTTGGCTATGTCACCCTGGGGCAGAGCGCCACCACCCTGTCCGGCGGCGAGGCGCAGCGCGTGAAGCTGGCCAACGAGCTTGCCCGCCGCGGCACCGGCAAAACGGTGTATATTCTGGACGAGCCTACCACCGGCCTGCACATCGCAGATGTGCACCGCCTGATCGAGGTGCTGCAAAAGCTGGTAGACGTGGGCAATACGGTTATCGTCATCGAGCATAATCTGGATCTGATCAAGTGCGCCGACCATATCATCGACCTTGGCCCGGAGGGCGGCAGCGCCGGCGGCGAAATCGTGGCCGAGGGCACCCCGGAGCAGGTGGCTGACGTGCCCGGCAGCTTTACCGGCCAGTACCTGCGCCCGCTGCTGGAACGCGACCGCGCGCAGCGCGCCGCAGAAGCTGAAAAACACTGAAAAACAGCAAAAACGAAAAAGCGCGTATCCGTGTAAAAATCAGACTTTTCTCAGAAAAAACCAAAAATAATCAAAAAATCTGTTGACAAAACGGCCTTGCCTGAGTATAATATCTCTTGTCGCCACGCTTCGGTAGGGAAGCGGCGGTCGATATCCGGGTGTAGCGCAGTTTTGGTAGCGCGCTTGAATGGGGTTCAAGAGGCCGTGAGTTCGATTCTCGCCACTCGGACCATAAATCCAACGATTTCACGTTAGAAATCGTTGGATTTTTTTGCTTGTGGGCTGACATCATTTGGTTTTGACCACAATTTTGACCACAATGCGGGCGGTTTTATCTGGTCTAATTAGTGCCGTTCCGTCCAATTTTCAGGCCGAAAATGCCTCGCTGAACAACTGGACCGCACTCTGCCGAATGGATTCCTGAACATGGAGATAATGCTCAGTCATCACGGTGTCGGCATGGCCTACGATACTCTGGATGGTCTGAATGCCCACACCCAACGCCTGCATCCGCGACACATTTTCAGGCAGTATTTGTAGCTTTCCTGTGTCGTGGGGGCGATATTATCCCTGTGACCCTCGAACCATGTATCCTCAAAGTACAGGATCGTGTCCAGCTGGACACCGCTGATAAGCGCATCCCGATACTCCTTCAGTTTGAGCTTGACCTCCTTCTGGGTCTTGCCATAGAAGGTCTTGAAGCGCGGCGAACCATCCTTCTGGTAGCC
>CAKTAT010000037.1:0-19634 GCA_934532365.1 uncultured Faecalibacterium sp. | reverse complement strand
CAGCAGCTGGCAGTTGCACTGTGGACCGCCGCAGGCAAGCCCGCTACCCAGAGCACTGTCCTGTTCAACGATGTGGCAGCCGATGCCGCAGAGCTGCAGGCTATCCGCTGGGCAGTGGATACCGGCCTGATGACCGCACAGGACGGCAGCTTCAATCCCGGCAGCCGCGTAAGCCGCTGGGAGGTCATCCGCACTTGGAAAAACTACCAGAAGCGCGGCTGAGCCCGCTGACCGGTAACGACCCCTTATAACCCCGCAGGGACTGCTGCACAGCACAGTGCAGCAGTCCCTTTTTGCGTTGGCGGGCGTTTTTTGCCGCGATTCCACCCGGTAAAAAGCATTTCGTGTCATTTTTTGGGAATTTGTGCAAAAAGGCTCTACTTTTCCGCCATTGGTGGTATAATGCAGGTGCAGAGGAAGCACTCTGAAAATATGCCATTCCCATAATTCCTATAGAGCAGAAAACCGTCCGGTAACCGCAAGCCGGGCGGTTTTCTGTTTTTGCGGGTGTGCCCGGCAGCTTTTGCACTTTCGGGGCGTTTCAGCGCATTTGCGGGGCGATTCGTGCTTAAAATCGTCCAAGGCGGGCAAAAAGTGGTACACTAAGCATGACACAGAACCTCCCTTCCTGATAGGGGCAAAAGGCATCACTGCGCCCCTGCAAGCGTGTGACCAATTACAGGCCATCCGCGTCCGTGCCCGGCTGAAAAAGCCGGCCACGGCAAAATAACAATTGACATCTCCCGATCGATCCTTTCCAATAAGTGCAGCAAGGCCGTCCGGCATTCGCCGAACGGCCTTGTTGCGTTTAGATACTTTAAAATAGGGCTAACGGCGTGCGCCCTCTCCGTCTGCTCACTACGTTCGCATCCACCTCTCCCAAAGGGAGAGGCAAGAGCACTGCCGGAAGCTTTCTCATTACACCTAATACTTTGGTAACGAACCTTAGACCTTGGCTCTCCCTTCGGGAGAGCTGGCGCGGGAGCGCCTGAGAGGGTTTCAAATCGGCGGAGCCGGAAAAAACGGTTAAAAGATCTTCACGCCGAACAGGCGTGAATCTTCAGTTTTTTCCGGTGTAGCCCTCTTCTTTGGGGTTAAAAGGGGCGAGCAGCCCCTTTTTCGTGGCTCCAGCGCGTCGAAATCGCTGGCACTTTTCTGGTTCTCTTTTGGTGTCAAAAGAGAACATCCCTCGGCAGGCAGAAACTTTCCCTGCGGAGGGCATTTCAAATCGTCTATACCCCGGGGCACCCGGCGGCGCGCCATGCGGCGCACAGCACCTCTTTTTCCGCCTTGGAAAGCTTTTTCAGGGCGGCTTCCCGGCGCAAAGCGGCGCGCTTGTCCGCGCAGCGCTCGATATAGGCAAAGCCCACCGCCCCGTGGGCGCGGGTGTAGCGCGCGCCCTTGCCGCTCTGGTGCGCCTTCAGCCGGGCGGCGGGGTGGTTCGTCCAACCGGTGTACAGCTGCCCGCCGGTGCAGCGCACCATGTAGACGTAGGCGGCGTCAGGCAAGGCGTCCATTGTTTTTCAGCACCTGACGGCAGGCCGCAAGGGCGGTCTCCTTGTCCTTGGCAGTGATGAGGAAGCGGCTGGCGTGGCAGAAGCTGATGCCCGGGATGCCGCTCTTCTGCTCGATGACCTCCTGCGGCTGCCCCGCCCAGGACTGGGGGAACGGCAGCTTGGACTTTTTGGTCTTGTGGTCGGTGACGCACTGGGCGCTCCACCCGCCGCGCTGGCTGGGGTACACCACAAACAGGGCGTCGGTCTTGTACAGGCCGTTTTTCCACGGCAGATAGCAGGGCAGCACCACGATGCCGTCGCGGGAGTTGCGGTAGGCCTGCTGTACTTTTTCGTCTGCGCGGTTCACGGCGTTGGCGCTGTCGATCTGGTTTTCCAAAATCTGCTTTGCCACAGCCACCGCCTTGAAAAAGCAGCTGTCCTGATCCTCCTTGGAGTCCCACACCGGGTTGAAAAAGCCGATGGCATCGCACAGGCTGTTCTGCTCGCCAGTGTTGTCGTTCAGGTCCAGCGGCTGGATGAAGTTTTCGTCAATGAGCCGCGCCTGCCGCTCGCCCACAAGGCCGGGGCCCAGCACCCGCCACAGCAGACCAAAGGCCGCGTAGGGCACGCCGTTAGGGCGGTACTCCCGGGGCTCCTGATGGTGGTCGAACATCCCGAAGCCGATATCGTACACGATGCCGTCAAAATCGTCAGGCACGGTAAAGCCGCGGGTGATCTTGATATCCGGGCGCAGAATTTGCAGCAGCGCCGTAGCAAACACGTCATCGGCATGGAACTTGCCGGCGTGGGTAAAACCGTTTGCGGGAATTTTCATGGACTTGATACCTCGTTATCCTGGGTGTATCTGAAAAGTCGAAAATTTAGTCTATTTCTACAAACACAGCTGGATTTTGCGTTAAACAGCCTTGAAATCCACAAAGGATTCCTGCGGCTATTTGCCTTAAATCCCGCTTGTGCTTGCGAAATATCCGTCATTTTCTTTGTTTTCAGATACACCTTAATTTCATCTGGTATCAGTATAGCACAATCCCGCCCGTGGGACAACAAAAAGGAACGGCAGCGTTGTTACCGTTCCTTTTGTGTGGGACGATTTGGAATGCGCTTCCACCGGAAGCGGCGTTGTAGATGCCGTTTGCCTTTACGCCCCCTCCCGTGAAAATGGGATAGCGGAGCGTCCGCAGAACTTGTCGGGGCAAAGCCCCTCCATCTGCTAACGCAGACCGCTCTGCCGCTTAAAAGCCCCACTGGGGCTTTCATTGCTACGCTGCGCTCCACAAACGCGGTCGCTCCGCTATCCCGAAATAAAAATAATTCTTCCGCTATTGATGCGCAGAGCAACGCGGAGCGCATTTTCAATCGTTTGGCATTTGCTTACAGCGCCGAATAGCCGAAGCTGTTCACCAGAGCATCGATGTGCTGCCCGGCCTTGCACAGGGGGCAGTCGCGGGAGTCGAAGCTGGCGTAATCCGGCAGACTGGTGGGGTCGAAGATGGAGGTGACCGGGTAGCCGAGGCACTCGTGGGTGGTGGCAAAAATAGCCGAAAGCCCCGCCACGATGCCGCCGTAGTAGTTCACGGCCTCCACGGCTGCCTGAATGGTGTAGCCGGTGGTGATGGATGCCGCCAAAATGAGGACGTGCTTGCCCTTGACCATGGGGGCAAGATTATCCCGCAGAATGATCTGGCTGCCGGAGGTGTATTCCGGTGTGACGATATAGATGGTCTTGTGGGCGTTCATATTGGTAAAGCCGTCCTTGGTCAGCTCGTTGGCAACGCAGGTGCCGATGACCTGTGTGCCGTCCAGGCAGAGCACGGTATCCACGATGGTGCTGTGCTGATAAGCGCTGACCAGCTCCTTTGCCACGGCCTTGGCCTCGGAAAGGCGGGTCTTTTGGGTGGTCACGTCGATGTAATAGTTGATGTGGCTGTGGCTGGTGGCAAAATGTCCCTTGGCCACCCGCAGGAACAGTTCGCTTTTGCTGGTGGGAAGCTTGACCATGTTGATCATTGTACAGCACTCCTTTTTTCACCGGGCGCAGCTGCGCCGCAAAATACAAAACAGCGCGGCAACCCGTTCCGGCTGCAGCGCTTATTTTTCTTCTCTGCTTCTTTATTGTACTGAAAAATGCCGCTGTGCACAAGACACAAACCTGACGAAAAACCTTGCTTTTTTACAGACATATCGCCGAAAACTTGGATGCAAAGGCCACTGCCGCCCGGAATGCCGCACCGCAAAGAGGGCATGGCGGCAACACCGGCGCTGCGGCAGGGGGAAAGCGCACTTTTTTGCGCAACACGGAAAATTTTGCAAAAAGGGGCTGGTATTTTTGCGGGTTTTGAGTATAATATAGAAGAGATAGTTCAAATTTGAAGTAAAAGGAGAATCACATCCATGGCACAGGCAAAACAGGATATGGGCTCTGGCAGCGTAAAAAAGCTGATGCTGCAGCTCATGATCCCTGCGGTCGTTGCACAGGTGGTCAACCTGCTGTATAACATCGTGGACCGCATCTACATCGGACATATCGCCGGCATCGGCGCGGCAGCGCTGACCGGCGTGGGACTGTTCACCCCCATCCTTATGCTGCTGAACGCGTTCGCTATGCTGGTGGGCGCGGGCGGCGCACCCCGCACCGCCATTGCGCTGGGGCAGGGCGATAAGGAGCAGGCAGAAAAGATCATTTCCAACAGCTTTACCATGCTGCTGCTCTTTTCAGTGGTGCTGACCGTGGTGTTCTACGCCGGGGCGCCCACCCTGCTGCGGCTGTTTGGCGCCAGTGACGCCACCCTGCCCTATGCACTGGCGTACAGCCGCATCTACATTCTGGGCTCGGTGTTCGTGCTGCTGGTGCTGGGCATGAACCCCTTCATCACCACGCAGGGCTTTGCCAAGACCAGTATGCTTACCACCGTCATCGGTGCGGTCATCAACATTATTCTGGACCCCATCCTGATCTTCGGGCTGGGTCTGGGCGTGCGGGGCGCTGCCATTGCCACCGTGCTCAGTCAGGCCGTGGGCGCGGTGTGGATCCTGCGCTTCCTCACCGGCAAAAAGACTATCCTGCGTCTGCGTAAGGACTATATGCGCCCGGAAAAGAAGGTCATTCTGCCGGTGATGGCACTGGGCATCTCCACCTTTGTGATGATGTCCACCGAGAGTTTGCTGTCCATCAGCTTCAGTTCCAGTCTGGCGCGGTACGGCGGCGACGTGGCTGTGGGTGCCATGACCGTCATTACCAGCGCCTCCCAGCTGTGCACTCTGCCCATTCAGGGCATCTGTCAGGGCGGTCAGCCGGTGATGAGCTTCAACTTCGGCGCGGGCAAAAAGTCCCGCGTCAAGGAGGCGTTCCGCTTCCAGCTGCTGCTGTGCAGCTGCTACACCTGCCTGTTCTGGCTGCTCATGATGCTGGCACCGGGGGCTGTGGCGGGCATCTTCACCTCGGATACGGCGCTCATCGCCTACACCACATGGTCCATGCGCATCTACATGGCCGGCATCTTTGCCATGGGCTTCCAGATCGCCTGCCAGCAGAGCTTTATGGCGCTGGGTCAGGCCAAGGTCAGCCTGCTGCTGGCCTGCCTGCGCAAGATCATTTTGCTGATCCCGCTCATCTTCATCCTGCCGCACCTGCTGCCGGACCCGGTATTCGGCGTCTTTCTGGCAGAGCCGGTCAGCGATATTCTGGCAGCCACCATCACCACCATCACCTTCTTCTCCCGCTTCAACGGCATTCTGGAGCGGGGTGCCGCAAAGGTGTAATAAAAATAGAACAAGCCCGGAAAGTCTGCGGACTTTCCGGGCTTGTGTTTTTGGCTTTAAACGGCCTCCGGCTCGCCAAGAGCCAGCACCTGCGTCAGTTCGGCCTGCACCTTGGCGTTGGTGGCATCGGTGACGGCCAGCACATCGGAGTAGAACTTCTCCATCTCGTCGCGGGTGGAGAAGGTGGCTACATACATCTGGTTGCCCATGGCACCGGACAGCGCCTCGGGGATGCGGTCTACCATGCGCATATTGTCCTGATACTTCTGCATCAGCTGCTCGTGGCTGTAAACGAAACTCTTGCCGTCCCGGCGGCCGGCAAAGGCGCAGTAATAGTGCTCACCCACCGGCATATCGGTGCCGCCGAAGGCGATCATGTCCGCCCAGATCTTATACACGTTGGTGGAGCGGGCAAAGTCGATCATGTCCGGGGTAAAGCCGCCGCAGGGGCGCATATTGACCTCCAAGGCCACGATCTGGCCCTTTTTGCCCATGCTGGCCTGATCCTCGGTCATGCGGAAGAACTCGAAGTGAACAAAGCGGCTCTTCACCCCAAAGCTCTTGACGGCGGCACGGCCCGCAGCGCGGGTGTCCTCCGGCAGATCCTTGATGATGTAGTAGATGGAGTTGTCGTCGTTGTTCACGATGTCCATGATGGACACCGGGCTTACGTTGCCCGCCTCAAAGATGGGGTTGCCGTGGGCATCGATGATGGCATCGTAGCTGTTCACCTCAGCACGCACGAACTCCTCCATGATGTAGGCCACATCCGGGTGCTCCTTCTCCTTGTAGGCCAGAAATTCCTCCAGCTCCTTGTCGGTGGAAAGGCGGTGGGTATCCGAAGCGCCCACGCCGTTGTCCGGCTTGACCACCACCGGGTAGCCCACCTGTGCCACAAAGGCCTTGCAGCCCGCAAGGTCGTCTACCATGTGGTAGCGGGCGGTGGCGATACCAGCCTTCTGGTAGTACTCCTTCATCTTGCTCTTGTACTTGATGCGGGGCATATCAGAGGTCTGGAAGCCGCTGGTGATGTGGAAATCGGTGCGCAGAGCGGCATCCCGCTCCAGCCAGTATTCATTGTTGGACTCCAGCCAGTCGATGCGGCCATACTTGAAGGTGAAAAAGGCCACAGCGCGGTATACCTCGTCGTAGTTTTCCAAGCTGTTCACCTTGTAGTATTCGTTCAGGCTTGCCTTCAGTTCGGGCTTCAGCTCCTCGTAGGGCTGGTCGCCGATGCCCAGCACGTTCAGGCCGTTGTTTTTCAGTTCCCGGCAGAACTGCCAGTAGTTCGTGGGGAAGTTGGGGGAGATAAAAATAAAGTTCTGCATGGTATTTGTTGATTCCTCTTTCCGTTACCTCTATTGCAAAAGCCCCTGCGGGGCAGGACAAACTTTAAACTGGGGCACAGCGGCGCGTCCGCAGACGCGCCGCTGTGCCATTTTCACGGGAAGGCTGCCGCGCCTGTTTCCTGCGGAAATGCGGCACGGCGGGAAAACGTTTGGCAACGCGGGGCACAGCTCTGCCAGAAGCTGCACCCGGCGGGACAAGGGTCACTGCTGGCCCAGAACGTAGGGCATATAGTATGCCACCTGCTTATACCACCAGTTCCAGTCGTGGTTGACATCGTGACCCCACAGGTCTACCCAGATGGGGATATGCTTTGCTTCAAAGATGCGCTTGAGCAGCCATGTGGTGTCCGGCTGTTCCCAGTCGCCCTGACCGCAGCAGATGACAGCCTTCTGGCTGCGGAACAGCTGCATATAGGGGTGATCCTCCGGGAAGTTCTTCATGTAGTCCACAGGGGAGTTCATGTACACCAGCTCGTCCATATAGTTGCCAAAGCCGTAGTGAGCGGTGTAGATGCCGCTGAGCGCCAGACAGCCGCAGAAGATATCCGGGCGGCGCAGGTACAGGTTTACCGCGTGGGTAGCGCCCAGGCTGCACCCGAAGGCGATGATGCCGGGCAGATCGCTCCAGCCGTTGCGCTGCTGCGCCAGCTGCTGAAGCTTCGGGGCGACCTCGCGGGTGATGTAGCGCAGCCACTGCTCATAGCGGCGGATGCGCCAGTAGGGGTTGCCCTGTGCGTCCGACCAGGTTTCCTGATCCATGGTGTCGATGGAAAGCACCATGATCTGCCCGGACTCGATCCACGGGGCAAGGGTGTCGGTCATGTGGAAGTTTTCAAAATCGAAAAAACGGCCATCCTGACAGGGGATATACAGCACCGGGCGGCCTGCGTGGCCGTAAAGCTTGCACTCCATATCCCGGCCAAGCTCCGGGCTGTACTCCTTGAAATACTGCATCTCCATGGTGTTTCCTCCTTTGGTGTGGTTATGGTGTTACCCTTCTTTTATTCCTCCACCTCATACAGCAGGGTGTGGAACACGAAGGGCAGCTGCTTTTCCCAGCTGGCCTCGCTGTGGGTGCCGCCGGGCACGATGCGGCTGGTCAGGTGGATGCCCCGGGTCATCAGCTTGCCGCTCAGGGCAGAGAACTGTCGGCGGATGCCCTCGTGGTTGCCCATCTCCCGGGAGCCGTAGTCCATGTACAGCACCGTGCCGGGGGCAAGCTTTGCGCGCCCCACAAGGCCGGAAAGCTTATCAGGTGCCACCCAGATAGAGGGCGACAGCGCCGCTGCGCGGCTGTAGGTATCGTTATATTGCAGCAGGGCGTACAGGCTCATCAGCCCGCCCATGCTGCTGCCGCCGATAAAGGTATGCGCCCTGTCCGGCAGGGTGCGGAAATTCTGGTCGATCAGGGGCTTGAACCGGTGGATGAACCAGCTCATGGTGGCCTGTCCCTTGCCGTCAAAGTGGCCGTAGGTGGGGTCATCGAAGCGGTAGGGGGAATACTCCACCAGACGCTCGTTGTTTGCCCCGGCGTTGCACTCGATGGCCGCCACGATCAGCGGGGTGTCGGTATAGTCCAGATAATCCGCCACGCCCCAGCTTTTGCCGTAGGTGGCATCCTCGTTGAAAAACACGTTCTGCCCATCGAACATATACAGCACGGGGAACCGGCGCTCCGGCTGTGCCTCGTACATGGTGGGCAGGTAGACATACGCCCGGCGCTGCTCGGTGCCGTTGACCGCCGGGTAACTCATGCTCCATTTTTTGATCATGGTGCTTCTTTCCTCTCAAATCTTCCTGCAAAGGGCACAGGCGGCAAGCCCACACCCTTTATAGGTAGTGTAGCACCATGCGGCGGGAATTGCAATGATTATAGAGCAAAGGGACTGCTGCCCCAAATGGTATGCAGCAGTCCCTTTAAAAGCCGTAGGGTGACAGGCGGCTCAATATTTCTTTTCCACAGGCACGATCCAGCCCTTGGTGTCGGGCAGCTTGCCCCACTGCATACCGGTCATGGTGTCGTACAGCTTCTGAGTGACAGGGCCGATCTTGCCGTCGCCGATGAAGGCGTGCTCGCCCTTCCAGACCAGCTCCTTAACGGGAGAGACGACAGCGGCAGTACCGGTGCCGAACACCTCTTCCAGCTTGCCTTCGCGGGCAGCAGCCATGATGTCGGCAATGGCGATCTTGCCTTCAACGACCTCGTAGCCCCAGTCCTTCAGCAGCTCGATGCAGCTGCGGCGGGTGACGCCGGGCAGCACGGTGCCCACGGTGGCGGCGGTGTACACCTTGCCGTCGATCTTGAACATGATGTTCATGCTGCCGACTTCTTCAACGTACTTCTTCTCAACGCCGTCCAGCCACAGCACCTGTGCGTAGCCCTGCTCCTCGGCCAGCTCGCCGGCCTTGATGGAGGCGGCATAGTTGCCGCCGCACTTGGTAAAGCCGGTCAGACCCGGGGCGGCGCGGATGTACTCGTCCTCCACGTAGATGCGCACGGGGTTGATGCCCTCGGCGTAGTAAGCGCCGGAGGGAGCGCAGATGATGCAGAAGATATAGTGCTTGGAAGCGTGCACGCCCAGACCCACATCATTGGCAAAGATGAAGGGGCGGATGTACAGGGAAGCGCCGTCGGTGTGGGGCACCCAGTCGCGGTCTACATCTACCAGAGCCTCGACAGCCTGAATGTAGTCCTCTACCGGGATCTTGGGGATGCACAGACGGTCGGCAGAATCCTGAAAACGCTTGGCGTTGCAGTCCGGGCGGAACAGCTGCACGGTGTCATCGGCAGTGCGGTAAGCCTTCATGCCCTCAAAGATCTCCTGTGCGTAGTGGAACACCACGGTGGCGGGGTCCAGTTCAAAGGGACCATAGGGGACGATGCGGGCATCGTGCCAGCCTTCGCCCTCGGTGTAATCCATGACGAACATGTGGTCGGAGAACTTTTTGCCGAAGCCGAGCTTCGTCTCATCGGTGGGCTTTGCCTTGGGTGTAGCCGTGCGGGTGATCTTGATATCCAACATAGTGAGTTTCCCTCTTTCCTTTTATGCGCGTGCGCACGATTTCCGGCGCTTTATGACACAAATGTTGGTTTCTATTATAATATTCCGGAGCGGTTTTGCAAGGAATCGCAAAATGTTTCATCTTTCCACCCGGTAAGTTGCACCAGATTATGAGCACAATGGTGTGCAAACTGCCAAATCTATGGTACAATAGGGGCACAAAGCACTTTTGCGGGGCACAGCCCCGCTTTTCTATGGAAGGAGCATACTGCCATGATCGACGGCGTTATTTTTGATATGGACGGCCTGATGTTCGACACCGAGCGGGTGTGGGCCACCCTGTGGGAGCCTGCGCTGGCTACCCTTGGGCTTTCTTATAAGGAAGGGCTGGACGTTGCCGCCCGCGGTACGGCGGGGGACTCCATGCGGGCGGTGCTGCGCCGCTTCTACGGGGAAGGCTGCGATACAGACGCCATCATCGCGGCGCTGCACGCACAGGCGGAAAAGGCCTTTCAGGCACCGCCGCCCAAAAAGCCCGGGCTGGACGAAATTCTGACATGGCTGGACGCGCAGCACATCCCCATGGCAGTGGCCTCCTCCAGCCGGATGGCCTCTATCCGGCACCATTTGGACGGCTGGGGCCTGACCCACTACTTCAAGGTGATCGTCTCCGGCGAGCAGTTCTCGGCTTCCAAGCCCGACCCGGAGATCTTTCTGCGGGCAGCGGAAGCGCTGGGCACTGTGCCTGGCCGCACCCTTGTGCTGGAGGACAGCTACAACGGCGTGCGCGCCGGTGCCGCCGGGCACTTTGTCACCGTGATGGTGCCGGACATGGCCCCCGCCAACGACGAGATGCGCCGCCTGTACACCGCCGAGTGCCGCGACCTGTACGAGGTGCTGGACGGGGTGCAGAAGGGGAGATTCTGATTATAAAAATACAATGCCGGACAGCCTGCAGGCTGCCCGGCATTGTGCTATTTAACGCGCCTTTTTTCTGCGGCGAAGTTTGCGCACCAGTTTACGGAGAAGTAGCACAAGGCACACCACCAGCAGAACCACGGTGAGAATTATGCCGAGGAGGATAAAGGTAAAGCGATTGGGCTTTTTCAGCAGCGCGGAAAGGCTGCGGCTGTCCTCCACCTTTTTGCGGTCGTGCAGGGTGCTGTAATAGTCCGGCACGTTGCCGATGCCGTCGCCGTCGGTGTCCTCGAACGAGGCCATGTACCGGGCAATGGCGTCCCAGCCCTTCAGTTCCCTGCCGTTTTCGGTAAGGATCACGTCCTCAAAATCCTCGATGGGAGTGCCGTCAGCGTACTTCGGCACGATGGACAGAATACCGTAAGACATATCCGTGACAGCGCTCAGCATCTGCCCGCTGTAAAGGTCTGCCACGATGCGGTACAGCTTGTCGTCCTGCAGCTCTACGCGCTGCCCGTCCTTGACCAGATAGACGTCCGTCACCTTGTTCAGCAGCAGGCGGTGGGGGTTGTAGGTAAAGTTCAGGCCGCTGCAATACAGCCGCGCGGTGGTCATGAAATCCGACACGGAAGCGTCGATCTCGGCGGCGGTGCGCAGTTCCTTGCCGGTGAGGTAGACTTCGATGAGAGGATAGCCCGGCACGCCGTCCGCGCCGATGCCCAGCGAGAAGGAGTTGAACACCTGCTCCACTGTGATATCGCCCCGGGCGTAGGTATCGCGCACGGTGCCGCTGGGCACCACCGCCAAATCCACCGGCACGCCGTCATAGTCGGCGGCGTTCTCCACCGCGTACACATAGGCATCCGCGATGATATCGCCCAGATTGTGCTCGGTGTGCACCTTGCCCAGATCTTTCAGGTTAGAGAAAACAACATCGTTTTCTGCCAGCACCTGATCCTTGGTGTAGCCGAACTGCGCCAGATAGTCCTCGTCCACCGTGTCCATAAAGCGGTCGATGGTCTTTTGGGTGTCCGCGTCGGCGGGGATGTCGGCAGTGATGGGGATCAGCTGGTAATCGGTCACCTGCCAGCGTCCGTCGGCCTTTTGCGCCATGGAAAGGCTGCCCAGATTTTTGCCGTACTCGCCGCAGGACACCACATAGGTGTCCCCGTGCCGGATAGGCTCCCGGATGCGGCTGTGGGTGTGTCCGCTCAGGATGAGGTCAAGGTCGGGTACGCCCTTGGCAAGCAGCTCGTCCTCAGACTTTTTGGGGTCGTCCCAGGTGCCGCTGTGGGAAACGCAGACGATCATATCCGCAGCTTCATTTGCCTTGATCTCTGCCACGGTGGATTTGACCGCCTGTACCGGGTCCTTGAATTTCAGCTCGCAGGTGGGCGCGCAGGAAAGGGCGTCCTTGCCGAAAACGCCCACCACGGCAATGCGCACATCGCCCTTCTGCACCACGGTGTAGTCCTGCACGCCGTAGGCGGCAAAGGCGTCCTTGAGCAGCTGTTGGCCCTCGGTAAGACCGGCGGCCTCCATGGCATCCCAGTCCACATTGCAGACCACGATGGCAGGGACGGCATCGCCGGAGGTGCGGGCGCTGGTAAGCATATTGGCAAGACCCTTGGAGCGGTAGTCGAACTCGTGGTTGCCGAAGGTGGTCACATCGTAGCCCATGTAGCCCAGCATCCGCAGCTCTGCGGCCTGCGTTTCAAACACCGTCTGGATTAGGGTGCCCATGGAAAAGTCACCGCCGTCGATCACAAGGATGTCCGGGTCCTTGGCGCGCTGCGCCTTGATGAGGGTGTTGGCGCGGGCAAAGCCGCCGATGTCCGTTTCCTCGTCCTCCACCACGGTGGTGAAGGTGTTCAGGTGGGAGTGGGTGTCGTGGCTGAACAGAATGTCCAGCGTTTTGCCGGTCTCCGGTGCCTGCCCATAGGCGGCGGGGATGCCCAGCAGCACCGAAAACAGCAGCAGCACGGCCGCCGTCATGGCGAAAAGCTTTTTCATGGCGTGTTCTCCTTTTGTTGCGTCCTTATTTTTTCGGCTCAGCCGAATTTTTACAGCATCAGAAAAGTAATACCACTCTATAAAAATCAACTATCTGCACGCTATTTTAGCATAAATGTACAAAATAAACAAGACGGTAGTTGCTTTCTTGCGCTGATATGCAACGGTTTTGGAGAATCAGACTTGTTTCGTCCCCCGCAAAAACAAAACCAGCCAAGCCCGCAGGCTTGGCTGGTTTGAAAGTGATCGGTATTCTCTGATCAGGCACCCACGATCAGGCGCACGGCGCCGTAGATGCCGGCGTCGTTGCCAAGGCTGGCGGCCTTGATGGGGGTCTCCTTGCAGGACTGGAAGGCGTACTCCTTGTAGTGGCGCACCAGCGGGTCCAGCAGCACGTCCCCGGCGCGGGCCACGCCGCCGCCGATCATGAACATCTCGGGGTCGGTGGTGGCGGCAATGTTGGCCAGCGCCATACCCAGCGTAGAAGCCATCTCGTCCACCTCGCGGGCGGCCAGTGCGTCCCCGGCGCGGGCGGCGTCGAACACGTCCTTGGCTTCAAAGTCCTTGCCGCGCAGGGTGCAGGCGGCGTTCGGGTTTGCGTCCAGCAGCTTCTTCATGCAGCGCACAACGCCGGTGGCGCTGGAATACTGCTCCAGACAGCCGCGCTTGCCGCAGCCGCAGACGGCGGTCTCGTGGGGGTTGACGGTGATGTGGCCGATCTCGCCGCCGGCACCGTGAGCACCGTCGATGACCTTGCCGTTCACGATGACACCGCCGCCCACGCCGGTGCCCAGCGTGACCATGACGGCGCTGCGGCAGCCCTGTGCCGTGCCCATCCAGATCTCGCCCAGAGCAGCCACGTTGGCGTCGTTGCCCACCAGCACCCGGATGCCGCCCAGCAGCTCGCTGAGCTCAATGGAGACGTTGCGGTTGCCCCAGCCGCCAAGGTTTGCACACACGATGGGCACGATGCTGGAATCCAGCACCGGGCCGGGCACGCCCAGACCGACACCCTCGACTTCGTCTGCGGACAGACCCTTTTCCTGCATCTTCTGCTGCACGGCAGCAGCCAGATTTTCCAGAATGTGAGCACCGTTATTGGAAGTATCGGTGCTTACCTCCCACTTTTCCAGCAGCTTGCCGCTGGTGGTGAACAGGCCGACCTTGGCAGTGGTGCCGCCCAGATCGATGCCAAATGCGTATTCCTTCATGTCATTTACCCCTTTGATGCGGATGCGCCGCATTTTTTATCAGTATTTTATAGTATACCATATTTTTCCGCAAAAGAGCAGTGCTGCGGCGGCATTTCGTGCAATCGGACTGAAATTCATGTAAAATTTTAGGCAGTTCCACAAGGGGCTTCAGCGCACGGTGTTGGTCAGCGTGCCGATTCCTTCGATCTCGCACTGCACGGTGTCGCCCGGGTGCAAAAATTGCGGCGGGTCCATGCCCATGCCCACCCCGGCAGGGGTGCCGGTGGCAATGATGGTACCGGCCTTCAGGGTCATGCCCTGCGAAAGCTCGTGGATGACGTGGTCGATATCAAAAATTTGCAGCTTGGTGTTGGAATCCTGCCGCAGTTCTCCGTTCACCCGGCTGCGGATGGGCAGCGCGGGCGGGTAGGTGTCAAATTCATCGGCCGTGACGATGCAGGGGCCCATGGGGGTGAAGCCGTCCAGACTTTTGCCGAAGTACCACTGCTTGTGGGCGGTCTGCACGTCCCGGGCGGAGACATCGTTCAGGATGGTGTAGCCGAACACATAGTCCCTGGTCTGCCCGGCGGGCACGTCCTTGGCGTCCTTGCCCAGCACCACGGCCAACTCGCACTCGTAGTCCAGCTTCTGCACAAGGTCGGTGTGCGCCTCGATGAAGCCGCCGTCCGGCACTGCCCGGCTGACCCGCTTGGAGAAGTAGATGGCGTCCTGATGCTGGGTGGAAAAGGCGTCCGCAGAATACTTTTCGGCCTCGTCCGAGTGCGCCATGTAGTTGATGCCCAGACAGACTACGTCCTGCGCAGGGCAGGGGATGGGACTTTGCAGGGTGACGGCCTCCACCGGCAGCGCGGGGATGCCGCTGATGGCCAGCTGCAAGCCGAACCGCACCTGCGGGGTGAGGAAGGGGATGGCATCGGACAGGGTCTCGTAGGAGAGCCCCAGCCAGCTCAGCGGCCAGACCTGTGTGCCGTCCTGCGAGAGGATGGCGGGGTCCTCCATGCCGTCCGGCAGGCGGCAGGTGACAAAACGCATACAGTGCCCCCTCCTCTCAGTGCCGGTAGGCGATGGCGCTGCGGATGCGGTCGGCTTCCGCTTCTCCGGCCAGCTGACGTACCAGTTCCAGCGCAAAGGGGATGGCACCGCCCAGACCGTAGCTGGTGGTGATGTTGCCGTCCACGACCACCTCGGTGTCCAGCACATGGGCACCGGCAAGCTGATCCTGAAATGCAGCGTGGGCGGTGGCGTTTTTGCCCTCCAGCAGCCCCAGCGCCGCCAGCACGCTGGGTGCGGCGCAGATGGCGGCTACCTTTTTGCCCGCCTTTGCAAAGGCGATGCAGGTGTCGGTCACCGTCTTGTTGGCGGCAAGGTTCGGCGTACCGGGAATACCGCCGGGCAGCACCACCAGATCCACATCGGAATAATCGACTTCCTCCGCCAGCGCATCGGCGGTGATGTGCACCTTATGGCTGCTCAAAATCTCCCGGCTGCCGGAAGCGCTTGCCACCAGCACCTCCACCTTGGCGCGGCGGAGCAGATCCACCACCAGCAGAGCCTCGCACTCCTCGGTGCCCTCCGCAAAAAATACAACAGCTTTTGCCATAAGAATAACCTCCTGTTCAAATCTTAAAAAGAAAAGCCGCGTGCCGCAGCTTTGGGCGGTACGCGGCTTTTGTATCAGTCATCGGACTTTTTTTCAGCTTCCAGCAGTGCACGCAGCACACTGTCGTCCGCGCTCAGCACCCGGCTGACCCGGCTGATGATGGCGCTGGACGCACCGGTCTTGTCCATGATCTCGGTGTAGATGCACTTGTCGGCCAGCAACTCGGCAATGTTGTAGCGCTGCTCCATTGCGCTGAGCTCCGAATAGCTGCACACGTCCTGCAGAAAACGATAGCATTCCTCCGGGGTCTTGAGCTGCAGAAAAGCCCGGTACAGGCCGGAGTTGCCGGTGGGATGATCTTTCGCCATGATAGTCTCCTTTTTTGCACAGAATGCCCGCAGACAGCGGCTTTATTACACTACATCAGTGTAGTACAAACGCGGATAAATTTCAATGGCTATTTTGTGATTTCTCGGAAATCAATTTTCCTCTAAAGGCTTCCCCCGGACGGGGGAAGCCTTAAATCTGCGTTCAGCTCAGGGTGTGCTCATACACCAGCTCGTTGCGGGGCACGGTGCCGTTTTCCTGCTCGGCGGGGCGCAGCTCGCGGTAGCGCAGTGCCTTGAAGAACTGCTGCACCGGCAGTGCCTTGGCGTGGATGGTACACCACACCCGGCCTTTGCCCTCGCCCTTGGCCAGCCGCTCGCAGGTCTGCACGATATCCCGGCCGATGGCCTTGCCGCGGTACTCCGGCTTGAGGTACAGGTGCATCAGGTGCAGGGCGGTGTTTTCCATCTTCCACGCGAAGTAGCCGATGAGTTTGCCCCCCAGAAACACCAGAAAATAGTTCACGTCATTGTCGATGTCCTCTTCAATAGCGTCGGCGCTTTGCAGCTCCTCCACAAGGGTGTCCAGCTGCTTTGCGGGGTAGTAGCGCTTGTAGACCTCGTGCCACAGCTCGCTGGCAAGGTCGGCGGTGTTGTGGATGTATTTGGCCTTTGCGACCAGCTTGTAATCAGGCTTCATAAAACTCCTTATACTTTTACGATGTAATCCGGCTTGCGGGGCGCGGCGGGCTTGGGTTCAGCGGCGGGGTAGCCCAGAATGCAGTGGCCTACGCCGATCCAGTCGCCCTCAATGCCCCACTTTTTCAGCAGTGCCTTGCCCTCGGCGGAGTCGAACTCCTCCCGGGCGCGGTTGATCCAGCAGCTGCCCAGCCCCAGCGATGCGGCGGCCAGCATCAGGTTGCCCATGACAAGGCTGCCGTCCTGCACGGCGCAGTTTGCGTGGGCATCGGCCAGCACCACCAGAATGGTGGGTGCGCCGTACATGGGGTCGCTGTCGGTGCCCATGACGGCGGCGTTCATCCGGGTCAGCTGGGCGCGGGTAGCGGCATCCTGCACGACCACGATCTTCGCGCTCTGGCGTCCCATGGCGCTGGCGGCGTAGGTGCCGGCCTCCAGCACGGCGTCAAGTTCGGCATCCGTGATCTGCCGGGGTTCGTAGGCGCGGCAGCTGCGGCGGCTGCGAATGGTTTGTAAAGTCTCGTTGGTCATGAAAGATCCCCTCCTTAAATAGTGGATGGCTTTATTGTACCACAACCTGCGCCGGAGTGCAAAGTGCCCGCCGGAAAAAACACTGCTGGTTTCCGAAAACGTTTGCGCTGCAAAAACACGACAGAATGCACAAAAAACAAAAGAAAGATTATGGAAAAGCATTCTTGTTGCCAGCGGGTAAATCGGGTATAATAGGGCTACCATAGCGGAAAGGAGTTGTGCTCTATGGCAAAGGCATCGCAGGTCGTCATTATGGAGGGGGAATACTACATTATCAAGTCCCCCAACGGGAAGGTACTGGAAGTAAAGGATTTCAACACGGAGAACGGTGCCGGCATCCAGCTGTGGAGCTATGCGGGCCATCCGTGGCAGCAGTGGCAGTTTGTGGACGCGGGCGAGGGACGCTGGCGCATCCAGAACCGCTTTACCGGCAAGATGATCGATTTGGCGCTTGGCGGCGTGGTGGAGGGCACATGGCTGCACCAGTGGAGCCGCACCAGCGGGCTGAGCCAGTGCTGGGCGCTGGAGCCTACCCGCAGCGGACGCACCCGCATCCGCAATGTGCTGTCGGATAAATACATCGACCTTGTGGGCATGAACACCGCCAACGGCGCACAGGCGCAGATCTGGAACTATGTGGCGGGCGGCAATCAGGAGTGGACGCTGGAACGCATCGACCCCGATGCTGCCCAGACCGGCAAGCGCGCCGGGGAAGCCAAAGACCCCCAGCCCACGCCCAGCCAGCGCAAGCACCAGAACGACTTGGTGCGCAAGCTGAACAACGCAGGCAAGGGCCGCGCCGGGCGTAAGGCATAAATCGAAAAACGCTTCCGCTGTTTTGTGTGGGCATCCGCAGCGGAGGCACTTCCTAAAGGGCTGCTGCACAGCGTTTCATGCAGCAGCCCTTTCTTATGAGAAGAGGCGTCCCCGCCCTCTCAGTCAAGCCCTGTCGGGCTTGACAGCTCTCCCTTTGGGAGAGCCAAGAGCACTGCCGGAAACCTTCTCATTGAACCTGACACTTTAGCAACGGGCTTTAAATCTTGGCTCCCCCTTTGGGGGAGCTGGCGCGGGAGCGCCTGAGAGGGCGAGCACGCTGATAAAACAAAAAAGGAGAACCACCAATGAACTTAGGCGCATTTATGGACCCGGAATTTCCCATCTTCAGCACCACTTTGTGCTATCTGGAGCGGGAGGATGCTTACCTGATGCTGCACCGCATCAAAAAGCAGGACGACTACAACCACGACAAATGGGTGGGCGTGGGCGGCAAATTTGAGCGGTTTGAAAGCCCGGAGGACTGCCTTGTGCGGGAGGTGCGGGAAGAGACCGGCCTTACCCTGACGCGCTACCGCGCCCGGGGACTGCTGACCTTTGTGTGGGGCAACATGACCGAGTTCATCCACCTGTACACCGCCGACCGGTGGGAGGGCGAGATGATAAGGGGCGATGCCTGCGCCGAGGGGGAATTGCAGTGGGTGCAAAAGTCTGAGGTGCAAAAACTGCCCATCTGGGAGGGGGACAAGCTCTTTTTCCGGCTGCTGGAGGAAGAGCACCCCTACTTTTCCCTCAAGCTGGTGTATGACGGCGACACCCTCAAGCAGGCCGTGCTGGACGGAAAACGCATCGTTTGAAAATGTACGGATGTAGAAACCTATGGTGGGATGCAACCGTTTGGACAAAATACACATAAAAAGAAAAGATTTTTCAGCACTTAAATCAGGACGCGTGCAGAAAAAACAAAAAATACTGACAGATGTGCCATCAAATAAGGACTTTTGACGCATTTTGATAGAAAAAAGAAAAAACCACTTTCTTTTTTTGCAAAAATATGTTACTATTCTGTTACGGAACTATGGACAGCCTGCAACCAGAGACTGTCTGTAAACACAAACATTCTTTAAGGAGGAATGTGTCTTATGATGAAGTATCTCCAGAAACTGGGCAAAGCTCTGATGCTTCCCGTCGCTGTGCTGCCGATCTGCGGTATCCTGATGGGTCTTGGCTATGCCCTTGCTCCGGGCGTTATGGGCGTTCCCGGTGCACCGACTTCCGGCGCAGCATACACCGTCGGCTTCCTGCTGGTCAAGGCAGGCGGCGCTCTGATCGATAACATGGCATGGCTGTTCGCCATTGGTGCCGCTGTCGGCCTTGCTGACAACGATGGTACCGCAGGTCTGGCCGGTCTGGTCAGCTTCCTGATGATGCAGCAGCTGCTGAACCCCGGTGTGGTCAGCATGGTGCGCACTCTGGAAGAGGGCACCGCTACCTACATCGCCTTCCAGAAGGTCGCCGGCAACTCCTTCATCGGCATTCTGGCCGCTATTGTGGGTGCTGCCTGCTACAACAAGTTCAAGAATATCCAGCTGCCTGACTGGCTGGCATTCTTCTCCGGCAAGCGCTTCGTTGCAATTGCTACCGGTCTGATCTCCATTCTGGTGTCCGTTGTTCTGCTGTTCGTCTGGCCCGTCATCTTCGACGCACTGGTCGCAATCGGCAACGGCATCGCTGGCATGGACGGCATCGGCGCCGGCATCTACGCCTTCCTGAACCGTCTGCTCATCCCCACCGGCCTGCACCACGCTCTGAACAACGTGTTCTGGTTCGATACCATCGGTCTGGGCGACCTGAGCCACTTCTGGGCTGGCGAGACCTCTGCTGATGTGGGCTGGAGCCTTGGTATGTATATGTCCGGCTTCTTCCCCTGCA
>CAKTAT010000036.1:0-19743 GCA_934532365.1 uncultured Faecalibacterium sp. | reverse complement strand
GTCTCTCCCCCGCACGTTCTGACCAAGGTCATCGACGGCAAGACCTACGAGCCCATGGAGCACGTTGTCATCGACGTGCCCACCCAGTATCAGGGTGCTGTCATGACCGGTCTGGGTCAGCGCAAGGCACTGCTGCAGCAGATCGAGTCTCTGGGCACCGACCGCGTCCGTCTGGAGTTCCGTATGCCCAGCCGCGGCCTGTTCGGCTACCGCAACCAGTTCCTGACCGATACCCACGGCGAGGGCATCATCAACCAGATCTTTGACGGCTACGATGTCTGGGCCGGCATGATCGCCAACCGCTCCACCGGCTCTCTGGTCAGCTTTGAGACCGGCGACGCCGTCACCTACGGTCTGTACAACGCCCAGCAGCGCGGCACCCTGCTTGTCAATGCCGGCGAGAAGGTGTACGAGGGCATGGTCATCGGCTACACCGCCTCCGGCGAGGATGTGGACGTGAACGTCTGCAAGACCAAACACCTGACCAACACCCGCGCTTCCGGCTCTGACGACGCACTGCGCCTGATCCCCGTCAGCAAGCTGAGCCTGGAGGGCTGCCTGGAGTTCCTTGCTCAGGACGAGCTGCTGGAGGTCACCCCGGAGAATCTGCGCATCCGCAAGCAGATCCTGAACCACGACCAGCGCATGAAGGCCAAGAGCAAACTGAAGTAATTTCAAAAAGCACCTTTATTATAGCGGCGCAGAAGCACCTATGGGCGTTTCTGCGCCGCTTTTTTATGTTTCGTGAATGACTCTGTGCTTTCCCCAAGGGTTGAAAGCTTTCGCTCCAGATCAGGCCGCAAAAATTGATTTCCGTATTTTTGCAAAAAAGGCTTGCAAAAGCGCGGTGACTGCGGTATAATATCTCTCGCAGTCACTGTTATGCCTCTTTAGCTCAGTCGGTTAGAGCACCTGACTGTTAATCAGGGTGTCGCCTGTTCGAGTCAGGCAAGAGGCGCCAGCAAGCGATGGATATTTTTCCATCGCTTTTTTGTTTTTCTGCATCTTTTTTCACCTATTCTTAACCATTCTTAGCTATTCTTAAAAAATATCGCCTTGAAGAACTAGGGTGGTTGTGGTATACTTTTATAAGTTTATAGGCGTGGAAAAGATGTTGTGCAGTCCGTACAGCTTTTTCTGCCCCCACAGACAGGCGCTCCCCCGGTCAGAAAGCTGCCGTGCAGGAGCGCAGTTTTTTCGTTGGTCAAATCAGCAGGCCGGCCGGCGGTCTTGTGTGGCAAGCACGGGGCGGCAGGGCAGCTTTGTGTCGTTTGAATAAATCTGTAGAATAAAAGGAAACATCTATGCGTTATACCTACGTCCGGCAGCACGATACCACCGACTGTGCGGCTGCCTGTCTGGCCATGGTGTGCCTGCACTACAAAAAGGAAGTGACCATCACCCGTCTGCGGGATATGATGGGCACGGACCTGAAAGGCACCAACCTTGTAGGCCTGCAAAAAGCCGCCAATGAACTTGGTTTTACCACCGCCGCAGTCCGTGTGGACCGCGAAAACTTCCTGAGCGATTTCTCGCTTCCCTGCATTGCACAGGTGATTACCGATCAGGGTCTGGCTCACTTTGTTGTGGTGTTCAAAAAGACTACCATCAAGGATGACGGCGCGCGCCGCAAGCATATGCTGCAGGACGCCGAGACCCGCAAGGAGGAAGAGGAAAAGGGCAAAAAGCACAAGTGCAAGGATTACGTCATCATCGGCGACCCCGGCACGGAGCTGAAAAAGATCACTCTGGACGAGTTCTACAAGAACTTTACCGGTGTGCTGCTGCTGTTGAACCCCACCTCGGAGTTCAAGGGCGGCAAGATCGAAAAGGGCGGCATGATGAAGCGGTATATCAACCTGCTGCTGCCCCAGAAGAAGCTGTTTTTCTACGCCATCCTCAGCTCGGTCATCACCACCATTCTGGGCATCGCGTCCTCCATGTTCAATAAGATTTTGATGGACGAAGTGCTGCCCTACGGGTTGAACAGCCTGCTGGTCACATTGATCCTAGTGTTCAGCGTGGTCAGCATTACCAGTACCTTGATCGGCTTTGTGCGGCAATGGGTGCTGATTCATCTGTCCATCAAGATCGATATCCCGCTGATGCTGGGTTACTTCGGGCACATCTTCAACCTGCCCATGAAGTTCTTTGCCACCCGCAAGACCGGTGATATCACCACCCGTTACTCGGATGCAAACACCATCAAGTCCATCTTTACCAGCATCGCGCTGAGCCTTGTGATGGATATCTCCATGGCCGTCATCACCGGCATCATCCTGTTCCGCATGAACGCCATGCTGTTCTCCATCTCGCTGTTCATGGCTCTGGTCAGCATCCTGTTGGTGCTGGTCTACAAGCAACCCTATAAAAAGATCAACGAAGAGAGCATGGCACAGGCTGCCGCACTGAACAGCCAGATGATCGAGAGCCTGCGCGGCATCGAGACCGTCAAGTGCAACGCCAACGAGCAGACCGAACTGGACAATCTGGAACGCGAGTACATGAAGAGCCTGAAGATCAGCCTGCGCTCCAGCCGCATCAGCACCACGCAGGGTCTGATCTCCTCCTTCATCTCCACCGGCTTCGGTATGCTGACCACCTATGTGGGCATCATGCAGGTGCTGAACGGCGAGATGACGCTGGGCGGCTATATGGCCTTCAGCACCCTGTCCAGCTACTTCACCTCTCCCCTGAGCAACCTGATCGGCCTGCAGATGCAGATCCAGGAGGCCAGCATCTCCATGAAGCGTCTGACCGAGATCATGGACTACCCCGCAGAGTACGAGACCGCCGAGGGTAACGAGCAGAGCGAGCTGGAGAAGGTGGACGGCGACATTGAGTTCAAGGACGTCACCTTCCGCTACGGCAACCGCGCCCCGGCACTGGATCACGTCAGCTTCACCATTCCCGCCGGTAAAAAGGTGGCGCTGGTGGGCGGCAGCGGCAGCGGCAAATCCACCATCACCAAGCTGCTGCTGAAGTACTACGACCCCGAGGACGGCGAGATCGATGTGAACGGCGTGAATCTGACTGAGTACACCAACCATTCGGTGCGCCGCGCCATTGCCTATGTGCCCCAGAACATCGAGCTGTTCAGTAAGACCATCTACGACAACATCCGCATCTCCCGCATGGACGCCACGATGGACGAGGTGAAGGAGGCTGCCAAGAAGGCAGACGCCCACGAGTTTATCCGTCACCTGCCGCTGCAGTACAACACCTATCTGGAGGAAGCCGGCAACGGCCTGTCCGGCGGTGAGAAGCAGCGTATTGCACTGGCGCGTGCCTTCCTGAAGGACTCTAACCTCTACATTCTGGACGAGTCCACCAGTAATCTGGACTTTGCCACCGAGACGCTGATCTTCAATATGATCTACGAGCAGCTGGCAGACCGCTCCATGCTGATCGTGGCGCACCGTCTTTCCACCATCCGTGACTGCGACCTGATCCTTGTGATGGATCACGGCAAGATCGTGGAGCGTGGCACCCATGATGAACTGATGGCCAAGGACGGCCGCTATGCCGAGCTGTGGAATATGCAGCAGGGCATCTTCCGCAAGCGCAAACAGGAGCCCGCACCGCAGGCGCCCTCCGCTGTGGTGGAAGAGGACGATGACGGCGAGTCCATCACCTACTGACCGCACCGCATCCGCAGCGTTTGCCCGGATGCAGCATACGTTTTTTCCCGCCCGGCGGGAAACTGAAGAATGCCTCGTTATGGTGTGCCCGGAGGCAGACGCTTCCGGGCACTCTTTTATTTCGGCTTTCATCCAAAAAAAAATAACAGGATTAGGGGTAATTTATCATGAACGAGATCAAAGTTGCTGAAAACAAGACGCTCAAGCTGACCAACGTTCTCTCCCGTGTTGTGCGCCCGGAGGAGCTGGGCAACCTGCCGGTCATCCTGACTCAGATGCAGAACTTTATGAAGAGCAACGGCGCACAGCCCATCGGCCCGCTGGTGCAGGGCATCAAGATGGGCACCGGGCCGGATCATGTGCCGGAGCTGTACATGATGCAGCAGGCCACCCAGATGATCACCCAGATGGAGCCCGGCTACCACATGGATGCTGTGCTGCGAGTGAAGAACTGCCTGTACGCCCACTACACCGGCCCGCTGAACCAAAACCAGCTGGCTACCGCCAAGCTGCAGATCATGGCCTTTGAAAATGACATCAAGCTGACCGGCGACAACTATACCATCTATGTCAATCAGGACGATGACGATGCCGTGATCGACGTATTTATGGAGACCAAATAATTATGACGACAACCATTCAGAACCTTTCGGATCTGCAGGATCGCCGGATCATGATGGACAAAAAGCTGCCCCCTTACGGGTACGCCTTTGTCATTCTGACCGGCCTGTTCATGATCTTTCTGGTGATCTGGAGCACCCAGACCAACCGCATCTATGTCAGCCAGAACAGCGGTGTGGTGCAGGCCGCCAACAAGACCTACATCATGTCCAGCTACTCCGGCTCCATCACCGAGCTGTATGTCTCCGAGGGCAGCTATGTGAACGAAGGCGACCTGATTGCCCGGCTGAAGAGCACCGATCTGGATATGCAGAAGGACAACCTGCAAAGCCAGCTGGATATCTACCAGAAGCAGCTGGATCAGTACAACAAGCTGCTCAAGTGCATTCAGGACGACACCAACTACTTCGACGAGACCAGCGCCGAGGATCAGCCCTACTACTACCAGTACCAGACCTACAAAAGTCAGGTAGCACAAAAGACCTTTGATGCCACCACCTATCAGGCTGCCGGTTACTCCGACACCCAGATCAAGGCCCTGATGGAGCAGAACCAGAGCGAGCTGGAAGCCCTGTACTATTCCACCATGCAGACCATCTCCCAGAGCATCACCAGTGCACAGATCAATGTGGATAATCTGCAGGCACAGCTGGATTCCCTGAATACCGGCGCCAACGATTACTTCATCTATGCGCCCACCTCCGGCGTGATCCACATGGACACCCCCTACAAGGAGGGTATGGTGCTGAGCGCGGGTTCTGCGCTGGCTACCGTTGCCAGCGAGAACGACGATCTGGAGATCATGGCCATGGTGACGGTGAACGACCGTCCCCTGCTGCATGTCGGCGACCCCTGCAAGATCGCCATCACCGGCCTGTCCGAGTATTCCTACGGCACGCTGACCGGCACGGTCACCTCCATTGACAGCGATGTGACTGCCAGCAGCAACGGCTCCTACTACAAGATGACCATCAAGCCCGATGCTACCTATGTGGTGAGCCGCAGCGGCGATAAGGTGGATCTTTCCAACGGTATGAGCGTGACCGCCCGCGTGGAATACGATCAGGTCACCTATTTTGAGTATGCCATGGAGGCACTGGGCGTGCTGTTCCGCTAAAACGGACCGCACGGCAGGATGCCCCCTTTACAACCCCCAAAGAGGTACAAACAACATGATTCGAACCGCAAAGAAACTGGCCGCCTGTGTGCTGATGCTGGGTGTGCTGGTATGCGGCACCGCACTGAGCGCTGCCGCCGCCGGCCTGCCCCTTGAGGAGCAGAACGGCGTTTCACTGCCATGGTCTCAGGACATCCCCGCCGAGAGCATAGCCACCGGCAGCTACTCTGCCAATATGCTGCTGGGTGCTTCCCAGCAGCTGTCCCCCGTGGTCAAGCCCAGCTACAGCACCGACTCTGTGGTCTATCTGACCGATGACAGCAGCGTGCTGACCGTAAGCAGCAGCGGCGTGGTACAGGCTGTGGGCGTTGGCACTGCCACCATTACCGCAGCAGCCGGCAACCAGATCTGCGCCTACACCATCGTGGTCTCCATGGATTCCTCCATGATCGTTACCGAGATGGATCTTGCCCTTTCCTCCAACACCATCTATGTGGGCAACTCGGTGTCTGCTTCCCTGCAGGTGCGCCCCTCCTCCGCCTCCAACTACGCCACCGTCACCCTGACCTCCTCAAACGAGAAGGTAGCCACGGTCAACAGCTTTGGCCGCGTGACCGGCGTAGCCCCCGGCAAAGCCACCATTACCGCCACCTGCGGCTCTGTGGTAGCAACCACCACCGTTACGGTGCTGGCCCTGCCCACGGATTCCACCGGCAGCACTGGCACCTCGTCCAACAGCGGTCAGGTGATCACCCCCAGCACCAACTACATCGTGCTCAAACCCGGTGCCACCCGTACCATCACTGCCAAGGCTACCCCTGCCAGTGCATCCCAGTCCTTCACCTTCAAGTCCGGCAACAGCAGCATTGCCACGGTCAGCCCCTCGGGCGTGGTCACGGCGGTAGGCACCGGTTCTACCTCCATTACCATCTCCAACGGCAAAGCCACTGCCATGGTCACGGTCATCGTGAACCGCTCGGCAGACGCTGCCTCCGGCAGCGACAGCAGCACTGACAACACGGACACCCCGGACAACAGCACTTCTATCCCGCTGGATCCTGTGGTGCAGACCATTCAGGACAGCAGTGAGGATCAGGTAGTATTTAACCAGTCTGAGGTCCCCACCGTGACCAGCGATATCCTGAACGCCCTGCGCACCACCGGCAAGACCCTGTGCGTGGTGGGCGACGGCTACACCCTGAACGTTTCCGGCAAAAACATAAAGAGCACCACCAGCGAGATCGACACTGCCATCACCTTCACCGAGAGCGCAGAAGGGCTGGAGTTCGAGTTGGACAACGGCCGTACCCTTCCCTGCGCGGTGCAGCTGGAACTGGATGTGAGCAATTACTCCCGCCTGTACCTGTACAACACCATCACCAACAAGTGGCAGTACCTGAACAGCTATAAGGACGGCGTGATCACCGCCGACACTGCCGGCCGCTACCTGCTGACCAACCAGAACCTGCGGTTCGGCAATATCAACTGGACCTTCTTTATTGCCGGCGGCGTGGTGATCGTGATCATCGCCATTGCCTACATCGCATTCAAGAAGCGCTACTGGTTCTGGTAAGCTCCCCTGCTCTTTCCGCATATAACAAGCCGCCCGCTGCACACCATTTCGTGCAGCGGGCGGCTTTGTGTTGTATTCTATTCTCCCCCGTTACTCCACCGTTACGCTCTTAGCAAGGTTGCGGGGCTTATCCACATCGCAGCCGCGCAGCACCGCCATATAGTAAGCGAACAATTGCAGCGGCACGATGAGCTGTAACGGCATCAGGATGTCATCGTACTCGTCCAAGCGGATCACCTCGGTGGCAACGCCCTCCGGCACTTCCGCGTCCTTGGTGGTGAATAACAGTACCCGCGCGCCGCGGCTGCGGGTCTCCTTGGCGTTGGAGATGGTCTTTTCGTAGACGTTCTTCTGGGTGGCCAGCGCAATCACAGGCACGCCGTCCGTGATCAGGCTGATGGTGCCGTGCTTCAACTCGCCTGCTGCGTAGGCGTCCGAGTGCACATAGCTGATCTCCTTCAGCTTCAGGCTGCCCTCCAGCGAGAGAGCGTAATCGAACCCGCGCCCGATGAAAAAGCAGCTCTGGGTGTTCACATAGCGGCTGGCAAGGTACTTAATCTGCTCACAGTCTGCAAGGCGGGGCTTGATGACCTCGGATGCGTGCAGCAGCTGGGCGGTGTAGTACTTGGTCTTTTCCTCGGTCAGCTGCCCGCGTGCGTAGGCCAGACGCAGGGCAAACAGGTACAGCACACACAGCTGCACCATATAGGCCTTGGTGGACGCTACCGCGATCTCGGGCCCGGCGTAGGTGTACATGACGTAATCCGCTGCCCGGGCAATGCTGCTGCCCACCACGTTCACGATGGCCAGCACCGGCACGCCCCGGCTCTTAGCCAGCTTGAGGGCGGCAAGCGTGTCGCTGGTCTCGCCGGACTGGCTGATGATAATGACCAGATCCTCCGGCTTCAGGATGGGGTCGCGGTAGCGGAACTCGCTGGCGATATCCACCTGTGCGGGCACCCGCGCCAGCGCCTCGATAGCGGTCTTGCCCACCATACCGGCGTGCATGGCCGTGCCGCAGCCCACCAGATGCACCGTGCTGATGCTGCGCAGCTTTTCGTCCGTCAATTCCGGGATGCGCAACTCCGGCAGGCCGTTCTCCACCCGGGGACTGACCGTTGCTGTGATGGCGGCGGGCTGCTCGTTGATCTCCTTGAGCATAAAGTGGGGGTAGCCGCCCTTTTCGGCTGCTTCCATATCCCAGTCTGCGGTCAGCTTTTCACGCTCCACCGCCTCGCCGAACTCGTTATAGAAGCGGATGCCCTGTGCCGTGCACACGGCCATGTCCCCTTCCTCCAGCACACTGTACCGGCGGGTGTACTTGAGCAGTGCCGGGATATCCGAGGCCACAAAGTTTTCGCCCTCGCCCCAGCCCACGATGAGCGGGCTTTCCCGCTTGACCGCAAAGATGGTGTCCGGGTAGTCCTTGAACAGCACCGCCAGCGCGTAGCTGCCCCGTACCTTGGCAAGCGCAGCCTGCAAAGCCTGCAGCGGCTCACCCTGATAGCAGCTGTCGATGAGTTTTACCAGCACCTCGGTGTCGGTCTCGCTGGTAAAGGTGTAGCCCTTGGCGATCAGGCGCTCCTTCAAAGCGCCGTAGTTTTCAATAATGCCGTTGTGCACGATGCTGACCCGGGGCGTGGAGTGCGGGTGGCTGTTCACGTCGCTGGGCTCGCCGTGGGTCGCCCAGCGGGTATGACCGATGCCGCAGCCGCTCTGGGGCAGCGCCAGTTCCTCCAACTTGCCGCGCAGGGTGGAAAGCCGCCCCTTGCTTTTGACCACGCGGATACCGTCCCTCTGGGTGAGCGCCACACCGGCAGAATCGTATCCGCGGTACTCCAGCTTCTCCAAGCCGTCCAGCAGCACCTGCTGGGCGCTACGCATACCAACATAACCTACAATGCCACACATACAAAATACCTCCAGACCGACTGCGGCGCGCCAAAATGCGCTGCTGCACAGTCAGTTTCCTCTATCAAAGTCTATGTTCTTGTATGGCTTTCTTTGCAGGGTTCTGTTCCGGTATTGCTGCCGGTTTTTGCCCTGTTCTGCGGCTGGTATAGCCCTCAGCCGGAGAAACATCCGCCGAATCTTTCGATGATTCCTCTCCTCGTCACCCTCACGGCTGTCACCCGCGTGGCCCGGCGCTTTGCGTCAGCTTGTGGTATACATTCCTTCTTTCAATGTTTTTGGGAAATCTCAGTGCATCCCCAGCATTTTATGCAGCTTGGGCTGCCACTTCAGCTTGTACAGCAGCAACATATTGCACAGTGCGCGGTCGTACAGGGCAAAGGCCACATTGCCCATGCCCAGTGTGAGCAGAGACATTGCCAGTGCGGTGGTGCGCAGCTCCTGCGAAACACTGCCCGCCGGTACCAGCACCAGCAGCAGGCCGTACATGGCCAGCACCGCCCCGTTGCACAGCAGCAGTTTGCACACCAGCTGCAAAGCCCGGGGACGGATGCGGTCGAACCGGGGCTTTACCAGCGGGTAATAGCCCAGCAGCACGGTGAAGATCAGGGCGATCTCCTTATCCGGCACAAAGAGCAGCCCCAGCAGGCTGACGGCGGCGTAGGCCGTCCACGCCATAGTGATACCGCACTCCATGCCCACCGTTGCGATGAGAAAGCTGGCCACCGCCGGTGCAATGAACATGGCAATAGGGATGATGGTGCCCAGCAGCATCAGTGCCACGCACAGTGCCGCTGCCATGCCGCAATAGGCCATGGACCAGCTTTTGCTTTTTCGTTTCTTCATGGGATCTCCCATTTTTCGGTGTCGGCGTCCTGCTCCAGCGGGTAGACCGCGTGCTGCAGGCCCAAGATCATGATATTGTTCAGCAGGGTGTCGTTCAGCTTGAGGTCCAGCATCTTATACGCCCGCAGCAGGTCGTTGACCGCTGCCAGCGCCTGCCGCCGGGCGTTCTCTATGGCGGCAGCCTGCCCGTTGAGCTCGTTGACCACAAACACGTTGTACTGGCCGTTGCGGCGGTCGGCTTCAAAGCGCTCGGCCTTATCCAGCAGATAGAAAATGCGGCCGATGCAGCTGCCGATATACCGCATACTCTTGCGCTGATTGTTGTCGTCCGTAGCCAGCGTGGAATACAAAGCGCCGTAAACGTTGCTCATGGGCTCGGCGGCAAGGGCGTAGTTTTTGGCGCTCAGGTTCATCTGCACCACCGCCTGCTCCCGCTCCTGCGCAAACAGCCGTTCCAGTGCCGGGTTTTCCTGCCGGGCTTTGTTGTAGGCGCGGCGCAGCAGCAGCTTGTCCACTGCGCGGCGCACGCGCTTAGCCGGGCGCAGCTCGCTGTACTTGCGGTCCTGCAGATTATGCCAGCCCATCAGGATCTCTGTCTGCGCCGCCTGCCGGATACCCAGCGTCTGGCACATCATGCTGCGCCGGAACGGCGTACCGGGCACCCGCTGCCGTTTGCAGGTGGGCATACGCCCCGCCAGACTGTCGGACAGGATGGCAAACAGCACCCCGTTGGTGCGCAGCAGATGGCAGGCGTAGAAGCCGTAAGACTTATACATCTGCCGCCGCACCCCGCGGAGATAACGCATATAGGTGTTGTAATCCCGGATCGTCAGTTCCGGCAGATAGGGTCGCATCCGTCCCTTCATAAGAGCCAGCCATCCTTTCTGTACAGTTTTTGTATCCTGCGGTCAATAAGGTTAGTATAATCCTTTTTGTTCGGCAACGCAACTACCGGATGCAAAAACTGCCGTAATTTGTCATTATGCCGAATTTTGTGAAATCGTTATCCCCCATTAAAAACACCCGCAGACCGTCTTTTTTGTATAAAAGACAGGCTGCGGGTGTTTGTGCCGGATTTTCCCGGCAAAAGACACACTTTTCCGTGTAATGTCTGCCGGGAGCGGGGCTTAAATGCCCTTACTTCTTTTCAAAATGGGTGCGCTTGCCGTCAAAGCCGGATTTGGGCATGGGCTTTGCCACCTTCTCGGTCTTGGGGGCGTTATAGTACATATACAGCTGGCAGGGGATCATGCCGTTGTACATCTTGCGGCGCTTGTTGGCGCGCTTGCCGTAGTGCAGCTCAAAATCCATATCGGCGGTAATGGCGTACAGACCGGCACAGGGGTTTGCTTCCATCTGCTGTCCCAGCGTGCGCGCCAGCTTGGCAGCGCCCTCAATGGTGCCCAGACGCTCGCCGTACGGGGGGTTCGTCAGCACGATGGCCTCCGGCTTTGCGGCAAAGGTGGCAACATCCGCCACCTCAAAGTGGCAGCGGTTCTCCACACCCGCCAGCTTGGCGTTGGCGTTGGCCTGTGCCACGGCGGCGGGGTCGATATCGTAGCCGAAGGCTTCAAAGCCCACGTCCAGCTTGGACTCTGCCAGTGCCTTCTGGCGCTGCTCTGCCCACAGGGCGGCGGGCACAAAGCTGTAACGCTCGGCAGCAAAGCGGCGCTTCAGACCCGGGGCGATATTCATAGCCTTCTGTGCGGCTTCGATCAGCAACGTGCCGCTGCCGCAGAAGGGGTCCTCCACCAGGCTGTCGCGGCGCACACGGCCAAGGTCGGCGATGGTAGCCGCCAGCGTCTCGCGCAGGGGGGCCTCCATGGCGTTGCGACGGTAGCCGCGCTTGTGCAGGCCCTCGCCGGTGGTGTCCAGCATGATCTCGCACACATTTTTGCGCAGCATAAAGCGCACCTTGTACTCCACGCCGCTCTCGGGCAGCACGGTGGTGCGGTGCCCCTTCATCAGGCGCTTGACCACTGCCTTTTTGATGACACTCTGGCAGGCAGGAATGCTGGTCAGCTGGCTGTTCAGGGAGGAGCCGGTGACCGGGAAGGCAGCGTCCGCGGGCAGGAACTCCTCCCACGGGATAGAATACACGCCATCGAACAGCTCGTCGAAGGTAGAGGCCTTGTAGCGTGCCAGCAGCAGCATCACGCGCTCCACGGTGCGCAGGTTGAGGTTTGCGGCGGCGATCATCTCTGCCCCGCCGCAGAAGCTCAGACGGCCATCCTCCACCCGGATGTTCTCTGCGCCGATGCGGGTCAGCTCAAATTTAGCGGTGGATTCGCACCCGAAAAAGCAGGGCGCGATCAGTTCAAATTTTGCGGGCATGGTAGTTCCTTTCTGTTCTGTACCGAAAAAACAGACCTGTCCGACCGGGGACAGGCCTGCCTGTGTTCCTTGTGATCCCAGCTGATACGATGGCTTAGCGGCCACGGCGGCTGCGGGGCGCATAGCCGCCGCCCCTGCGGTTGTTGGTCTCGTGATCGAGGTCCGCCATCTTCTCCTCGCTCTGGCTCTTGAAGCGGCTCATCATGTCCTCAAAACTCAGGTTGTCGGAGCGAGCGGGTGCCTTGGGCTGCCACACGCGGGGTGCAGCCTCCCGGGCAGGGCCACGGCCGCCTTCACGGGGGGCACGGCCTGCACCGCGCGGGCCGCCGGAGCGTCCACCCTCCTGCCCATTGCGGAAACCGCCCGGACGGGGGCCTGCGGGGCGGCCTTCCCGGGGCTGACGCGGAGCCGGGGGCAGCAGCCGCTTGATGGACAGCGCGATCTTGCCGTCCGGTGCAATGTTGATGACCTGCACCTTTACTTCATCGCCATCGTGCAGCACAGTGTTGATATCCTGCACGAACTCGTTGGATACCTCGGAAATGTGGACCATGCCGACACGTCCCTCCGGCAGCGCAACAAATGCGCCAAAGGGCTTTACACCGGTCACGCGGCCTTCGAATACGTTCCCTACCTCAATTGCCAAAACTCAATACTCCTTGTTTTCCAAAACTCTTGACCTGCCGCGTGGTCAGTTACCGGTCACATCCACAAAGATGCGCTCGTTGGGTGCGGCGTAGTTGTAAGAGTCGCGTGCGACCCATTCGGTGATCTGGTCGGCATCGCCGCTCAGTACGCGCTGCAGTTCCTGATTTTCTGTTTGTTGCTGCGCCACCTGTTCGTTCAGTGTTTCCAGTTCTGCCCGCTTGGAGCTGATGGTGACCTGATTGGAGATATAAGCCGCCAGCATACTCAGCAAAAGCAGCACGAAAAACAGGCGGAACGCCATAGTGACCACTGCATTCTTTCTGCGCTTTTTGCGTCCCGTATTCGTCATTGCCTTACGCTCCTGTCTGAACAGCAGACCTTCTGCGTCTGTTCTCTTACTTTGATACGTTTGAATTATACAACAATGCCCGCTGGTTTGGCAAGTTCTTTTTGGATTTTTTTGCGGTTCTTTCTGCGTTCCGGCGTAATTTGCGGACAGTTTTGGCCGCAGCGCGCCAGCGGCGCACAGGCTGCACCGCAAAACGGTGCAAAATACGGCCGGGCAGGCGCAAAACAGCACCTATCCCCCGCCCCAGCGCCCGCAGCGGGATGCCCAGCACCCCGGCAGTGCAAAGAGCGGCAGCAAAGGCTGCCAGCACCATGTACCACCGCAGTACTCCGGCGGCGCTGTACCCGGCGGCGTAGCTCTGACACGCCAGCAGCACCGCGCCGGAAAGCAGCATATCCGGCACAAAAGCCGCCCTGCTCCGCACCGGCAAAAACGCCCGCACCGCGCCAAGGGCAGCGCCCAGCAAAGCGCAGGCAGCGGCTTCCTGCAAGAGCCGGGCGGGCAGCAGCACCTGCACCATCAGCGCAGCAGCCGGTGCCAGAAGCCCCCGGCTGTGTGGGCGGCGGTGTATTCCAGCCCATCGAACCGCCCGGTCAGCTTTGCCTCCCCTGCTTCCAGATCCAGTGTTTGCATACTGATCTGCGCACCGGACAGGTGCAAAATGCCCTTGCCGGTCTCCAGCGCGGCGCTTTCGGCGCTGCAATGCAGCACCCGCTGCACCCCGGTGACGGTCAGCCTGCTGCGGCTTTCCAGGATCAGGTCATGGGGCAGCGGCGGCTTTGCGGCAGCTTTTTCCATAGGCAGTCCCCCTCTGCCAGCATTGTATGCGGGCAGGCAGGGCGGTTATTCCGCGATCACCTCGTACATCTCGCGGGCTACGTCTTTCGTGCGGGGCTCCACATCCGAGAGCACCCGCACCTTGATGGGACGGTTGCCGAAGGTGACCTCGATGATGTCCCCGGCGTTGACGGCCTGACTGGCCTTGGCGACCTTGCCGTTGATGAGGATGCGGCCTGCATCCGCCACCTCATTTGCCACGGTGCGGCGCTTGATGAGGCGGGAGACCTTGAGATATTTATCCAGACGCATGGGCGTTGTTCCTTTCCTTTCAGCAAAAAAGCCGCCGCACCTTGTGCAGGCAGCGGCGGCGTGACAGAACCGATTACAGGGTGTCCTTCAGGGACTTGCCGGGCTTGAACACGATGCTGCGGGAAGCAGCGATGGTGATGGGCTCGCGGGTGCGGGGGTTGATGCCCTGACGCTCGGCGCGCTCGCGCACCTCAAAGGTGCCGAAGCCGGAGATGGTGATCTTTTCGCCCTCGGTCATTGCCTTGCCCAGTGCCTCAAAAACGGCGCTGACAGCCTGCTCGGCGCTCTTCTTGCTCATTTCGGTGTTTGCCGCAACCTGTGCGATCAAGTCGGTCTTGGTCATATTATTTGCCTCCATCTGATTTTTGTCTTAAATTCTCTCGTTCTATCGGAGCAGGTCATTCGACCTGAGTACCGCTTTGTTCCTGTTCCAGACACTGCTGTGCAAAGCGCTTGGACGCAAAGGTCAGTGCTTCCTCTGCATCCACCCCCGCAAGCCTGGCGGCGTTTACCGCTGCAAACAGCAGCTGGCCTGCGGCCTCCTGCTTTGCGGCGGCGTCTGCCGTGGCAAAGGACTGCACGGCAGCTTCCAGCTGGTGCTGCGTTGCGGCTGCATCCTGCTGCCCAAGGCCATGCCCGGCGGCACGCTTTTGCAGCTTTTGCGCCCGCATGAGCGCGGGCAGCGTAGCGGGCACGGTGGCCAGCTCGTCGGCAAGGGTGGTGCGCCCCTTTTCCTTATTTTTGAGCGCATCCCAGCCATTTATACCGGCGTTTTCCGCTGCGGAGGATGCAAAGATGTTGGGGTGCCGGAACACCAGCTTTTCGCAGACATTGCGGCACACATCCTCAAAGGTAAAGCGTCCCCGCTCTTCCTCTATGGCGGCGTGGAACACCACCTGCATCAGCACGTCTCCCAGCTCCTCCCGGAGCAGAACGGCGTCGTCTGCATCAATGGCTTCCAGCGCTTCACAGGTCTCTTCCAGAAAATTTTTGCGGATGGACGCATGGGTCTGCACTTTATCCCACGGGCAGCCGTTTTCCGGATCCCGCAGGATGCGGATCACCTGCAGCAGCTGCTCCGCCGTATAGGGCGGCTGTGGGTTCCAGTCCAGCACACGTTCCATCTCCTTTTGAAAAGATACTGTAAATTGTACCGCAGCTGCTGCGTTTTTTCAAGCAAAAAGGCGCATTTTTCCAGCATTTTTCATGGTTTTCTGCGCTTTTCACAAAAACAGGACGGTGTCCTGTGGGGGATACCGCCCTGTTGCAGCTTTTTCCGGTTACCGGCTTACAGCTGTGCGCCGCACTTATTGCAGAACAGCGCATCGTCCGAGACGGGCGCACCGCACTGCGGGCAGGTCTTGCGGGCAGGCTGGGCGGGCTGTTCCGGGGTGGCTTCTTCTGCCTCCTCCACGGGGGCTTCGTAGTCCACCTCAGCAGCCTCGGCAGGGGTCAGGGTAGCCTTCAGGCGGGTGATCTCCTGCTCGATGGTATCGATCATCTCGATGTATTTATCCACCAGCGGCTGGTTTTCCTCCTTGCCCTTGGCAAGGCTGTAGACCAGTGCACCCAGCTGACGCTGTGCCTTGAGCAGCTTGCCCTGCTCGTTGACCAAAAGCGCCTGCGTCTTACCCTTTTCGGCCAGATCCATGGCGGCGTTCTTGCCCTTTTCGGCATATTCCAGACCCATTGCTTTGAGCTTGTTAAAATCCATAATAGACACCTCTCTTATTCTGGCAGTATATTCTCTGCAGATGGCTGCGCATCCTGTGCGCTATACCGGGGTCGTATTCCCATTATAGCGCAGCGTTATGGCAATTGCAACGAATGCACCGCAATTTTTACAGTTTGGTGCTGGTTTGGAAACAAATTTTACGCATTTTTCACCGGTTAGGTGCGGCTGCCGTAGAACTCGCACAGCATACTGTCGGCGGGCAGCAGCTCCAGCGGCAGCGGATCTACCTGCTCAAAGCGGCGGGCGGTCTCGTCCCACAGCTCGGCGTTATGGCCCTCCAGCGTGAACTGACGGCGCACCTCGCCCAGCAGCCGGGAGATCAATCCCAGCTCGTAGGTAAAGGAGGTGTCCAGCAGAAAATCTGCGGTGGTCTTGAAGCCCTTGATATACCGGGTCTCGCCATCCAGCACCCTGTCCCACATGGAAAGGGTCTTGGCAGGGCTGCGGCCGCGGGCTGCGGCATCCCGCAGGGTGCGGCGGCACAGGCGGATATCCTGCGTATTGATGACCCGGCGGCCATCAATGCAGTATTCCTCCCGCAGACCGGCGTAGATGCGGTAGATCTGGTCATCCGGCACAAGACCGGTCAGTTCCGGGTTCAGGGCATGGATGCCCTCCACGATGCACACACCGCCCTGCAGGTCGATGGGCTCCACCGCGGCAGCGCGCTGCTCGGTGGCAAAATCGTAGATGGGCAGCTCGGTCTTACCGGTCTCGCTGAGCTGGCGCAGGCACTGCTTGATGAGGGGCAGATCCAGCGTTTCAAGGTTTTCGTAGTCCAGCGTGCCGTCCGGCATTTTGGGATAGTAGGCAGCGCCTTTAAAAAAGTTGTCCAGACTGACCACCTGTGCCGGGGTGCCCTGCTGTACCAGCGCCTTTGCCAGACAGTGGGCGCTGGTGGTCTTGCCGCTGGCCGAAGGGCCGGTCAGCATAACGATCTTTGCCCCGGAGCCGCGCACCTTCTGGGCGGCATACTGCACCCGCCGGGCGTAGCTGTTCTCGCTCAGCTGTGCCAGTGCCTGCGGGCTGCGGGCTGCTACGTTATAAAGATCTACTTCAACCAGTCGTTTCGGTACCCAGATCGTGATCATAAAACTCAGCCACTCCTTTTTTCCGTTCCAGTACCTCCGCAAAGCGCTGGATATACTCGTTCGGATACTTAAAATTGAAGATGCGCTGCATCCGTTTGCCTCCATCGGCCACCAGTTTGGTGCTGCCGCCCGCACCCGCCGAAAGGATGGTCTGGACTTCCTCCATGATATAGATATTATAGTAACCCTCGTGACCCGGCTTGCACCAGCCCACGTTTTCCAGATTCTGCAGCGTGTTCTTCTGCCGGTAGAGGTAATAGGGGCGGTAGCCCGCTTCGGCCAGCAGATGGCATTTTTCCAGCATGGCGGCTACGTCCGCGTAGTCGTTCTCCTTCTGATCCTCGATGACGATGCGGGACGCCCGCTTGAGGGTAAGGGTGTGGACGGTGATGTTCTCCGGCTGCAGGGCAATAGCCTGCCGCAGACTGTGCTCAAAGCCCTCCACCGTATCCCCGGGCAGACCGGCAATGAGGTCCATGTTGATGTCCTCGTGCCCGGCGCGGCGGGCATCGGCGTAGCAATCCAGAATATCCTGTGCCGAGTGCTTGCGGCCGATGTTGGCCAGCACCGCGTCCGAGAAGGTCTGGGGGTTGATGGAGATGCGGGTAGCGCCGTATTCCTTGATGACCGCCAGCTTTTCGGCATCGGTGCAGTCTGGGCGGCCTGCCTCTACGGTATATTCTACGACCTTGCTCAGGTCAAAATTCTCCCGCACGGTGCCCATGAGCTGCCGCAGCTGGGCAGCGGAAAGGCTGGTGGGCGTGCCGCCGCCGATGTAGATGCTGCACAAGGTCAGCCCGGCCCGCTCGGCCTGCACCCGGATCTCCGCCACCTCCCTGCACAGGCAGTCCACATAAGGCTGCACCAGCTTGCGGTCGCGGTCCAGATTGCAGCTGACAAAGCTGCAATAGCTGCACCGGGAGGGGCAGAACGGGATGCCGATATACAGGCTATAGGTCTTGGGGGCGCTGCCCAGCTGCAAAATAGGCTCCTGCAGGTCTGCAATTTCCTTCGCCATTTCGTATTTTTGCTCCGAGCAGTCGAACCGCTGCAAAAAGAAGCGGTCGATCTGTTCTTCGCTCCACCCGGCGGCGCGCTTATCGTGGATCAGGCGCACCGGGCGCACACCGGTCATTTTACCCCAGGGCGGGCGAATGCCCGTCCACTGGCGCAGCAGATCGTAGGTCAGGCTGGCAAGGGCAAACTCCGGGGTTTCCCCGCCCTGCTCCACCGGCAGCGGCAGCGGGGCTTCCAGCGTTTTGCTCTTTTCCCCCTGCCGCACCAGCACCCGCAGACCGGTATCGGTCTTTTCTGCCCACAGACAGTCCTCGGCAGGCTCCGGCGGGGTCAGGGTCAGGGGTGCCATGGGGTAAAACAGGCGGGCAAGGTGCTCCACCTCGTACCCGGAGGGCAGCCCAGTGATATAGATCTTCATGTCGTTCTCTCTTTAAAAAATGTCGTTGCCGCCGCGCACAGCGCTGCGGATATAGTAGTTGTTGTCCAGCTCCGCGCCAAAGGTGGAAAATTCACCGTGGCCGGGCAGCACCTGTGTTTCGCGGGGGATGGGCAGCTGTGCCAGCTTGCGCAGGCTTTCCGCCATCTGTGCGCTGCTGCCGCCCTCAAGGTCGGTGCGGCCGATGCTGCCCGCAAACAGCGTATCCCCGCAGAAAAGATGCTCGCCGCACAGCAGCACCACGCTGCCGGGTGTGTGGCCGGGGGTGTGCCACGCGGTAAAGCGCAGCTCGTCCACCGCGATCTGCTCCCCTTCCGTATAGCCGCAGTCCGCAGCGGAAAGCGGGTACATCCGGTCCCTAGCAAGGTCTGCCTTTTCACAGTAGAGGGTGGCGTTCCACTCCGCCTTCAGGGCGGCGGCGCTGCCCACATGGTCGTAGTGGCCGTGGGTGCACAGAATGGTGGTAAGGGTGGCGTTGTGCTGCTTTAAAATTTCATCGTAGCTGTGCACCTCTGCCGCCGGGTCGATGACCACGGCATGGCCCGCATCGGAGATGAGCAGAAAGGTATTGGTATACAGCGGCGGTGCCGCAGGAATGTGAAAGCCTTGCATCGTTACTCCTTCTTTTTCCACTCGTCGGTATCAATGATGATGGTGCAGGGGCCCTCGTTCACCAGCGACACCTGCATATGCGCGCCGAACTCGCCGTGCTGCACGTCCTTGAGGCCGTGCTTGCCCATCTCAGCAAGGAACAGCTCGTAGGCATCCACCGAGAGGGGCGGCTTTGCGGCCTTGATAAAGCTGGGACGGTAGCCCTTTTTGGTATCGCCGTAAAGGGTGAACTGGCTGACCACCAGCGCGGAATAGCCCAGATCCTGGGCACTCAGGTTCAGCTTTCCCTCGGCATCCGGGAAAATGCGCAGACCCGCGCATTTATCGGCAAGCTTTGGTACGATATCCAGCGTGTCGGTGTCTCTGACCCCCAGCAGGATCATGATGCCCGGCCCGATGGCGCGGGGCTCGCCGTCTTCCACCCGCACACTGGCGGAGGACACGGCCTGAATAACTGCTCGCATTGCGTTAACTCCTTGTCACCTTGAGCACGTCCCGCACCTTGGAAAGGCGCGCCACCACACGGTTGAGGTGCTCGGTATTGTTGATGCCGATGGTCAGGCTGACCACGGCGCAGTTGTTTTCTACCTGACGGGCGTTCATGGCATAGATGGGCACCCGGATATCGGCCAGTGCGCCGAGCACGTCCTGCAGCAGCTCGTTGCGGTTCAGGGCAATGATCTCCAGCCCGGCCTTGTAGCTGTCCTTCACGCTGTCTGCCCA